>NZ_JBEAJL010000104.1:0-34473 GCF_040065275.1 Klebsiella sp. JB_Kp042
TATATTACGCTTTCCTCTTTCAGAGTCAACCCGTTTTTCAGGATTTTTCTCTTCAACCGAACCGGCTGTTTGTGTGAAGTGATTCACATCTGCCGTGTCGATGGAGGCGCATTATAGGGAGTTCTCGAGCGCCCGCAATAGAAAAATGGCAGAAAAATGACTGACTGCTGCATTCCCCAGCAAAACCCCGCTTTATACCTCTTTACACACAGAATTATCCACAGGAGAGCGTCAAAACATGACCGAACGCCCCGCGGATCGGCAGCTACATAGAAGGAGAACCATCGGCCTAAAGAGAAAGATAAAAATTCGCGAGCGTTGCGCAAACGTTTTCGTTACAATGCCGCGCTATGACACGGATGCCCGGTTGGGTGCGTTAGGTGAGTTTTTAGGCAAAAACTCACCTAACGCTCTCTGTAATGTTCAAATCCTGGGGATTTAATACCATGCAACAACGTCGTCCAGTCCGCCGCGCTCTGCTCAGTGTTTCTGACAAGGCCGGTATCGTCGAATTCGCGCAGGCGCTTTCCGCTCGTGGTGTCGAGCTGCTGTCCACCGGCGGCACCGCCCGCCTGCTGGCAGATAAAGGCCTGCCGGTAACCGAAGTCTCTGACTACACCGGTTTCCCGGAAATGATGGATGGACGCGTGAAGACCCTGCATCCGAAAGTACACGGCGGCATCCTCGGTCGTCGCGGTCAGGATGATGGCATCATGCAGCAGCACGGTATCGCGCCTATCGATATGGTGGTCGTTAACCTCTATCCGTTTGCCCAAACCGTCGCGCGTGAAGGCTGCTCGCTGGAAGACGCGGTGGAAAACATCGATATCGGCGGCCCAACCATGGTCCGCTCCGCGGCGAAGAACCACAAAGATGTCGCCATCGTGGTGAAGAGCAGCGACTACACCGCCATCATTAATGAAATGGACGCCAACGAAGGCTCCCTGACGCTGGACACCCGCTTCGACCTCGCCATTAAAGCCTTCGAACACACCGCCGCGTACGACAGCATGATCGCCAACTACTTCGGCAGCATGGTTCCGGCCTATCACGGCGAAAGCAAAGAAGCCGCTGGCCGCTTCCCACGCACCCTGAATCTGAACTTCATTAAGAAGCAGGATATGCGCTACGGCGAAAACAGCCACCAGCAGGCTGCCTTCTATATAGAAGAGAATGTCAAAGAAGCTTCCGTGGCAACCGCTACCCAGCTGCAGGGTAAAGCGCTCTCCTATAACAATATTGCCGATACCGATGCGGCGCTGGAGTGCGTGAAAGAGTTCAACGAACCGGCCTGCGTGATCGTTAAGCACGCTAACCCGTGCGGCGTTGCCGTCAGCGACTCGATCCTTGACGCCTACGATCGCGCATACAAAACCGACCCGACCTCCGCGTTCGGCGGCATCATCGCCTTCAACCGCGAACTGGATGCCGACACCGCGCAGGCGATCATCTCTCGCCAGTTTGTCGAGGTGATCATCGCCCCGTCCGCCAGCGAAGAAGCGCTGAAAATCACTGCCGCGAAGCAGAACGTCCGCGTACTGACCTGCGGTCAGTGGGAAGCGCGCGTTGCCGGTCTCGATTTCAAACGTGTCAACGGCGGCCTGCTGGTTCAGGACCGCGATCTCGGTATGGTCACCGCAGGCGAACTGCGAGTGGTCAGTAAACGTCAGCCGAGCGAGCAAGAGCTGCGCGATGCGCTGTTCTGCTGGAAAGTGGCGAAATTCGTCAAATCCAACGCCATCGTGTATGCCAAAGACAATATGACCATCGGCATAGGCGCCGGCCAGATGAGCCGCGTCTACTCGGCGAAAATTGCCGGGATTAAAGCAGGTGACGAAGGTCTGGAAGTGAAAGGCTCCGCCATGGCCTCCGATGCCTTCTTCCCGTTCCGCGACGGGATTGACGCCGCGGCTGCGGTCGGCATCACCTGCGTTATCCAGCCGGGCGGCTCTATCCGCGACGACGAAGTGATTGCCGCCGCTGACGAACACGGCATCGCCATGATCTTCACCGATATGCGCCACTTCCGCCATTAATTCATGGAGCTGCAGATGAAAGTATTAGTAATCGGCAACGGCGGGCGTGAACACGCCCTGGCCTGGAAAGCGGCCCAATCGCCGCTGGTTGATACCGTCTACGTTGCGCCGGGCAACGCAGGTACCGCGCTGGAGCCGTCGCTGCAAAACGTCGCCATCGGCGTCACCGATATTCCGGCGCTGCTGCGCTTCGCTCAGGATGAAAATATCGACCTGACCATCGTTGGTCCGGAAGCGCCGCTGGTCATTGGCGTGGTCGACGCGTTCCGTGCCGCCGGGCTCGCCATCTTTGGGCCAACCGAAGGCGCGGCGCAGCTGGAAGGCTCAAAAGCCTTCACCAAAGATTTCCTCGCCCGTCATCATATCCCGACGGCGGAATACCAGAACTTCACCGAGGTCGAGCCTGCGCTGGCTTATCTGCGGGAGAAAGGCGCGCCGATCGTCATCAAAGCCGACGGTCTGGCGGCGGGTAAAGGCGTTATCGTGGCGATGACCCTTGAGGAAGCCGAAGCGGCGGTCAAAGACATGCTGGCCGGTAACGCCTTTGGCGACGCCGGACACCGCATCGTCATTGAAGAGTTCCTCGATGGCGAAGAGGCCAGCTTCATTGTGATGGTCGACGGCGAGCACGTCCTGCCGATGGCCACCAGCCAGGATCACAAACGCGTCGGCAACGGCGATACCGGCCCGAACACCGGTGGGATGGGCGCTTATTCTCCGGCGCCGGTCGTGACTGATGAAGTCCATCAGCGCACCATGGAGCGTATTATCTGGCCAACCGTGAAGGGCATGGCCGCGGAAGGCAACACCTATACCGGTTTCCTGTATGCCGGTCTGATGATCGACAAGCAGGGCAACCCAAAGGTCATTGAGTTCAACTGCCGCTTTGGCGATCCGGAAACCCAGCCGATCATGCTGCGCATGAAATCTGACCTGGTAGCGCTGTGCCTCGCCGCCTGCGCCGGCAAGCTGGATGAGAAAACCTCCGAGTGGGATGACCGCGCATCGCTGGGGGTAGTGGTTGCCGCCGGCGGCTATCCGGGCAACTACAACACGGGCGATGAGATCCATGGCCTGCCGCAGCAGGAAGCGGCAGACGGTAAAGTCTTCCACGCCGGCACGAAACTGTCTGACGACCAGCGCGTGGTCACCAACGGCGGGCGCGTACTGTGCGTCACCGCCCTGGGCGATACCGTAGCGCAGGCGCAGCAGCGCGCCTATCAGCTGCTGACCGATATTCGCTGGGATGGCAGCTTTAGCCGAAACGATATCGGCTGGCGCGCCATTGAGCGCGAAAAGGCTAACGGCTAAGTTTCGCCAACAGCGTTTTCCGCGTAATGCCTAACTGACGGGCGGCTTCGGTTTTGTTGCCGCCCGTTTTTTCCAGCGCCGCCAGAATCACCTCTTTTTCGACTTCCACTAGCGGCTGAATCAGCCCCTCCTCGCTCCCGCCTGACGGCAGCGGCGTACCCGCGATCGCCAGCGGCAATTCCCGCCCGGAGATATAGTCCCCGGTCAGTAGCACCACCGCCCGCTCCACCGCGTTTTCCAGCTCGCGAATGTTACCCGGCCAGGAGTAGTGGATCAGCAGGTCCATCGCCTGTGGCGTGAACCCCTTTACCGCCTTACGATTGCGTTCGGCATAGCGTTTGAGAAAGTGCTGCGCCAGCGGCGGAATATCTTCCCGGCGCCGGCGCAGAGGCGGCATCTCAATAGTCACGACGTTCAGCCGGTAATAGAGATCCTGGCGAAAACGCCCGGCGCTTACCTCTTCCGCGAGGTTGCGGTGGGTGGCGGCGATCAGCCGCACATCAACGGCAAGCGTCTGGTTGCTGCCGACCCGCTGCACCTCCCGCTCCTGAATCGCCCGCAGCAGCCGGACCTGCATCAATGGCGAGATATCGCCAATTTCATCGAGGAACAGCGTGCCGCCATCCGCTTCGACAAAGCGCCCTTCACGTCGCCTATCCGCGCCGGTAAACGCCCCTTTTTCATGGCCGAAGAGTTCCGACTCCAGTAGCGACTCATTCAGCGCCGCGCAGTTGAGCGTCACCAGCGGCTTATCACCGCGCCCGCTGCAGGCGTGGATGGCGCGCGCCACCAGTTCCTTACCGGTTCCCGACTCTCCATAGATCAGCACCGTCGCATCCGAAGGGGCTACCAGCGTAATATTATTAAGAAGCGCCTGCATCGCCGGGCTGTCGCCTATCATGCCCCAACGCGAACTCGCTGCGGCGGGGTGTTCGCCCTCGCTATGCCGGGTGTGTGCCAGCGCCTGGACTAACGTCTGCTGTAACGTGTCAAAATCCAGCGGTTTAATCAGATAATCCAGCGCCCCGGACTTGATGGCCTCCACCGCCGTATCGACGCTGGAGAATGCCGTCATGATCAGCACCGGGATCGCCGGGTTATAGGCTTTAATCTCTTTTAATGTCGCGATACCGTCCATCTCCGCCATGCGAATATCGCACAGCACCAGGTCGAAGACCTGCTGATGGATCAGCTCCAGCGCCTGCAGGCCGTTGTGGGCTAATACCACCTGATAGCCCCAGCCGCGCAGCAGCGCCTGCAGGATCGTGCAGTGGCTGATGTCATCATCGACAACCAGAATCTGTACCTTATCGCTGCTCATCTTCCCTCCGTTGAGCATCAATCGGTAGCCAAAGCGTAAATATCGCTCCGGCCCCCGGCTGACTTTCGGCGCGGATCGTCCCGCCATGTTGTTCGATAATATTCTGCACCACCGCCAGCCCCAGCCCGGTGCCGTCCGCTTTGGTGGTGAAATAGGGGGTGAAGATGGCCTGCAGCTCTTCGGCAGTCATCCCTTTACCGCTATCTGCGACGACGATTTTCATCCGCTGACGGTCAGCTTCGCTTGCCGATACGCGAATGACGCCGTCACGGCCAATCGCCTGCATCGCGTTCAGGTACAGGTTCAACAGCACCTGGTTCAGGCGGTCGGCATCGGCGTTGATCGTGGAGAGCTCCGGGCGCGGAGTGAATTGCAGCGCGATCCCGCGACTCTGCGCATCCTGGCTGATCAGCTGTAATGAGTGGTGGATAAGCGCGTTGATATCCACCGGCTGATAATTTAAATGCGCGGGCCGGACCAGCTCCAGCAGTTCGCTGACCACCCGGTTCAGGCGGTCGGCCTCTTTGGCCATCACCCGCGCTAACTGATGCGACTCGCCGCCCGGCGGCGTGCGCTCGGCAAAATATTTCGCCAGCCCTTTAATCGACGAGAGTGGATTGCGGATCTCATGCGCCACGCCCGCCGCCAGATGGCCAAGCGCCACCAGTTTCTCTTTGCGGGCCATCGCCTCCAGCAGTTGTTTCCGCGAGCGGCGATAGCGGCGGAACCAGAACTGGGCGAGGATCGTTGCCGCTGTCACCAGCGCGGCGGCGCCCAGCATGATGACCATATTCCGCTGCCCGCGGGCCTGCGCGGCATCCAGCTCACGGCTATCAAAGGCGATAAAAATCACCTGCGGGACGGTGGCTTGAGCCAGGGCGCTGTCGCCGCGATTCATCATGCCCCTATGGTGGCCGCGGGCCGGATTGAGCGGGCGAAACTGGCGATAGACCTCCATGGCCGGCTGCGGCTCGCTAAGCCGCCGCCAGCGCGCCTGTTCGCCAACCGCCAGCGCACGCATCTGCGCGGGGCTGTAGAGCGTTTGGCCCACCTGCTGCGGATCGCTGTGAGCGATGATGCTGCCATTGTCATCAGTCACCGCGAACCACAGGACGCCCGGCTGCCAGGCCATCTCTTCCAGCAGGGCCTGCAGCTGCGCGTGATGCATCCGCATTCCCATGCCGACGCGCGTGCCGGACTCCAGCGCGCGGATCAGTACGCTCCCCTTCTCCTCAATAGTGTGTCGGGCGGCGGTCGTCTCACGACCGTAATCGCGGACGATCATCGCGGAGAACAGCACCACCAGCAGCACCACCGTACCGGTCAGCAGCCAGCTCAGCGCGCCAGCGGCAGCGTCCCGGGAAAAAGGTTTGATCTTCATCGGCGAGTCCTTGTCATCTCCTTTTCGCTATCAGCAGGATCTTTCAGCAGAAATCATGCCATGTTTCCGCACGGCCAAACCTGCTCTCAAACATATCGCCTGCGCTTTAGCGAGTAAAAATGACTCGCCGGTCCCGGGCGGAACGGGTCATTTTTACTCGCCTTCTCTGCCACGGCCTCGGCAGACCTGTTCGGACGGGCTTTTTCAGGCTGGCATGGAAGATGCAATACCGAGAGAAACCACACAGGAGAAAATGCCATGAAACGGAACCGTAACTTATCTCTCGCCCTCGTCACCCTTGCCGCGCTGTCCTTCGGCAGCAACGCGGCCTGGGCCAACCACCACTGGGGCAACAATAACGGGATGGGCAACCAGGGCTACAGCCAGCTGACCCAGGAGCAGCAGGCTACCGCGCAAAAGCTGCATAATGACTACTATGCGCAAACCAGCGCCCTTCGCCAGCAGCTGCAGTCCAAACGCTATGAGTACAATGCGCTGCTCACGGCGCAAAAGCCGGACAGCGGCAAGATTGAAGCCGTCGCTCAGGAGATGGAAGGCTTACGCCAGAAGCTGGATCAGCAGCGGGTGAAATTTGATCTCGCGCTGGCTGAGGCAGGCGTTCCCCGCGGCGCAGGCATGGGATATGGCGGCTGTCGCGGTAGCGGCGGCGGTCATATGGGCATGAATCACTGGTAAAGGTTAGAAGCTTTTTTCCGTCGGCTGCCAGGTGCAGAAGTTTTCATTGGCCACCAGCAGCAGTTGAGAGCCTTCCGGCGCCTCAAGCCAGGCAATGCTCACCGCGGCGGAAGCGTGGCTCTGGCGGCGTTCAATGTGCGCCAGCGCCCGACTATCGAGGTCGGGCGTCACCGTCTGCCCTTCGCAGGTCAGCACGGTATGCGCGGCGGCGTTCCAGCGCCCCTGACGCAGGACGACCCGACCCTGACGGAGGGCGTCGCTGGTCTGGCGGATCTGCTCGGCGCGATAACGGTACAGCGCGACCTGGTCGCTGGAGAGCTGCTGCTTCTGCCCGTCAACTTCCCGCTGCATAAAGCTCAGATCGCCCTGCGCGTCAAAGCGGGCGCGAATATGTTCCGGCGGCTTGCCGTAAACATTGAGTTCAATAAGCGTCAGCTGATCGCCCTGCCAGCGATATTCGCTGGTCGAGGTGTCCCCGTGACGCCACGGGCTGAAGGCGGCGAGAAGATGGACTTCATCGCCAGAATCTTTACGCCAGATACGCATCGCCCCCTGGTTGTCCGCATAACCGCTGGCGGTAAACGGTGGTAGCGACGCGTTATGGCTGCAGGCAGTTAGCAACAGGATGCCCGCCAGCGCCAGAGGCCGGCGCCAGACAGACAAAAGGGGCTTAATAGCCCCTTCGATAAAACTGTTCACTGCCACGCGGTCTTACTTAACTGCGTCTTTCAGTGCTTTGCCAGAAACAAATGCCGGCACGTTAGCTGCAGCGATTTTGATCTCTTTACCGGTCTGCGGGTTGCGGCCAGTACGCTCAGCGCGGTGGTTCACTTTGAAGGTACCGAAACCAACCAGTTGAACAGCATCACCTTCTTTCAGAGACTCAGTAATTGCAGCCAGGGTAGATTCCAGGGCAGCTTTAGCCTGTGCTTTGGACAGGTCAGCTTTGTCCGCAATTACATCAATCAGTTGAGTCTTGTTCATAAGTTATCCTTACAATGTGTTTATCGCTTGCTAAGCATCGAGTGCGACGGAAATGCCAAAAAAGCACCCTCCTGCATACACGCACCGATAGCCACTTTTTTTCGCCCTCCAAATGTAGACCAGACGGGGGGCGGAATGGAAGCCTTCAGACGCTACAATTCAGGCGGTAAATCACGTTTTCTGGTCTCACTGCTGAAAATTTATACCAATATTGCTCTCGCCGGCCTCACGCAGGTCCGCGCGCAGGCCTTTTATCAGCTCAAGGTCACGCTCTTCGCAGTCGGCCAGCAGGCGGAAAATTTCCCACTGAATGTCCCATTCCTGCTCTACCGCCGGGTTCGCTTTCAGCTCTTCGTCGGTCATTTCGCGGCCTTCCTGGGTCATTTCCAGCATCGCCACGGTGGTGATGGAGGTTTTGCTCACCTCGATCGCGTGCTCGAGCGTTTCGCCGCTCAGACGGGAATGGATCAGTTCGCTCAACGCCACGCAGGCGTCTATGGCCGGATAAACACCGTACAGGTCGAAATCATCTGCCGCCGGGATCGCCTCTTCCAGTTTCTCCAGCTGACTGTCGAAATTCACCTTCGCATCTTTGACCGTCAGCGTTTCCCAGATCAGATCCAGGATACGACGGTACAGCTGGCCGTCGCCAAACTCGGTTTGCTTGCAGAACATCGCGTAGTTGGGGTACATACGCTCGCACAGGCAGGCCATAAAAGTGACATGCTGCCAGCTTTCCAGCTTCTCCAGGCGCAGGTGAATCGGGTTTTGTAACATGATGAATTCTCGAAGTCAGAAATTAGGCGCAGTGTACCTGAATCAGCTGTGATTTGCTTGCCAACGCACAAATGACGGACGACGGGACGCCACCGCATCAGCCCAGCGCGTCGGCTCGGGCAGACGATAGCCTCGCATGCAGCGTTCGACCCACATTAAGGCGCTGTCCATGCCCACCCGGTGGCCGGTGCTAATAAACAGCGGGTTGCAGCGGACTTTACTGCGCCAGACCCAGGCCAGTTGTTCATTTTTATCCATCAGCGGGGCCAGCGCGCCGGGGGCATCACCCAGTTCGCCGATTTTTCCACACAGCCGTTTTTTCGCCACCCCGATGGTCGGCACGTCGATCATCAGGCCAAAATGGCTGGCGACGCCCAGCCGCCGGGGATGGGAAATACCGTGTCCGTCAACAAACAACAGGTCCGGTTTTTGCGAAAGCTGCTCCCACGCCGCCAGCAGCGCAGGCGTTTCGCGAAACGAGAGAAAGCCGGGAATATAGGGCATGGAGGTGGCGACGCGCGCCACCTGATACTCCACCAGCTCCAGTTCAGGCCAGGTCAGCAGCACCATCGCAGCTCGGGTGACTTCCCCTTCCTGCTCAAACCCGACATCCGCACCGCCGATCAATACTGGCGGGTCGCGATCCAGTCGATCCGCCCGCTCTACCGACGCGGCTAACTGTTGCTGTTGGATACGGAGTGCGGCTAAATCCATATGGCTGATCTCCTACTGGTGATAGGGTGCGGAAAGACGATGCACCGCTTCAACAAAGACGCCCGCATGCTCAGGGTCAACGTCCTGATGGATGCCGTGGCCGAGGTTAAAGACGTGGCCTTCCCCCTGACCAAAGCCGGCGAGGATGGTCGCGACTTCTTCTTCAATACGCGCGGCGGGCGCATAGAGCATGGACGGATCCATGTTGCCCTGCAGCGCGACTTTGTTGCCCACGCGACGACGGGCATCGGCAATATCGGTGGTCCAGTCGAGACCCAGCGCGTCACAGCCGGTCTCCGCCATCGCTTCCAGCCACTGACCGCCGCCTTTGGTGAACAGCGTCACCGGCACGCGGCGGCCTTCGTTTTCCCGCAGCAGGCCATCGACGATTTTATGCATGTAGTAGAGGGAGAATTGCTGGTAGTCGCGGCCGGTCAGCACCCCGCCCCAGGTGTCAAAAATCATCACCGACTGCGCGCCGGCTTTGATCTGCGCGTTGAGATACAGGGTGACGCTCTTCGCCAGCTTATCCAGCAGCGCGTGCAGCGCCTGCGGGTCGGCGTACATCATCTTTTTGATGACGGTGAAAGCCTTGCTGCTGCCGCCTTCCACCATGTAGGTCGCCAGCGTCCATGGGCTACCGGAAAAACCGATCAGCGGCACTTCGCCTTTCAGTTCGCGGCGAATGGTGCGCACGGCATTCATCACGTAGCCCAGTTCCTGCTCGGGATCCGGGACTGGCAGCTTGTCGACGTCGGCTTTGCTTTTCACCGGCGAGGTGAAGCGCGGGCCTTCGCCTGCCTCAAAGTACAGCCCCAGCCCCATGGCGTCCGGGATGGTCAGGATGTCCGAAAAGAGGATCGCCGCGTCCAGCGGGTAACGACGCAGCGGCTGGAGCGTCACTTCGCAGGCCAGCTCGGCATTTTTACACAGCGACATAAAGTCGCCCGCTTGCGCACGGGTGGCTTTGTACTCCGGTAAATAGCGGCCCGCCTGGCGCATCATCCACACCGGGGTGACATCAACCGGCTGACGCAGCAGCGCGCGCAGGTAACGATCGTTCTTCAGTTCGGTCATTTTTACATTCCTTTAGCGTTGATACGCCCAGTGTAACATGTCACTCGAACTCTGCCCGACACATCGCGACGGTATCTTCGATAAGCCGGCGCGCCACCGTCCCCGGCGGCGGCAGAAGCGGCAGATCGTCATAGCGGTACCAGTCCGCGCTGAGTAACTCTTTTTTATCCACCACGATATCGCCCTCCGCGTAATCCGCCATAAAGGCAGTCATCAGCGACTGCGGGAACGGCCACGGTTGAGAAGTCACGTAGCGCAGATTTTTCACCCGGATACCGCTCTCCTCCATCACCTCACGGGCAACGGCCTGCTCGAGGGTTTCGCCGACCTCGACGAACCCGGCCAGCACGGTGTGTATCCCATTGCGATGTCGGGTATGTTGCGCCAGCAGGATCGCATCGTCGCGACGGATAGCGACGATAATGCACGGGGCAATTTGCGGGTAGTAACGTTCACGGCAGTGGCTGCACAGCATCGCCCATTCGCTTTTACTGGCATGCATCGGGTGACCGCAGTAGCCGCAAAATTTATGCGATCGATAAAATTCGGCGAGCTGGATCCCCCGTCCCGCCAGCTGAAAGAGTCCCGGATCCTGATCCAGCACCTGGCGTAACGATCCCATGTCATGGCGGCGATCCTGGCGCACCATCCACACCGGATCGCCCTGCCATTCGCCGATATGCAGCGCATGCTGGCCGACAAGATCGAAATTAACCGCTTCGCCATGTGGTAATTCTCCACCAGGCAACCATAATTTTTGTTCGTGACTGACAACCCACCAGCCGCGATCTAATTTTTCAATAATACGATCCATATCTATTGCACTACCTTTGCTTCACTGGCATGTTGTTAACATTATATTTACATTTTTGGTGAGCAGATTTAAATCAAAACTAGCGGAGTCAATCATGCTAAACCAGCTGGAAAATCTGACGGAGCGCGTTGGCGGTAGTAATGAACTGGTCGATCGCTGGCTACAAGTGCGTAAGCATCTGCTCGTGGCTTACTACAATCTGGTTGGCCTGAAACCGGGCAAAGAGTCGTTTATGCGGCTAAACGAAAAGGCGCTGGATGACTTTTGCCAAAGTCTGGTGGATTACCTCTCGTCCGGTCATTTTAGTATTTATGAACGCATTATTGGCGAAATGGAAGGCGATACCCCACTTTTAGCCGCCACCCGGCTTTACCCGCAGCTGGAAGCCAATACCCAGCAGATGATGGACTACTACGATACCTGCCTCGAAAACGCCATTGATCATGATAACTACCTTGAATTTCAGCAGGCGCTGTCGGATATCGGCGAGTCGCTGGAAGCGCGTTTCGCCCTGGAAGATAAACTGATCGCCCTCGCCGTCGCCCATCATCTGAACGATGAGGTGCGCGATAATATTGCCCCGACCGCTTGAGTTGTGTGCAATTAACGAGTAGTTTACCTTCATTCCCCCTCTCCGGAGGGGATGTCATCTTGTCGGAGTGCTTATTTTCCATGTGAAGGCTAACGTGGAAAAGGCTGAGACCGTTAATTCGGGATCCGCGGAACCTGATCAGGCTAATACCTGCGAAGGGAACAAGAGTAAACTGCTGTTCGCGTCAGTCCGTCAGGGCCGATCGCATCTGTTACTCCATCCGTCGTCTGACAAGCCATGTCCTTTTCATCTGGAATGCGCTATGTCTACTACCAAACTGACCCGTCGTGAGCTACGCGAGCACGCGCAGCGATTTATCGATACGCTGGAAGGCGCTGCTTTCCCTAATTCGCGCCGTATCTACATTCAAGGTTCACAAGCGGATATCCGCGTCCCAATGCGTGAAATCCAGCTCAGCCCAACCCTCGTCGGCGGCGATAACAATAACCCACAGTACGAAGCCAACGAACCGATCCCGGTGTATGACACCTCCGGACCTTATGGCGACCCGGATATTGGCATTAATGTCCGCCAGGGGCTGGCCAGGCTGCGCCAGCCGTGGATCGACGCGCGCAATGACTGCGCCCCGCTCAGCGAACGCAGCTCGGCCTATACCAAAGCGCGGCTGGCCGATGACGGCCTTGATGAGCTGCGCTTCAATAGCCAGCTGAAGCCAAAACGCGCCGTTGCCGGCAAATGTGTTACCCAACTGCACTACGCCCGCCAGGGGATCGTCACCCCGGAGATGGAGTTCATCGCCATTCGCGAAAACATGGGCCGCGAACGTATTCGCAGCGAAGTTCTGCGCCAGCAGCATGCCGGCGAAGGCTTCGGCGCCCGCCTGCCGGAAAACATTACCCCTGAGTTCGTCCGTGATGAAGTGGCCGCCGGGCGCGCCATCATCCCGGCCAATATCAACCACCCGGAGTCTGAGCCGATGATTATCGGCCGCAACTTCCTGGTAAAAGTGAATGCTAATATCGGCAACTCGGCGGTGACCTCCTCCATCGAAGAAGAGGTCGAGAAGCTGGTCTGGTCCACCCGCTGGGGCGCCGATACGGTGATGGATCTCTCCACCGGCCGTTATATCCACGAAACCCGCGAGTGGATCCTGCGTAACAGCCCGGTACCGATCGGCACCGTACCGATTTACCAGGCGCTGGAGAAAGTCAACGGCATCGCCGAGAACCTCACCTGGGAAGCCTTCCGCGATACCCTGCTGGAACAGGCCGAACAGGGGGTCGACTACTTCACCATTCACGCCGGCGTACTGCTGCGCTACGTCCCGATGACCGCGAAGCGTCTGACCGGCATCGTTTCACGCGGCGGCTCAATCATGGCCAAATGGTGCCTGTCGCACCATCAGGAAAACTTTCTCTACCAGCATTTCCGCGAAATCTGCGAAATCTGCGCCGCCTATGACGTGTCGCTGTCGCTGGGCGATGGCCTGCGCCCCGGCTCCATTCAGGATGCCAACGACGAAGCGCAGTTCTCCGAGCTGCGCACTCTCGGCGAGCTGACGAAAATCGCCTGGGAGTATGACGTGCAGGTGATGATCGAGGGCCCCGGCCACGTGCCGATGCAGATGATCCGCCGCAATATGACCGAAGAGCTGGAGCACTGCCACGAAGCGCCGTTCTACACCCTCGGGCCGCTCACCACCGACATTGCGCCGGGCTACGACCATTTCACCTCCGGCATCGGCGCGGCGATGATCGGCTGGTTCGGCTGCGCCATGCTGTGCTATGTCACGCCAAAAGAGCATCTCGGCCTGCCCAACAAAGAGGATGTGAAGCAGGGGTTGATTACCTACAAAATCGCCGCCCACGCCGCCGACCTGGCGAAAGGTCACCCCGGGGCGCAGATCCGCGATAACGCCATGTCGAAGGCGCGCTTTGAATTCCGCTGGGAAGACCAGTTTAACCTCGCGCTGGATCCGTTTACCGCCCGGGCCTATCACGATGAAACCCTGCCGCAGGAATCCGGCAAAGTTGCCCACTTCTGCTCCATGTGCGGTCCGAAATTCTGCTCAATGAAGATCACTCAGGAAGTCCGCGATTACGCCGCCAGACAGGCCATCGACGCCGGCATGGCCGATATGTCGCATCACTTCCGCGCCCGCGGCGGCGAAATCTACCTGAAACAGGAGGAAGTCTGATGTATCAGCCTGATTTTCCACCCGTCCCGTTTCGTCTCGGACTCTACCCGGTAGTGGACAGCGTGGCGTGGATTGAGCGCCTGCTCGAAGCCGGCGTGCGTACTATTCAGCTGCGCATCAAAGACCGACGCGACAGCGAGGTGGAGGATGACGTCATCGCCGCCATCGCCCTTGGCCGCCGCTATCACGCCCGGCTGTTCATTAACGATTACTGGCGACTGGCGATCAAGCACCAGGCCTACGGCGTGCATCTCGGACAAGAAGATCTGGAAACCACCGATCTGAGCGCCATCCGCCAAGCCGGGCTACGTCTGGGCGTCTCCACCCATGACGATATGGAGATTGATGTCGCCCTGGCGGCGCGCCCCTCTTACATCGCCCTGGGTCACGTCTTCCCGACGCAAACCAAACAGATGCCCTCCGCGCCGCAGGGGCTCGATCAGCTTGCCAGACATATCCAACGCCTGGCGGATTACCCCACCGTGGCGATCGGCGGAATTAGCCTTGAAAAGGCCCCGGCGGTGCTGGCGACCGGCGTCGGCAGCATCGCAGTGGTCAGCGCCATCACCCAGGCGGCGGACTGGCGGGCAGCGACCGACCAGCTGCTGGCGCTGGCGGGAGCGGGCGATGAATGATCACGACTTTATGCGCTATAGCCGTCAGCTGCTGCTGGAGGATATCGCCATCGAGGGGCAGCAGAAGCTGTTAGCCAGCCGGGTGCTGATTATCGGCCTTGGCGGGCTGGGCTCCCCGGCGGCGCTCTATCTGGCCGGGGCTGGCGTCGGGACGCTGACCCTGGCCGATGACGACGCCGTGCATCTCAGCAATCTGCAGCGGCAGATCCTGTTCACCAGCGCGGATATCGATCGGCCAAAAGCCGCGGCGGCAAAGACGCGGCTCAGCCAGCTAAATCCGCAGATCAAACTGGTTGCGCTCCAGCAGCGATTAAGCGGCGAGGCGCTGCGCGCCGAGGTGGCGAAAGCGGACGTGGTGCTGGACTGTACCGATAACATGGTCACCCGCCAGGCGATCAATGCCGCCTGCGTGGCCCTCGACATCCCGTTAGTGACCGCCAGCGCCGTCGGCTTCGGCGGTCAGCTGATGGTGCTCACCCCCCCCTGGACGCAGGGTTGCTATCGCTGCCTGTGGCCGGATAGCGACGAACCGCAGCGCAACTGCCGCACCGCGGGGATCGTCGGTCCGGTGGTCGGCATGATGGGCACGCTGCAGGCGCTGGAGGCCATTAAGCTGCTCAGCGGCATGACGACGCCGCGCAACACTCTGCGGCTGTTCGACGCCCGCACCAGCAACTGGCGTAACCTGGCGCTACAGCGTTCCCGGGACTGCCCGATTTGCGGAGGGCGGCATGCAGATCTGGTTTAACGACGAGCCGCTGGCGTGCGCCGACCATCTCAGCGTCAGCGCCCTGCTGACCCAGCTCGAACAGCTGCAGCCGGGCGTCGCGCTGGCGCTCAATCAACACATTCTGCCGCGCGACCGGTGGGAAGATCATCTCTTGCAGGAAGGCGATCGAGTCCTGCTTTTTCAGGTTATCGCTGGAGGCTGACATGTTACGTATTGCAGACAAAACATTTGAATCCCATCTTTTCACCGGTACCGGCAAATTCGCCGCCCCGGAGGTGATGGTTGAGGCGATTCGCGCCTCGGGCAGCCAGCTGGTCACCCTGGCGATGAAGCGCGTCGATTTACGTCAGCACAATGACGCCATCCTCGCCCCGCTGCTGGCGGCGGGAGTCAGCCTGCTGCCGAATACCTCGGGCGCCAAGACAGCGGAAGAGGCGGTGTTTGCCGCCCGCCTGGCGCGGGAAGCCTTGGGCACCCACTGGCTGAAACTGGAGATCCACCCGGACGCCCGCTGGCTGCTGCCCGACCCGATTGAAACCCTGAAAGCGGCGGAGCTGCTGGTCCGCGAAGGGTTCGTGGTGCTGCCCTACTGCGGCGCCGACCCGGTGCTGTGTAAACGGCTGGAAGAGGCTGGCTGCGCGGCGGTGATGCCTCTGGGCGCGCCGATCGGCTCCAATCAGGGGCTGGAAACCAAAGCCATGCTGGAGATTATTATCGAGCAGGCGACGGTGCCGGTGGTGGTCGACGCCGGCATCGGCGTCCCAAGCCATGCGGCGCAGGCGCTGGAAATGGGCGCGGACGCGGTGCTGGTCAATACCGCTATTGCCGTCGCCGACGATCCCGTGGCCATGGCCCACGCTTTCCGTATGGCGGTCGAGGCCGGCTTGCTGGCCCGTCAGGCCGGACCGGGGGCGCGCAGCGCGCAGGCGCAGGCCACCAGCCCGCTCACCGGATTCCTGGAGGCGCTGGCATGAAAACCTTCAGCGATCGCTGGCGGCAGCTGGAGTGGGACGACATCCGCCTGCGCATCAACGGTAAAACCGCCGCCGATGTCGAACGGGCGCTGGCAGCCAAACAGCTGACCCGCGACGACATGATGGCCCTGCTTTCGCCGGCGGCGGCCGGGTATCTTGAACCTCTGGCCCAGCGCGCGCAGCGGCTTACCCGTCAGCGCTTCGGCAATACCGTCAGCTTCTACGTGCCGCTGTATCTCTCCAACCTGTGCGCCAACGACTGCACCTACTGCGGCTTCTCGATGAGCAACCGCATTAAGCGCAAGACGCTGGATGCTGCCGAGATTGCCCGCGAGTGCGCCGCGATCCGCGACCTGGGCTTTGAGCATCTGCTGCTGGTGACCGGTGAGCATCAGGGCAAGGTGGGAATGGATTATTTCCGCCAGCACCTGCCGGCAATCCGCAGCCAGTTTGCCTCGCTGCATATGGAGGTGCAGCCGCTGGCGACCGACGAGTATGCCGAGCTGAAAACCCTGGGGCTCGACGGGGTGATGGTCTATCAGGAGACCTATCACGAAAGCATGTACGCTCAGCACCACCTGAAAGGGAAAAAGCAGGATTTCTTCTGGCGGCTGGATACGCCGGATCGCCTGGGCGAGGCGGGGATCGATAAGATCGGCCTTGGCGCGCTGATCGGCCTTTCCGACAGCTGGCGGGTGGATTGCTTTATGGTCGCTGAGCACCTGCTGTGGCTGCAGCAACGCTACTGGCGCAGCCGCTATTCGGTCTCCTTCCCGCGTCTGCGTCCCTGCGCCGGCGGCATTGAACCGGCCTCGCTAATGGATGAGCGTCAGCTGGTGCAGACCATCTGCGCCTTCCGCCTGCTGGCGCCGGAGGTTGAGCTGTCGCTATCCACCCGCGAATCTCCCTGGTTCCGCGACCGGGTGATCCCGCTGGCGATCAATAACGTCAGCGCCTTCTCCAAAACCCAGCCCGGGGGTTACGCCGACGACCATCCGGAGCTTGAGCAGTTCGCGCCGCACGATGACCGTCGGCCTGAAGAAGTCGCCAGCGCGCTGGCTGCCCGCGGCCTGCAGCCGGTGTGGAAAGACTGGGACAGCTGGCTGGGACGCGCCTCGCAAACCTCATGATGTACAGTGTAAGCGCCTGATATTTTTGCGCGCCTGCACGAGAGATGAAAAACGGAGGCTGGCCCGCCAGGCGCCCTTTTTCTATTCTGCCCTGGTCAGCAGCGGACGCTGACCAGGGCGAACTTTTTCTTCCTCATTTTCGCCCTGCCTCTCCGCGCTGATCGAGGGCCTGTACATTGTCGCCGAATATAAATCACGATACATGAAGGCCTCAGAGTTATAATTGAGCAATAGTTAACTGATTCGATCGGCAGGCGTCGCAGTCGCAACCTGCGTTCGGACCCATGGTTTATACATCCGGGACGATTAACGATTCATGGCTCTACACAACAGAAAGCTCTCTTTCACGACGCCGATCGTCGTGGGGTTTGCCGGCATCTTGCTCAGTTTTATGCTGATCGCTATTTTTGTCACCCTGGCGCAGCGAAAAGATTTTCTTGAAGATTATCACGACATTAACCGCAACTTTACCCACAACCTGGCGATCAACTACACGGAAACCCTGCTGCGGGAAAATGATTTTATTCTTGGGCGCGCGGTCGCCTTCTTTGCCCGCAATGACGAACTGAATCGCGCAGTCAATGTGGAACCGGAGAAAGGGTTAACGACGCTGATGCAGTTACAGAACATGATGCCGAGCGTCTCATCCATCTCGCTGGCGGATACCGAGGGCCACTATCTGCGCGCCCCGGAGGTGCTGGAAAATGAAGACAGTCAGGCTTTCGATCCCAGAACGCGGCCCTGGTTTATCAAACAGGCGGAAGCCAGCACCTTCAGCCACTACACCAGCCCATATATGGATTTTTTTACCCACCATCCGACGATTACCATTTTCAAACCCATCATCACCCCGGAGGGGAAACTCAAGGGCAGCCTGGCCTTTCATCTCGATCTCACCTCCATGGGGTTCGCGCTGCGCCAGATGGTGGCCCCCATACAGGGCGAGTTTTTTGTGGTGCAGCGTGATGGCAAAGTGGTCCTGCACTCCGACCCTGGCGCACTGTTTAAACCCTTCGTCAGTAATGAGCTGATGGATAAAATGACCAGCGGCGAGGGGCAGCTTTACGATCCCGGGAACGACACCTGGTATTACTATTACTCCTTTACCAATCCCGACTGGTTTGTGATTTTCCGTGTCGATAACACCACCCTGGTTAATCTGACGCGCCATGAAACCAATTTAGTGATCGGCGGTTTCGCCCTCGCGGCGATCATCATCATCCTGTTTGGCCTTTATCTGCGTCATGCCTCCCGCACCGTGCTGATGAATATCATCAATGCGATTAAAACCGGCGACGTCAAACGCGCCCCACGCCTCGAGGCGATGCTGAGTAAAGCCATTGAAACCAATAAGCAGCGCGAACTGACCTACGTCCGCCAGGCGACCATTGACGCGCTCACCGGCTGCAAGAACCGCCGCGCCTTCGACAGCGATATTGCCGCGCTGATGAACGATCATCAGCCGTTCGCCCTCGCGCTGGTCGATATCGATAACTTTAAATCGATCAACGACACCTGGGGTCACCTCAACGGCGATATCGTTCTGCGTAACGTCGCCCGCGAAGGGCTGCAGGTCCTCCAGCCGCTGGAGATATCCCTCTATCGCTATGGTGGTGAAGAGTTCGCGGTGGTCTTTCCTGCCGAACATATTGATAACGCCCGCACGCTGCTGGAAACATGGCGGGTAAACGTCGAACGGCGCACCTGGCGCGAAGATGGCCTGACGGTCACCTTCAGCGCCGGGCTGGGGGAATGGAACATGGAGCCGCTGGATAAACTGGTGGTGAGCGTCGATGAAGCGCTGTACAAAGCCAAACAGCAGGGTAAAAACCGTATCCTGCGCGCCTAGGACTTTAGCGCCGCAACCGCCCACTTCGGTGGGCTTTTTTATTTTTTCCGGCAAAAATGAAACCGGTTTCAATTTTTGTGTGATGACTTACACACAATCACGGTAAAGCGGTTGTCGCATCGCCAGGGCCGCGATAAACATAAGACATCACGGAACACAAGGGCCACTGACTATGAAGAATATCGTTTTGTGCTGTGCCGCCGGTATGTCTACCAGCATGCTGGTTCAGCGTATGCAAGATGCCGCGCAGAAGAAAGGTGTTGAGGTCTCAATCAAGGCCGTACCGGTCGCCGAGTTTAAAGATAATCTGGCCGCCGCCGACATTATTCTGCTCGGCCCGCAGGTGAAATATGAGCAGGCGAAGCTGCAGGCGCTGGCCGACCCGTTCGGCAAAAAGGTCGCCGTGATCGATATGATGGACTACGGCATGATGAAAGGTGATGCCGTTCTGGATAAAGCCCTTAAGATGCTGGAGTAATCGATGGAAGATTTAGAAACGATCATCATGGAGCTGCTGGTTAACGCGGGTTCCGCGCGCAGCGCGGCGCTGACGGCGCTACAGCTGGCGCGGAAAGGCGATTTTGCCGCAGCGGAGCAGGCCATGGCCGAGTCCCATGAGTTCGTCAAACATGCGCATAAAATTCAGACCCAGCTTATCGGCCTGGATGAAGGCAGCGGTAAGTTACCGGTCAACCTGATCACCGTGCATTCTCAGGACCATCTGATGAACGCCATGGTCATTCAGGATCTGGCGACCGATATGATTGAACTATACCGTCGCCTGCCCCTCGCGCAATAATCTCTCGAACTGAACGGGCGTCGCTGCCGGCGCCCGTCCCCGCTTACAGAAAGCCGTACATCGCAGCGAATACCCAGCCAAAAACGCAGGAGACGCCAACGCCGATGAGCCCGGGCAGGATAAAGCTGTGGTTAATCACAAAGCGGCCAATATGGGTGGTCCCTGAGCGGTCAAACTGGATCGCCGCCAGATCGCTGGGGTAGGTCGGCAGAATATAGTAGCCATAGCAGGCCGGCGCAGAAGCCACGATATAGGCCGGGTCGACGCCGATGGCCAGGGCCACCGGAACAATCGCCGCCAGCGCTGCCGCCTGCGAGTTTACAAACTTCGAAACCAGCAGCAGCACGATGGCATAGGCCCATGGATACTCTTTGACCATCTCCCCGAGCACCCCTTTAATTTCGGTCATGTGAGCGCCAAACATGGTCTCCGCCATCCAGGCGATGCCGTACACCGCGACGATAGCGATCATTCCCGAACGAAAGACCTCATTTTTGGAAATCGATGCCGGGTTGGTTTTAGTAATGATGATGATCAGCGCCCCGGAGAGCAGCATAAACATCTGGATCACCAGCACCATCGACAGCGGTTTACCGTCAAAGGTCGGACGCAGTTCAGAGAAGGCGCCGAGCAGCGCCACCACAGCGATGGAGGCCAGAAAAATCCACATCGCTATCCAGTTGCTGGTGGGCAACTTTCTATCCAGCAGCGTCGCCGTATCGCCATAGACGTAATGGCGGTTCTCCGGTACCGCAATAAACGCCTGGAAGGCTTCGTCTTTATCCAGATCTTTGCCACGGAACCAGCTGAAGATGCCGATGGCTAAAATGCCCAGCAGCGTGGAAGGAATGGTTATCGCCAGCAGATCGAGAAACTCGAGATGTTTACCGTTAAAGGTAAAATTCCCCAGCATCGCCACCAGCGAGACCACCGCCACCGAGACCGGGCTGGCGATGATCCCCATCTGGGCGCCAATGGAGCTGGCGGCCATCGGACGCTCCGGGCGAATGTTATTCTTAATCGCCACATCGTAGATAATCGGCAGGATGGTATACACCACGTGACCGGTACCGCAGAGGATAGTCAGCGTGCAGGTGACGAAAGGCGCCACAATAGAGACATATTTTGGGTTTCGCCGCAGCAGCTTCTCGGCAATCTGCAGCATGACATCCAGGCCGCCGGACGCCTGCAGCGTCGCCGAGGCGGCCACCACCGCAATGATCACCAGCATCACATCAACCGGCGGTTTACCCGGCTGGAGATGAAAAACAAAGACGAGGATCACTAAACCGATGCCGCCCAGCAGCCCCAGCGCAATACCGCCTTTTCGGGCACCATAAAACAGACAAATTAAGATAATAATGAGTTGTATCGCGAATTCCATGCAGCCCCCAGAGCCTGTCCGCTCAGACCTAAAGTAATGATCCCTACCTGCTTCCGGGATTATTTCTGCGCCTTGTTGGGGGAAGCATGAGATGCAGCGATCCCTCTCCAGAGCCGTCGCGCCGAAGATAAAGCAGCAGCAGTAATCCCATGATTCATCAGGTATTTTGAATATATCCTCTTTGAATTGTTTATTTTTTGATATGAGTAGAAGTTTTACCCATATATAAAGAAAGGTTTTTGAGGTGCAAGGCTAAAGGATATTTTTTATGAATTAATTGCTAAAAAATTGCATCCTGGATATGGCGTAAATGTAATTAAAGACGGGGACTGCGGAGAACAGGCAATAAAAAAGCCGGTCAGGAAACCTGACCGGCTTTTTAGCAGTGCATCAACGATTAATCGTTGTCAGAACCGCCCAGACCTGCGTTGAGCAGCTCTGCCAGGTTGGCAGATGCTTCTTCCACGCTCACCTGCGGTGCCGCCGGCAGTTCGCCAGCAGCGCGACGGCGCATACGATCCTGGTGGTACGCATAACCGGTACCGGCCGGGATCAGACGACCCACGATGACGTTCTCTTTCAGACCGCGCAGTTCGTCGCGTTTGCCCGCAACGGCTGCTTCGGTCAGCACGCGAGTGGTCTCCTGGAACGATGCCGCGGAGATGAAGGACTCGGTGGCCAGAGACGCTTTGGTGATACCCAGCAGATCGCGGGAGAACGTTGCGCCCACTTTGCCGTTCGCTTCCAGTTCGCGGTTCGCGATCTTGACGCGGGAGTATTCCACCTGCTCGCCTTCGAGGAAGTCGGAGCTGCCTGCGCTTTCGATGGTGGCTTTACGCAGCATCTGACGAACGATAACTTCGATGTGTTTATCGTTAATCTTAACGCCCTGCAGACGGTATACGTCCTGGACTTCGTTAACAATGTAACGGGTCACAGCATGTACGCCACGCAGACGCAGAATGTCGTGCGGTGCTTCCGGACCGTCGGAAACTACGTCACCACGTTCTACACGTTCACCTTCGAACACGTTGAGCTGACGCCATTTCGGAATCATCTCTTCGTACGGCTCGCTACCGTCTACCGGGGTGATAACCAGGCGACGTTTCCCTTTGGTTTCTTTACCGAAGGAAATGATACCGCTGATTTCAGCCAGGATAGCCGGCTCTTTCGGACGACGTGCTTCGAACAGGTCCGCAACGCGCGGCAGACCACCGGTGATGTCCTTGGTACCGCCGGATTCCTGCGGAATACGCGCCAGGGTGTCACCAGAGCTGATCTGTACGCCATCTTCCAGCTGAACAATCGCTTTACCCGGCAGGAAGTACTGAGCAGGCATATCGGTACCTGGGATCAGAACGTCGTTGCCCTGAGCATCAACGATTTTCAGCGCCGGACGCAGATCTTTACCACCTGCGGTACGTTCTGCAGAGTCCAGAACCACCAGCGAAGACAGACCGGTCAGCTCGTCGGTCTGACGAGTAATGGTCTGGCCGTCGATCATGTCAGTGAAGCGGATAAAACCACTCACTTCGGTGATAACCGGCATGGTGTGCGGATCCCAGTTTGCGACGGTTTCACCGCCGGCAACCTGCTCACCGTCGCCTTTCGCCATAACCGCACCGTAAGGCACTTTATAGCTCTCTTTGGTACGACCGAATTCGTCGATCAGCTTCAGCTCGGTGTTACGAGAAGTGATAACCAGTTTACCGCTGGAGTTCACAACCGACTTCGCGTTGCTGAGCTTGATGCTACCTTTGTTTTTCACCTGGATGCTGGATTCAGCAGCCGCACGAGATGCCGCACCACCGATGTGGAACGTACGCATCGTCAGCTGTGTACCCGGCTCACCGATGGACTGTGCCGCGATAACGCCGATAGCCTCACCTTTGTTGATGATGTGGCCACGCGCCAGGTCACGACCATAGCAGTGCGCACATACACCAAAGTCGGTGTCACAGGATACAACGGAACGCACTTTGACGGAGTCAACGGAGTTCGCTTCCAGCAGGTCACACCAGTGCTCGTGCAGCAGCGTGTTGCGTGGAACCAGAATATCCGCAGTACCCGGCTTCAGCACGTCTTCCGCCGTCACACGACCCAGTACGCGATCGCGCAGCGGCTCTTTAACGTCGCCACCTTCGATAACCGGCGTCATAGTGATGCCTTCCAGGGTGCCGCAGTCGTCTTCAGTGACGACCAGGTCCTGGGCAACGTCGACCAGACGACGAGTCAGGTAACCGGAGTTCGCTGTTTTCAGTGCGGTATCCGCCAGACCTTTACGCGCACCGTGCGTGGAGATGAAGTACTGGAGTACGTTCAGACCTTCACGGAAGTTCGCGGTGATCGGCGTTTCGATGATGGAGCCATCCGGCTTCGCCATCAGACCACGCATACCGGCCAGCTGACGAATCTGTGCAGCAGAACCACGCGCACCGGAGTCGGCCATCATGTAGATGCTGTTGAAGGAAACCTGCTGCTCTTCCTGACCGTCACGGTTAATCACGGTTTCGGTTTGCAGGTTATCCATCATCGCTTTGGATACACGATCGTTCGCCGCAGCCCAGATATCGATAACTTTGTTATAGCGTTCGCCCGCGGTCACCAGACCGGACTGGAACTGTTCCTGAATCTCAGCAACTTCCGCTTCCGCTTCGCTGATGATTTCGTATTTTTTCTCCGGGATGACCATGTCATCGATACCAACGGATGCACCGGAACGCGCTGCGTAAGCAAAGCCGGTGTACATCGTCTGGTCCGCGAAAATAACGGTCGGTTTCAGGCCCAGAATACGGTAACAGGTGTTCAGCATCTTGGAGATCGCTTTCTTACCAAGCGCCTGGTTCACGATAGAGAACGGCAGACCTTTCGGTACGATCATCCACAGAATGGCACGGCCAACGGTCGTGTCTTTCAGGCTGGTTTTCGCGACAAACTCACCATTGTCGTCTTTTTCGTATTCAGTGATACGCACTTTAACGCGCGCATGCAGAGAGGCCAGGCCGGCGCGATAAATACGCTCAGCTTCTTTCGGGCCAGTCAGCACCATGCCTTCGCCTTTGGCGTTAACACTGTCACGGGTCATGTAGTACAGACCCAGTACAACGTCCTGAGACGGAACGATGATTGGTTCGCCGTTCGCCGGGGACAGGATGTTGTTGGTAGACATCATCAGCGCACGCGCTTCCAGCTGGGCTTCCAGCGTCAGCGGTACGTGAACAGCCATCTGGTCACCATCGAAGTCGGCGTTGTATGCCGCACAAACCAGCGGGTGCAGCTGGATGGCTTTACCTTCGATCAGAACCGGTTCGAATGCCTGGATACCCAGACGGTGCAGGGTCGGCGCACGGTTCAGCAGGACCGGGTGTTCACGGATAACTTCGTCCAGGATATCCCAAACGACAGCTTCTTCGCGCTCAACCATCTTCTTAGCGGCTTTGATGGTGGTGGCCAGGCCACGCAGTTCCAGCTTGCCGTAGATGAACGGTTTGAACAGCTCCAGCGCCATTTTCTTCGGCAGACCGCACTGATGCAGACGCAGGTATGGACCTACGGTGATAACAGAACGACCGGAGTAGTCAACACGCTTACCGAGCAGGTTCTGACGGAAACGACCCTGTTTACCTTTGATCATATCGGCCAAAGATTTCAGAGGACGTTTGTTAGAACCGGTGATCGCACGACCGCGACGACCGTTGTCCAGCAGGGCGTCAACCGCTTCCTGCAGCATACGTTTTTCGTTGCGTACGATGATATCCGGCGCAGCCAGATCCAGCAGACGTTTCAGACGGTTGTTACGGTTGATCACGCGACGATACAGATCGTTGAGGTCAGACGTCGCGAAACGACCGCCATCCAGCGGAACCAGCGGACGCAGATCTGGCGGCAGTACCGGCAGAACGGTCAGGATCATCCACTCCGGCTTGTTGCCAGACTGTACGAAGGCTTCCAGCAGCTTGATGCGCTTGGTCAGCTTTTTACGCTTGGTTTCGGAGTTGGTTTCGTTCAGCTCTTCACGCAGCTGCTCGCATTCTTGCTCCAAATCCATATTGCGCAGCAGCGCCTGGATCGCTTCCGCACCCATCTTCGCGTCGAATTCGTCACCGAACTCTTCCAGCGCGTCCAGGTACTGTTCTTCAGTCAGAATCTGGTTGCGTTCGAGGTTGGTCATGCCACCTTCGATAACCACATAGGATTCAAAGTACAGTACACGTTCGATATCGCGCAGCGGCATATCCAGCAGCAGGCCGATACGGGACGGCAGGGATTTCAGGAACCAGATGTGCGCAGTCGGACATGCCAGCTCAATGTGGCCCATGCGCTCACGACGCACTTTAGTCTGGGTCACTTCAACGCCGCACTTCTCACAGATCACACCGCGGTGTTTCAGGCGCTTGTACTTACCGCACAGGCACTCATAGTCTTTTACCGGCCCAAAGATACGGGCGCAGAAAAGGCCGTCACGCTCAGGTTTGAACGTACGGTAGTTAATGGTTTCCGGCTTTTTAACTTCACCGAAAGACCATGAACGGATCATGTCTGGCGAAGCCAGAGCAATTTTGATCGCATCAAACTCTTCGGTTTTAGTTTGCGCTTTCAGAAACTTTAATAAGTCTTTCACGGATTTGCTCCCGTCGGAGTTAGCACATTCCGCTGCCGGGCGTTAACCCGGCAGCAGTGACCTGTTTGAGCGAGAATTACTCGTCTTCCAGTTCGATGTTGATGCCCAGCGAGCGAATTTCTTTCAACAGTACGTTGAAGGATTCCGGCATGCCCGGTTCCATCTGGTGATTGCCGTCCACGATGTTTTTATACATCTTGGTACGACCGTTCACGTCATCAGACTTAACGGTGAGCATTTCCTGCAGGGTGTAGGCTGCGCCGTATGCTTCCAGCGCCCACACTTCCATCTCACCGAAGCGCTGACCACCGAACTGCGCCTTACCACCCAGCGGCTGCTGAGTCACCAGGCTGTAAGAACCGGTGGAACGCGCGTGCATTTTGTCGTCGACCAGGTGGTTCAGTTTCAGCATGTACATGTAACCCACGGTTACCGGACGCTCGAACTGCTCACCGGTGCGGCCGTCGAACAGGGTGATCTGACCGGAAGTCGGCAGGTCGCCCAGCTGCAGCAGCGCTTTAATTTCCGCTTCTTTCGCACCGTCGAACACCGGCGTTGCGATCGGCATACCTTTGCGCAGGTTTTCAGCCAGACGCAGAACTTCTTCATCGCTGAAGGTATTCAGGTCAACTTTCTGACGAACGTCAGCGCCCAGATCGTAGGCACGCTGGATGAACTCGCGCAGTTTCGCGACTTCCTGCTGCTGTTTCAGCATGGCGTTGATCTTATCGCCGATGCCTTTCGCAGCCATACCCAGGTGAGTTTCCAGGATCTGACCGATGTTCATACGAGACGGTACGCCCAGCGGGTTCAGGACGATATCTACCGGCGTACCGTTAGCATCGTGCGGCATATCTTCGATCGGGTTGATCTTAGAGATAACACCCTTGTTACCGTGACGACCTGCCATCTTGTCACCAGGCTGGATACGGCGTTTAACGGCCAGGTATACCTTAACAATCTTCAGCACGCCCGGTGCCAGATCGTCGCCTTGGGTGATTTTGCGGCGTTTCGCTTCGAGTTTTTTCTCGAACTCGTGTTTCAGTTCGTCGTACTGCTCAGCCAGTTGTTCCAGCTGATTTTGTTTCTCTTCGTCAGTCAGGCCCAGTTCCAGCCAGCGATCGCGCGGCAGTTTGTCGAGCTTCTCAGCTTCAACGCCACCGGAGACCAGCACCGCGTAGATACGACTGAACAGACCGGCTTCGAGGATCTGCAGTTCTTCAGACAGGTCTTTTTTGGCCTGCTTCAGCTGCATCTCTTCGATTTCCAGCGCACGTTTGTCTTTTTCTACGCCGTCACGGGTAAAGACCTGAACGTCGATAACGGTACCAGAGACACCGTTCGGTACGCGCAGAGAAGAGTCTTTAACGTCAGACGCTTTCTCACCGAAGATCGCACGCAGCAGTTTCTCTTCCGGCGTCAGCTGGGTTTCACCTTTCGGAGTAACCTTACCAACCAGAATGTCGCCGCCGGTCACTTCCGCACCGATATAAACGATACCGGACTCATCCAGTTTGGAGAGCGCAGCTTCACCCACGTTCGGGATGTCAGCGGTGATCTCTTCCGGCCCCAGCTTGGTGTCACGGGACACGCACGCCAGTTCCTGAATGTGGATAGTGGTGAAACGGTCTTCCTGGACAACACGCTCGGAAACGAGGATGGAGTCTTCGAAGTTGTAGCCGTTCCACGGCATGAACGCGACGCGCATGTTCTGACCCAGCGCCAGCTCACCGAGGTCGGTGGACGGGCCGTCGGCCAGCACGTCGCCGCGCTCGATAGGTTCGCCCAGGGACACGCAAGGCATCTGGTTGATGCAGGTGTTCTGGTTAGAACGGGTGTATTTGGTCAGGTTATAGATGTCGATACCCGCTTCGCCCGGGTACATCTCGTCTTCGTTAACTTTGATAACGATACGGGAAGCATCCACGTACTGAACGGTACCGCCGCGCTTAGCAACGGCAGTAACGCCGGAGTCGACGGCTACAGCACGTTCCATACCGGTACCAACCAGCGGCTTATCAGCGCGCAGAGTCGGAACGGCCTGACGTTGCATGTTCGCACCCATCAATGCACGGTTGGCGTCATCGTGTTCCAGGAACGGGATCAGGGACGCACCGACGGATACCACCTGCTGGGTGGATACGTCCATGTAGTCAACCTGGTCGCGGCTGAACAAGCTGGATTCGCCTTTGCTACGGCAGGTCACCAGATCTTCTACGAAGTGGCCGTTTTCATCCAGGTTGGAGTTCGCCTGAGCGATAACGTAGTTGCCTTCTTCGATAGCAGACAGGTAGTGAATTTCGTCGGTAACCACACCGTCGGTCACTTTACGATACGGCGTCTCAAGGAAGCCATATTCGTTGGTCTGCGCGTATACGGACAGGGAGTTGATCAGACCGATGTTCGGACCTTCAGGCGTTTCGATTGGACATACGCGACCGTAGTGAGTCGGGTGTACGTCTCGAACTTCGAAGCCTGCGCGCTCACGGGTCAGACCGCCTGGGCCGAGTGCGGAGATACGACGTTTGTGCGTGATCTCAGACAGCGGGTTGTTCTGGTCCATAAACTGAGACAGCTGGCTGGAACCAAAGAACTCTTTCACTGCTGCGGAAATCGGCTTGGCGTTGATCATATCCTGAGGCATCAGGGTATCCAGATCGCCCAGAGACAGACGCTCTTTCACCGCACGTTCTACACGTACCAGGCCAACGCGGAACTGGTTTTCCGCCATTTCGCCAACGGAACGGATACGACGGTTGCCGAGGTGGTCGATATCGTCCACTTCGCCTTTACCGTTACGGATATCGATGAGCTTCTTCATCACTTCGATGATGTCGTCTTTGCTCAGGATACCGGAACCTTCGATTTCGTCGCGCAGCAGAGAACGGTTGAACTTCATACGACCAACCGCGGACAGATCGTAGCGGTCTTCGGAGAAGAACAGGTTCTCAAACAGGCTTTCAGCGGCTTCACGAGTCGGCGGCTCGCCAGGGCGCATCATGCGGTAGATTTCTACCAGCGCGCTCAGACGATCGTTAGTCGGGTCGACGCGTACCGTTTCAGAGATGTATGGACCGTGGTCCAGATCGTTGGTAAACAGCGTTTCGATGCGCTTGTGGCCAGACTGGCTCAGCTTAGCCAGCAGATCCAGGCTCAGCTCCATGTTCGCCGGGCAGATCAGTTCGCCAGTCGCTTCATCGATATAGTCTTTAGCCGCCACTTTGCCCGCGATATATTCAACCGGCACTTCGATATGCTTGATATCGTCTTTTTCCAGCTGACGGATATGGCGAGCCGTGATGCGACGGCCTTTCTCAACGTACACTTTGCCGTTGGCTTCGATATCGAAGGAGGCGGTTTCACCGCGCAGACGCTCCGGAATCAGCTCCATCTGCAGCTTGTTGTCGCGAATTTCAAAGACCACTTTTTCGAAGAACAGGTCAAGGATCTGCTCAGTGGTGTAATTCAGCGCGCGCAGGATGATGGTAGCCGGCAGCTTACGACGACGGTCGATACGAACGAACAGGTTGTCTTTCGGGTCGAATTCGAAGTCCAGCCAGGAACCGCGGTAAGGGATGATACGTGCGTTATACAGAACCTTACCGGATGAGTGAGTCTTACCTTTGTCACTGTCAAAGAAGACGCCCGGGCTACGGTGCAGCTGAGAAACGATAACACGCTCGGTACCGTTGATGACGAAGGTACCGTTGTCGGTCATGAGCGGGATTTCGCCCATGTAGACTTCTTGTTCTTTAATGTCTTTGACGGTGCCTTCCGGCGCTTCGCGCTCGTAGATCACCAGACGCAGTTTTACGCGCAGCGGTGCAGAGTAAGTCACGCCACGGATCTGACATTCTTTAACGTCAAAAACCGGTTCGCCCAGACGGTAGCTGACGTATTGCAGCTCGGAATTACCGCTGTAGCTCTGAATCGGGAACACGGAACGGAAAGCAGCTTCCAGACCGTACTGCCCTTCAGGATCTTGCTCGATAAACTTCTGGAACGAGTCAAGCTGGATAGAAAGGAGATATGGCACATCCAGAACTTGTGGACGTTTACCAAAATCCTTACGAATACGTTTTTTCTCGGTATAGGAGTAAACCATAGGGTTCCTCAGCTCGCTGACAAGTCGACCCATCTGCCCGCAGAGGGCAGTTTTTTATGCAACACTATTTTGTTGACCGGAAAATGGAACACTTTCCGCAATGCCTGTTGCTATCACGCTTAAACCATTTCATTGCGATTTACACAGCCCAGGAACCCTAACCTGTCGCAGTATATTAAGTCGTCGATAGAAACAAGCATTGAGAGGCAAACCAGTAGTCAAACAGCGTGAAACGCTACTGGCGCCTTACAGCGCAAAAAGGCTGGTGACCAAAAAGTCACCAGCCTCAGCCTGATTTCTCAGGCTGCAACCGGAAGGGTTGGCTTATTTAACTTCAACTTCAGCGCCAGCTTCTTCCAGAGATTTTTTCAGAGCTTCAGCGTCGTCTTTGCTGATGCCTTCTTTCAGTGCAGCCGGAGCAGATTCTACCAGGTCTTTAGCTTCTTTCAGACCCAGGCCAGTCGCGCCACGTACTGCTTTGATAACAGCAACTTTGTTAGCGCCAGCAGCTTTCAGAATTACGTCGAATTCAGTTTTTTCTTCAGCAGCTTCAACCGGGCCAGCAGCTACAGCTACAGCAGCAGCAGCGGAAACACCGAATTTTTCTTCCATTGCAGAGATCAGCTCAACAACGTCCATTACGGACATAGCGGATACTGCTTCAATGATTTGATCTTTAGTGATAGACATTTAAATTGTTCCTGAATATCAGAATAAGTTTATACGTAAGCGAATGCTTTACAATGATAACTGCGATTAAGCAGCTTCTTTCGCATCGCGTACAGCAGCCAGAGTACGAACCAGTTTGCCAGCCGAAGCTTCTTTCATGGTTGCCATCAGGCGTGCAATTGCTTCTTCGTAGGTCGGCAGAGTTGCCAGGCGGTCGATCTGCGACGCCGGGATCAGCTCACCTTCAAAGGCAGCGGCTTTGACCTCAAATTTTGCATTCGCTTTCGCGAACTCTTTGAACAGACGAGCAGCAGCGCCCGGGTGTTCCATAGAGTATGCAATCAGGGTCGGACCAACAAACGTGTCTTTCAGGCACTCGAACTGAGTACCTTCAACGACGCGGCGCAGCAGGGTGTTACGAACAACACGCATGTATACGCCAGCTTCACGACCTGCTTTACGCAGTTCAGTCATTTTATCTACAGTTACGCCACGGGAATCCGCAACTACTGCAGACAGCGCGCCTTTGGCTACTTCGCTGACTTCAGCAACAATCGCTTGTTTGTCTTGAAGATTTAAAGCCATTAGCTTTGCTCCTGGATGTTTGCCAGAGCCTATGCCCTGGAACTCACTTCACTCAATTCAACGAAAAGAGCGTCTAAATACGGTGAGCAGAAACAAGCCAGAATATCCAAAAATAATCTTAGCGTTCTGTCACCGTCTACGCAGGGGATTAAGTTTCTTGCGAAACACCTGCGGTCTTCGACGGAGGCCTGGATAGGCCAGGCTCCAACGAACAATTCGGTTACCTGCTAACCATCGTTAGCAAACGTGGGCGAAGATTGTAGACAAATTCGCCGCCCACGTAAAGGCATTAGTTTGCAGAAGCGTTCAGGCCAGCCTGATCTACTGCAACACCTGCACCCATGGTGGTGGAGATGCTAACTTTCTTGATGTACACGCCTTTCGCCTGAGTCGGTTTTGCTTTTTTCAGCGCAACCAGCAGAGCTTCCAGGTTTTCTTTCAGTTTGTCAGCATCAAAGTCCACTTTACCGATGGTGGTGTGGATGATGCCGTTTTTGTCGTTACGGTAACGAACCTGACCTGCTTTCGCGTTTTTAACCGCTTCAGCAACGTTCGGAGTTACGGTACCCACTTTCGGGTTCGGCATCAGGCCACGCGGACCCAGAACCTGACCCAGCTGGCCAACAACGCGCATTGCATCCGGGGAAGCAATAACAACGTCAAAGTTCATTTCGCCTTTTTTGATCTGCTCAGCCAGATCTTCCATACCTACCAGCTCAGCGCCTGCAGCTTTAGCAGCTTCAGCGTTTGCGCCCTGGGTAAATACGGCTACGCGAACGGAACGGCCAGTACCGTGCGGCAGTACAGTTGCGCCACGGACGTTCTGGTCAGATTTACGCGCGTCGATGCCGAGGTTAACGGCAACGTCTACGCTTTCGGTAAATTTAGCGGTGGCCAGCTCTTTCAGCAGAGCGATGGCTTCGTTGATGTCGTACTGTTTAGTTGCATCAACTTTCTCACGGATCACGCGCATGCGCTTGGTCAGTTTAGCCATTTCTTAGTCCTCCACTACCAGGCCCATGGAACGTGCAGTACCTTCGATGGAGCGAGTCATCGCTTCAATGTCGGCACCAGTCATGTCGGCAGCTTTGGTCTGCGCGATTTCCTGCAGCTGAGCGCGGGAGATTTTACCCACTTTATCTTTGTTCGGCTTACCGGAACCAGACTTGATGCCTGCAGCTTTCTTCAGCAGAACAGCAGCCGGCGGAGTCTTGGTAACAAAGGTAAAGGAACGGTCAGCGTAAACGGTGATAACAACCGGGATCGGCAGACCTTTCTCCAGGGAATCAGTTTTGGCGTTGAACGCTTTGCAGAATTCCATGATGTTCACGCCCTGCTGACCCAGTGCTGGGCCGACCGGCGGGCTCGGGTTCGCCATACCAGCTGCAACCTGCAGCTTGACGTAGGCTTGGACTTTCTTAGCCATTCTTAAATCCTCAAATTGGGTATTAACGCTTCAGAGAAGCTCCCCGTGATTAAACATCGTTTTACGGGCCGGGCCCATAAAAACAAAAGGCGCGAAATTGTATGCCAATTTCGCGCCCTATGCAACGATTAAATCGCTGCTTTTTTGATCGCCGGCTTACGCCTTCTCAACCTGGCTGAAGTCCAGTTCTACCGGGGTCGCACGACCGAAGATAGAAACGGAAACTTTCAGGCGGGACTTCTCATAGTCCACTTCTTCCACCACGCCGTTAAAGTCAGCGAACGGACCGTCGTTAACGCGAACCATTTCACCCGGTTCAAACAGCGTTTTCGGACGCGGCTTATCGCCAACCTGCTGCAGACGATTCATGATGGCGTCGACTTCTTTGTCGCTGATCGGCGCCGGACGGTCAGAGGTACCGCCGATGAAGCCCATCACGCGCGGTACGCTGCGCACCAGGTGCCAGCTTGCGTCGTTCATGACCATCTGGACCAGAACGTAGCCCGGGAAGAATTTACGTTCGCTTTTGCGACGCTGGCCGCCACGGATCTCAACCACTTCTTCGGTCGGGACCATGACTTCGCCAAATAACTCTTCCATGTTGTGTAATTTGATATGTTCACGCAGCGACGTGGCTACGCGACCTTCAAAACCGGAAAACGCCTGAACGACGTACCAGCGCTTTTTAGGAGCTTCAGACATCTCAGAACCTCAGGCCAGTGATAAAGGAGACCAGGCGAACCAGAATACCATCCAGTCCCCACAGGATCAGTGACATTACTGCAGTCACGGCAGCAACAATCAGCGTAGTATGCAGCGTTTCCTGGCGAGTCGGCCAAATCACTTTACGAACTTCGGTTCTCGCTTCGCGAGCAAAAGCAACGGTCGCCTTACCTTTCGTCGTCAACAGCGCGACGCCACCGGCAGCAGCAATAAGAATAACCACGGCCAGCGCACGCACCGCCAGCATAATGTCGCGATAAAGGAAGTTGCCCACGATCGCCACGATCAGCAGCACGGCAACGATAATCCACTTCATCGCTTCCAGGCCGCGCCCGCTCCCTTGAGCTTCGGTATTCGCACTCATAAACCAACCTGTCAGAAGTATTCTACAAACAATTTCACCCCGCGGGGGCGAGGCGATCCAAACCGAAATTAAGTTTCGGATTATACACTTAACTATTCAAATTGCTTCAACGCTGACGGTTCTGTCGCCCCTGCCCTGCTGTTGCAAAGAAGGATACTGATTTGCCGTCGCACTACCGCTCGAATGGTTTGGTGTATAAACGCCCTCTTCAGAGCCTGTCTCAGCAATGATTATGACAAATAAAATCACTGATGAGCCAGGTTCTGGTGTGAAAGCGTGCAAAAAGGGCATCAAATGATGCCCTTTTATTGCGCATTGCGTCAAATGTTATCAGCGATTAGCCGAGAACTTTAGCAACCACGCCCGCGCCAACGGTACGACCGCCTTCACGGATTGCGAAACGCAGACCATCGTCCATCGCGATCGGGTGGATCAGGGTAACAACCATTTTGATGTTGTCGCCCGGCATTACCATCTCTACGCCTTCCGGCAGTTCGATGGTGCCAGTCACGTCAGTAGTACGGAAGTAGAACTGCGGACGGTAGCCTTTGAAGAACGGAGTGTGACGGCCGCCTTCGTCTTTGGACAGAATGTACACTTCAGATTCGAACTTGGTGT
>NZ_JBEAJL010000105.1:0-34132 GCF_040065275.1 Klebsiella sp. JB_Kp042
TATCAGGCTCCGAGCTCAACATGTTGCCGGGTGGCGCTTCGCTTACCCGGCCTACAAAGGCCTCCCGTCAGCTCATATCCCCAGGCCCACGCTAACGCAGCGCCGCCGGGAAGGTATCAGGCTCCGAGCTCAACATGTTGCCGGGTGGCGCTTCGCTTACCCGGCCTACAAAAGCTGCCCGCGATTTGGCGCTCTATTCGCGCCCTTCGTAGGCCCGCGCAAGCGTAGCGCCGCCGGGCAAGGACAGCGGGCACGGAGCCGATTTTGCGCCGGGTGGCGGCTGCGCCTGACCCGGCCTACAAAACCAGGGCTATCCGTACCGTCCTCGCGGCAGACCCCACGTTCAGCGCCGCCGGGCAGTTACTGCGCCTGCTGCTGCGCCTGCGCCAGCTGGCGGACAATCGCCTCGCGCCGCGCATCCCCTTCCGGCAGCCGGGCCAGCAACGCCTGCAGGGCCGCCACGGCTTCGGGGTAATCTTCATTACGCACCGCGCTCAGGGCCAGCATCTCCAGCACCGGCAGGCTGGTCGGCTGTCGCTGATGCAGGTCGCGCAGCAGCAGCTCGCCCATCCGGACCTGACCGCTATCCCCCGCCCGCACCAGCGCGCTGGCATAATCGAAAGCCGCCGCCGGGTCGTCCGCCGCCAGCGCATGCGCCCGGCCAAAAGCGCCGATCGCCGTCTCGCCATCGTTCAACAACAGCCCCAGCCGCCCAAGCAGCTGCCAGCCGGCGAGGTCGTGCGGGGTATTCTGCAGATGGCTGCGCAGGCCAAGCCGCAGCTCCGCCAGCTCATCCATACGCAGCGGCGGCGCGGTCGGGTCCTTAACCTGCTGCAGCAGCGCAGGATAATGCCGCTCCGCCTGCTGCCAGAGCAGCACCTGGCCAATATCGCTGGTTTTCAGATACAGGCCCAGGCTCAGGACCACCAGCAGCAGCGCGCCCGGAAACAGCGCCCAGCGGCTTAGCGGCCGTTCGCCAGGCTGTGCCTGGGGCGGGATATCCGTCAGCAGCGTGCGCTGGAGCTCGACGACCAGCGCCGGGTTGTCCTCGCCGCGCTCCTGCGCCAGCTCCTGCAGGCGCGACTGGTACAGGGCGCGGTTGAGGGTATCGCGGTCCACCGCCCCTTTGCCCGTCCACGGTAAGTACAGCAGCCCCAGCGCGCCAGCCAGCAGCAGCCCGGCGATAACCACCAACAGGCTCATCGTTCTTTTCCTTCTTTCAATAATGCCGCCAGCCGCTGGCGCTCTTCGGCGCTGAGTGCCACGTCAGGGATGTCGCGACGACGCGCGCGGGCGATAATCACCCCCGCGCCCGCCAGCACGAACAGCCCCGGCCCCAGCCACAGCAGCACCGTGCCCGCGGTCAGCGGCGGCTCGTAGCTGACAAAATTGCCGTAGCGGGCCACCATATAGTCAACGATCTGCCCTTTCGTTTTCCCCTGCTGCATCAGCTCGTACACCTTCTGCCGCATATCGGCGGCAATCATCGCGTTCGAGTCGGCGATGCTGTTGTTCTGGCATTTCGGGCAGCGCAGCCGGGAGGTGATCTCGCGGAACGCCTGCTCCTGGGCCTCGTCTTTAAACTGCCAGGTGTCGATGGCGGCCCACGCCTGGCCGGTCAGCATCAGCGCCAGCAGAATGCCTATGACACCTCTCATCAGCCCGCCCCCCGGTTGTATTGATTCCACAGCGGCTGGAGCTCCTCGCGCCACACCCGGTCGTTCAGGTCGCCGGCGTGCCGCCAGCGGATGATGCCCTGACCGTCGATGAGAAACGTCTCCGGCGCGCCATAAACCCCCAGATCCAGGCCGAGCATGCCGTTGCCGTCGTACAGGCTCAGCCTGTACGGATTACCCAGGCGCTGCAGCCAGCTGATCGCCTTCTGCCGATCGTCTTTGTAGTTCATCCCCACCACCCGCACGCCCTGCTGCGCCAGGCCGTTGAGAAACTGATGCTCGGCGCGACAGGTTGGGCACCAGGTGGCCCAGACGTTAAGCAGCAGCGGCTTGCCGTCAATCAGCGTCCGTCGGTCCAGCGTCTGGCCGGGGGTATCCAGCGCTTCAAGGCGAAATTCCGGCAGCGGTTTGCCAATCAGCGCCGACTCGAGGGTCGTCGGGTCGTCGCCATCGGCGTTACGCATCAGCTGCCAGAACAGCGCGGCGGCCAGCGCCAGAAACAGCACCAGCGGGATAAACAGCAGCTTCCGGTTCATGAGGCCTCCTGCAGTTTCTTACGCATCCGGTAGCGCGGATCGAGCATGCAGCACAGACCGCCGAGGGCCATCAGCACCCCGCCGTACCAGATCCAGCGAACGAACGGTTTGTAGTACAGACGCACCGCCCAGCTGCCGTCGCTCAGTTCTTCCCCCAGCGCGGCGTACAGATCGCGGGTCAGCCCGCCGCTGATCGCCGCCTCGGTCATCATCATCCGGCTGGCGGTGTAAAAGCGCTTCTCGGCATACAGCGTCGCTTCCGGGCGGCCGTTGCGGGTCACGGCAATAATGCCTTCCCCGCCGGTCCAGTTGGGGCCGACGATATTGCGCACGCCGTTAAACACAAAGTGATAGCGGTGGATATCGATGCTGTCGCCGGGGCGCATCCGTACATCGCGCTCCACGCTGTAGTTCTGGCTAAAGGTGATGCCGATAACGGTCACCGCCACGCCGACGTGACCGAGCACCATCCCCCACTGGCTGCGGGTCAGCGTCCGCAGGCCGCGCCAGAAGCCGTGGCGATGGGTGGCCCGTTCGTGAACCTCCATCAGGGCGAAGATCAGCACCCACAGGGCCATCATCAGGCCAATGACCGCCATCGCGGTGATACGATCCTGCAGCAGCCACGGTAGCGCCAGAGAAAGTGACAACGTCACCACCAGGGCGATCACCAGGCGCTTAATCTGCCTGGCGACGTCATCGCGCCGCCAGCGGATCAGCGGCCCCAGTCCCAGCAGCAGCGCAAACGGCGCCATCAGGGCGGTGAACATGGTGTTAAAGAACGGCTCGCCGATGGAGATGCTGCCGAGGCCCAGCTCTTTATGCACCAGCGGCAGCAGCGTTCCGAGGATCACCACCAGCATCGCGGCCATCAGCAAGATATTGTTGCCAAGCAGGAACGACTCGCGCGACCACAGCGTATGTTCCACCCGCGCCCGCACCCTGCCGCCCTTCAGGGCGTACAGCAGCAGCGACCCGCCGATGGCGACAATCAGCAGCGCCAGAATGAACAGCCCGCGCGACGGATCCGAGGCGAAGGCATGCACCGAGACCAGCACCCCGGAGCGCACCAGGAAGGTGCCCAGCAGGCACAGGGAGAAGGCGGCGATGGCCAGCAGCACCGTCCAGGCGCGGAAGCTGCCGCGCTTCTCGGTCACCGCCAGGGAGTGCAGCAGCGCGGTCCCTACCAGCCACGGCATAAACGAGGCGTTTTCCACCGGGTCCCAGAACCACCAGCCGCCCCAGCCCAGTTCGTAATAGGCCCACGCCGAGCCCAGCACGATGCCGAGAGTGAGGAACATCCACGCCGCCTGGGTCCAGGGACGCGACCAGCGCGCCCACGCGGTGTCCAGCCGCCCCGCCAGCAGCGAGGCGATGGCGAAGGCGAAAGCCACCGAGAAGCCGACGTACCCCATATAGAGGATCGGCGGATGAAAAATCATGCCGATATCCTGCAGCAGCGGATTAAGGTCGCGGCCGTCAATGGGGTACTGCGGCAGGCCGCGGCTGAACGGGTTGGAGGTAAAGAGGATGAACAGCAGGAACCCAAAGGCGATCATCCCCATCACCGCCAGCACCCGGGCGACGGCGTCGAGCGGCATCCGGCGGCTGAAGAGGGCGACGGCGAAGGTCCAGACGCTGAGCAGCAGGACCCACAGCAGCAGCGAGCCCTCGTGCGCCCCCCAGGTCGCCGCCACCCGATACCACACCGGCAACGCGCTGTTGGAGTTTTCCGCCACGTAGCGGACGGTAAAGTCATTGACCACAAAGGCGTGCACCAGCAGCAGGAAGGCGCCGCCGATACAGGCGAACAGCCCGCAGGCCAGCGGTCGGGCCAGGGCCATCAGCCGCCGGTCCTGCCGCGCCGCGCCCCACAGGGGATAGACGCTCAGAAGCAGCGCCAGCCCCACCGCCAGACACAATAAAAAGTTGCCCAGCTCCGGCATCATGGCTGCGCCTCCGCTTTCGCCGGCGTCATGGCGTTTTTCACCTCCGGCGGGGTGTAATTTTCATCATGCTTGGCCAGCACCTGCTGAGCGGTGATATGCCGCTCGCCGTCCAGAACGCCCTGGGCCACCACGCCCTGTCCTTCACGGAACAGGTCCGGCAGAATGCCCTTATAGCTGACGTCCACGACCCCGCGGGCGTCATACAGCTTAAAGCGCACGTCGAGGGTTTGCGGGTCGCGCTGCAGGGAGCCTGGCTGAACGTAGCCCCCCACCCGCAGGCGCTGCCCGATCTGGGGCAGCGCCCGGGTTTCCGTTTTGCCGTAGATAATTTCCCCCGGGGTGTAGAACAGATCGATATTGCTGCTCAAGGCGTACAGCGTCAGGCTGACGGTCAGCCCAAGGCCGGCGAGCACCGCCAGCACGATATACAGCCGGGTTTTACGACGCGCTTGCATCCGCGGCCTCCTTGTCATGTTCGCGAGCGGCCGCGATCCGCCGCTCGCGCGCCTGCTGGCGTCGCACCTCCTGGAATAGCGCCCGCCGCGCCCACAGGGTATGAACCGTCAGCAGGCCAAAGGCGGCGATGGCCACGGCCACCGCCAGCCAGACGTACAGGGCATAGCCGTCCATATTCAGGAAGGCGGCGAACGAAGAAAAAGCGGGGCTCATCGGGCGGCTCCTTTGTTAGCCAGCGCCACCACCCACGGCCGACGACGTTCCTGCTGGAGGATCAGGTTACGCAGGCGCATCAGGGTCAGGGTGACCGACAGCGCGAGGAAAGCAAAGATACAGATCCGCAGCGGCAGACGCATGCTCGGGTCGATGGTTTGCTGCAGGTTGGTCGAACCCTGGTGCAGGGTGTTCCACCAGTAAACCGAGTAATGAATAATGGGCAAATTGACCACCCCGACCAGGACGAGGATCCCCGCCGCGCGCCCGGCCAGGCGGCGGTCGTCAAAGGCGTGCCACAGGGCGATGACGCCGGCATACAGAAACAGCAGCACCAGCTCCGAGGTCAGGCGGGCGTCCCAGATCCACCAGGTCCCCCACATCGGCTTGCCCCACGCCGCGCCGCTGACCAGCGCCACCAGGGTGCAGACCGCCCCTACCGGCGCCAGGGCGGCGATCGCCAGGTCGGCCATTTTAATCTGCCAGACCACCCCGACGAAGGCCGCGACGGCCATCGCCAGGTACAGCCCCATCGACCACATCGCCGCCGGGACGTGAAGATACATGATCCGGTAGCTTTCCCCCTGCTGATAGTCCGCCGGGGCGAAGCCAAAGCCCCACCCCAGGCCGATGACCAGCAACAGCGCGCTCAACGCCGCCAGCCAGGGGATCCAGCACCCGCACAGGCGGTACAGCCGCTCGGGGATCGCCAGTTGATGTAACGCTTTCCACATAGACGCTTACTCACACGGTTATGATGGCCGCGCCCGCAGGCGCAGCGAATTATTGCACGGTCAGCCGCAGCGCGGCGGCGGTGGCGAACGGACACAGGGTGGCGCTGGCGGTTAAGAACGCCGCCAGCATCGCCAGATAGCCGCCGACCGGGAGCCCGGCGGCCGCCGCCTGGCAGGCCGCGGTGGCGAAAATCAGCAGCGGCACCGCCAGCGGCAGCACCAGCAGGCTCAGCAGGACGCCGCCGCGCTTCAGGCCGACGGTCAGGCCAACCCCCACCGCGCCAAGAAAACTGAGCGTCGGCGTGCCAAGCAGCAAGGTCAGCGCCAGCACGCCGGCGTCGTGCAGATTCATCCCCAGCAGCAGCGCCGCCAGCGGCGAGACGATCAGCAGCGGCAGGCCGCTCATCATCCAGTGAGCGACCACCTTCACCAGCACCACCGCCACCAGCGGCGTCGGCAGAAGCATCAGCTGCTCCAGGGAACCGTCCTGCCAGTCGTCGCGAAACAACCGATCCATCACCAGCAGCGCCGCCAGCAGCGCGGCGACCCACACCACGCCCGGCGCAATCTGCGCCAGCAGCTGCGGCGCGGTGCCGACGCCGAACGGAAACAGGGTGATGACGATCAGAAAGAACCATAGCGGATTGAGGATCTCCGCCCCGCTGCGCCACGCCAGGCGCAGTTCCCGGGCCAACAGCGCTCTCATCATTGCCGCCTCCCGCCGTCGTCGCCGAGGCGCAGGGTGCGCAACGGGCAGCCCAGCGGCCGCAGCGGCTGATGGGTGGTGAGGATCGCGCTTCCCCCCTGCCGGGCGTGCTGCTCCAGACGACGGGTCAGGGTTTCTATCGCCGTGGCGTCGAGGGCGGTGAACGGCTCATCGAGGATCCACAGCGGCGCATCGGTTAACCACAGGCGGGTTAACGCCACCCGGCGCTGCTGCCCGGCGGAGAGCTGGCTTAAGGGGAGATCTTCATAGCCCGCCAGGCCGACGGCGGCGAGGGCGCTTTCCCGCTGCTGAAGGCGGCTGGCCGGAAAGAAGAAACGCAGGTTTTCATCGGCGGTCAGCGCCGCTTTGACGCCGGGCTTATGGCCCAGCCACAGCAGCTGCCGGTGAAATGACTCCCGGACCTGGGCCAGCGGCTGGCCCTGCCAGCTCACCACCCCGCTTTCCGGGCGCGCCAGGCCGCAAAGGATCCGCAGCAGCGAGGTTTTCCCCGCGCCGTTATCACCGGCGACCTGCAGCAGCTCGCCGGCAGCAAGGGATAGCGTCAGCTCCGCAAACAGCGGTCGATCGTCAACGATGCAGGTCAGTCGCTCTGCATGCAGCATGAAGGCAAACTCCTTGATTCAGACAGTATTTTACGTCCTGGCTAAGTCAGGGTTGCGCCGCGCGGGCGACGCAACCCTGACGGTTACTGTCCGGCCCCCGGCAGCTTCGAGATATCGGCGTTGCCTAACGCCTTCTCATTGTGCGCCGCGGTCTCCTTACGCACCTTCGCCACATCGCTGGCGCTGACCGCCGGCGCATTGTTGCCCCAGCTGGTGCGGATGAAGTTGACCACATCCGCCACCTGCTGGTCGTCCAGACGCCAGCCGAACGACGGCATGGTCAGGTTGGAGACCGCATCTTTCACCGCCGGCGTGGTGCTCCCGGTCAGAACGATGTGAATAAGCGAAGTGGCATCTTCGGTCTGCACCACCGGGTTGCCCTTCAGCGACGGGAAGGCGCGCTGATAGCCCGCGCCGTCGGTGCGGTGGCAGGCGGCGCAGTTATCGACATACAGCGCGGCGCCGGTTTTGCTGTCGTTACCCTTCCACAGATCTTTCGCCACGCTGTCTTCCACCGGGGCTGGGGTCTGTTTGCCGCCGCGCGGCGGGAGCGACTTCAGATAGCGGGCGATGGCGGTGATGTCGTCATCAGAGAGATACTGCAGACTGTGCTCCACCACATCGCTCATGCCGCCGAAGACCACCGATTTATCGTTACGTCCGGTTTTCAGGAACTCAGCCAGCTCGGCTTCGCTCCAGGTCCCCAGACCGTCGCGATTTTCGCCGCGCAGGCTGGAGGCGACCCAGCCGTCAATCGGCGCATTGCTGCCCGCCAGGTAATCATCGCCTTCGCTTTCGCTGAGCGCTTTTTCCTGCATCGTCAGGCTACGCGGGGTATGACAGGCGCCGCAGTGGCCCAGGCCTTCCACCAGATAGCGACCGCGCTCCAGCACCGGGTCAACCTGCGGGTTGGCGACAAAGTCGCTCGGCGTCGGGGCGAAGATGCCGCGCCAGAACGCCAGCGGCCAGCGCATCGACAGCGGCCACGGGATGTCGGTGTCCTTGTTGGCGACATTCACCGGCTCCACGCCATGCATAAAGTAGGCGTACATGGCGCGCATGTCCGCTTCACTGATCCGCGCGAATGAGGGATACGGCATTGCCGGATAGAGCGTGGAACCGTCTTTCCGCACACCCTTGCGCACCGCGTCGTCGAACTCTTCGAAGGTGTACCCGCCGATGCCGTGTTCTTTATCCGGCGTGATATTGGTGGAGTAGATGGTGCCGATCGGCGTCTCCATCGGCAGACCGCCGGCGAAAGGTTTGCCCGCTTTGCCGTTGGTATGGCAGGCGACACAGTCCCCCGCCCGCGCCAGATACTCCCCTTGCTTAATCAGATTGCTGTCCGCAGGCGCCTCTTCGGCGAAGGCCGCGCAGCTCAATGCCCCAAGCACCAGGGCCGATAACCATTGCATTTTCATCATCTGCCTTCCTTTATGCCTGCACCAGGGGACCCGGATTTTTCAGATACTGCTCGCGGATCGCCTTCGCTGACCAGTACGCCAGCGCGGCCACCGTGCCGGTTGGGTTATAGCCCAGCCCCTGCGGGAAAGCGGAGGCGCCGATGACGAAGACGTTATGCACGTCCCAGCTTTGCAGATAACGGTTAACGGCGCTGGTTTTCGGATCTTCCCCCATCACCGCCCCGCCGTTCATATGGGTGGTCTGGTAGGTGGTGGTATCAAAGTGGCTGTTGGCGTTTTTCGGGCTGCCGAGGATATATTTCGGCTTCATCGCTTTGGCGATCGGCGCCATCTTATCGAACATAAACTGCGCCATCTTGATGTCGTTTTCCTGCCAGTCAAAGGTCATGCGCAGCAGCGGCTGGCCAAAGACGTTTTTGTAGTTCGGATCAAGATCGAGGTAGTTCTGCCGATAGGACTGGTGCGCGCCGTGAGCATCCATCGACAGGTGATGGGTGTAGGTATCGGCCACCGCCGCTTTCCATTTGCTGCCCCACGCCGGGGTGCCCGGCGGTACCGGGAAACCGGAGATGGGCTTGGTCCCGGCCTGGTTGACCCAGAACGGCGAACCGCCGACAAAGCCCGCCGCGCCGTGGTCGAAGTTGTCGGCGTTGAAGTCGTCGACGCCGACGCCGTTGCCGCCCGCGCCGATAAACGGGTTGGTGTAGGTGTCTTTGTCGAAAATGGCCTTAATGGTGGTCATGTTCTGGTAGGCGAAGTTACGCCCCACCACCCCTTCTCCGGTCTCCGGATTGTAGGGTTTGCCGATCCCGGAGAGCAGCATCAGGTGCACGTTATGGAACTGGAAGGCGCCGATGATCACCAGGTCCGCCGGCTGCTCCATTTCGCGCCCCTGGCCGTCGACGTAGGTCACGCCGGTGGCGCGAGATTTGTCGTCGGTCAGGTTGACCTTCAGCACGTTGGCGTTGGTCCGCAGCTCAAAGCGTTTTTCCTGGCGCAGCGCCGGCAGAATGTTCACGTTCGGCGAGGCTTTGGAGTACATGTAGCAGGCGTAGCCGCTGCAGAAACCGCAGAAGTTGCACGGGCCCATCTGCGCGCCGTACGGGTTGGTATAGGAGTCGGAAGTGTTGGCCGACGGCAGGTTGTAGGGATGGTAGCCCACCTCGAGCGCCGCTTTTTCAAACAGCTGCGCCGACCAGGTGTTTTTCTGCGCCGGCAGCGGGAAGTCATCTGAACGGTCCGGGGCGAAGGCGTTGCCGCCGCGGCCTTTGCCGACGACCTTGCCTTTGATCGACCAGGCGGTCCCGGAGGTGCCGAAAACTTTCTCCGCTTTATCGAAGAACGGTTCCAGCTCGTCGTAGGTGACGCCGAAATCCTGGATGATCATATCCTGGGGAATGAAGTTTTTGCCGTAGCGCTCTTCATAGTGGCTGCGCATCCGCAGTTCGATGGGATCGACGCGGAAATGGACGCCGGACCAGTGCAGCCCGGCGCCGCCCACGCCGGTACCCGGCAGGAAGGCCGCCAGCTGGCGATACGGCACCGCCTGCTGGCTGGTGTTATGCCGGATGGTGACGGTGCTTTTCGACAGGTCCTGGAACAGCTTGCGGCGGATGTTGTAGGTCAGCTCATCAATCACCTGCGGATAGGCGCCGTCCGGCCAGGTGTCGCGCATCGGGCCGCGCTCCAGCGCCACGACGTTGAGCCCGGCTTCGGTCAGCTCTTTGGCCATGATCGCCCCAACCCAGCCGAAGCCGACGATCGCGACATCGGTTTTTTTCAATACGGTGGCCATGATTACGCCCTCTCCCCATTAATTGATACCGGCGGGAAGGGGTAGCGTTCGCCCCGTTCAACCCAATCCATAAAGTCGGCGCGCGCGCCGGGAAAATTAATCAGCGTCCAGCCAACCATGCCTTTGTTACCGCCATGGATCGGGTCGCTGAAGAAGCCTTCGCGGGTGTTCTGCAGCAGATAGGTGAAGAACAGCGAAGCCGGCAGCTGTTTGAACTCGGCTTTGCCCGATTCCCACAGGCCGAGCGCCTCGTCCTGCTGCTCGCTGCTCAGTTCAGCAAAGGTTTTGTGATACTTGTCCTGACACCAGGCCTCGGCATCGGCGATCCCGAGGTTATAGATCTGTTTGGGCACCAGCGGCAGCTGATAGCCCATCTCTTTCGGCACGTCGGGGTTGAAGGGCCCCTGCATATACCAGATGGAGCCGGTGGCGTAAGGGGTATTGAGCTGGCGGTCGATAAACTCCGGCACGCCGGCCTCTTTAGCGCCGGGCCCAAGTTCATCCGCCGGGATTAAGCGAGCGACAGCGGCGTTGATAAACGCCCACTCACGATCGTTGAAGAACTGCGGCTTCCAGTCGCTGGCCGCCGCCGTGTTCCCGGAGGCTGGCTCTGAAGCGGGGGCCGCCTGCGCGGTCGCGCTGGTGGCCACGCCAATGGCCCCTGCTCCCGCGCCGCCGATCACCACCGTCGGGATCAGCGCCATCGATTTCACCAGGAAATCACGCCTGGAATTGTTAGTTTTCTCGCTCGACATCATCACATTCCTGTCATTGAAAATTACTGTTTTTGTCGCTGACAAAACCAGTGAATGTCGTGCTGGAACCGATACCATTGCGCTTTTAAACCGCTTAGCGTCTGGCCCGGACCGGCAAGTCGGATAAAACATCGCCAGAGGCGATATCATTTATAGGGTTATCGTTTGGATAGTAGACGATTCTCAACGAAACGCGGGAAATCGGAGAGAAATTCACCGGAATGTCATCGTGAGAAGGGTGCTGCCATAACCTTGAGGCGGTAAACCGGCGGCGTTCACACCGCGCTGAGCTTACCCATGCGCCAAAAAAGAGTGACTTGTATCACAAATGTTATTTTTTGTTTATGGTACATGGCAGATTAAACGTCTGTAAATACTCGTATTAGGAATAATTAAACATTTTGAGCTGTTAAAAAAGTTACTACCCGTTGTTAACTATTTTGCATCTATTTCCCGGCTAACGCGTTCGGCTGGCGATACCCCGTCCACAGGAGAAGAGAAGAGATGTTCGATCATGTGAAATTCGGCGTCAGCGACTATGCCGCCAGCAAAGCGTTCTTTTTACAAGCCCTTGCACCGCTGGGCGTAACGCTGGTCGGCGAAGGCGATCCGACCTACGGCGCAGAGCTGGCCGGCAGCGGCGATGTCTCTCTATGCCTCTATCAAAGTGCGGACAACCCTGCGCCGCTGCATATCGCCTTTCGCGCCGACAGCCGCGAGCAGGTAGACGCCTTCTGGCAGGCGGCGCTGGCCGCCGGAGGAAAGGACAACGGCGCGCCGGGGTTACGGCCCAACTACCACGCCGGGTACTACGCCGCCTTTGTGATTGCGCCAGACGGGCACAATATTGAAGCCGTGTGCCATCTGGCGTCTTAACAAACGGTTACCGCTGCGGAAAAATCCACACATCCTCCGCCGGGAGCGTCAGATGGCAGTGTTCAGCATCGCGCAGCGCGGTTCCGTAGGCGCGTAGCGGAAAGTCGTCGCCCTCGGTGCGGAACAGGTACTCCCAGCGGTCGCCGAGGTACATGCTGGTCAGCAGCGGTAACTGGAGACTGTTATCCTGCGCCGCGCCGTCAAGACGCAGGCGCTCGACGCGGATCACCGCCGTCGCCGGCTCGCCGACGCTGACCCCCTCGCCCGCTCGCCCCCACAGGCTCCAGCTGGCGCCTTCGATGCGCGCCCTGCCGTTCTCCAGCGCCATCACCTTGCCGTGCAGGCGGTTATTGCTGCCCATAAACTCGGCGGCGAACAGCGTCGCCGGGCTGCCGTACATCTCCTGCGGCGTCCCCTGCTGCTCGATGACGCCATTGTTCAGCAGCAGAATACGATCGGAGATGGCCATCGCTTCATTTTGATCGTGGGTGACCATCAGCGCCGAGAGGCCCAGCTTGATGATCAGCTCGCGCAGAAACACCCGCGCCTCCTCGCGCAGCTTGGCGTCGAGGTTAGAGAGCGGCTCATCCAGCAGGATCACCGGCGGGTTGTAGACCAGCGCCCGACCAATGGCCACCCGCTGCTGTTGGCCGCCGGAGAGCTGGTGCGGATGGCGGTTGCCAAGATGCCCCAGCCCCAGCTGATCCAGCACGCGCTGCACCCGCTCTTTTATCTCCCCGGCGGCGACTTTACGCAGCTTCAGCGGATAGGCCACGTTGTCGAACACCGTTTTGTGCGGCCACAGGGCATAGGACTGGAACACCAGGCCGAGGTTACGCTCTTCGGCCGGGATTTCGCTGCGCGGCGTACCGTCGTACACCGTGCGGTTGCCGATGGCGATCCGCCCGCTCGTCGGCTTCTCCAGCCCGGCCACCGCCCGCAGCAGCGTGGTTTTGCCGCTTCCCGAAGGCCCCAGCAGCGACACCACCTCTCCCCGGCCGAGCGTCATCGACACGCCTTTCAGCACCGGGTTGTCGCCATAGGTGAGATGCAGATTTTCAACCGATAACTCAATCATGTAATTTCACTCCAAAGCGCAGGGCGATGCCAAGGCCAATCACCACCAGCAGAATATTGATAAAGGAGAGCGCCGCGACGATATCGATGGCCCCCGCCGCCCACAGCGACACCAGCATCGAGCCGATGGTTTCGGTACCCGGCGACAGCAGATAGACGCCGGTGGAATATTCGCGCTCAAAGATCAGAAACATCAGCAGCCAGGAGCCAATCAGCCCATAGCGCGACAGCGGGACGGTGACGTGGCGGGTGATCTGCCCCCGCGAGGCGCCGGTGCTGCGCGCCGCCTCCTCCAGCTCCGGTCCCACCTGCAGCAGCGTCGAGGAGATGAGCCGCAGGCCATAGGCCATCCATACCACGGTGTAGGCCAGCCAGACGCTGAAGATGGTATTGCGCAGCGCGCGCAGCTGCACGATAAGGTGCTCCCGCAGCCAGTCCGCCACCGGCAGCGCCGAGAGCCAGCCATGCTTCAGCGACTGATCGAGCCACATCGGCACAAACAGGAACACCCACAGGAAGGCCAGACCGGCCAGCAGCCCCGGCACCGCGCGCGGGACCAGCACGCTGTAATCAAGAAAGCGGGTGACGTTGTCCGCTTTGCGGTGCATGGCGATGCCGACAAACAGATAGCAGATCACCGCCAGCGCGCCGCCGACGATGCCGATAGCCATCGAGTTGACGATCGCCCGCAGCAGGTTGGGCTGCTGCCAGATATTGTGGAACGTCGTCAGCGACAGCTCATCCCACAGCGACACGCCGACGCCCCAGTTGGAGATAAAGGCACGCAGCGCCACGCCGAGCAGCGGGACGCCGATGGTCACCGTCAGCCAGGCCACCACCACCGCCCCGGCCACCCAGCGCCATTTGCCCAGCGGCAGCGCCCGCGCCTGCGACGCCTTGCCCTTCATGGTGACAAAGCGGTTGGCGGTGCGCATCAGCCGACGCTGGAGCATGACCAGCGGGATGGTGATGCAGATCAGCACTACCGCCACCGCCGCCATCAGATGGTAGGAGGGGGTGCCAAGCTTATTGGTCAGCTTGTAGAGATAGGTCGCCAGCACCATGTTGCCCTCGGGGTCGCCCAGCACCAGCATCAGACCGAAGACTTCCAGACCAAGGAAAAAGAGCAGCACGCAGGCGTAAAGAATGGATGGCCGTACCATTGGCAGACTCACCGAAGTCATCACCTGCAGCGGCGTGGCGCCGACGGTGCGCGCCGCCTCTTCCACATCCGAGCCGACGCTGCGCAGCGCCGAGGAGATATAGAGATAGGCGTGCGGCACGTGGGTTAAGCCGGCGATGACCACAATGCTGAACATCGAGTAGATATTCCACGGCACAAAGCCGATCAGCTGCTGCGCCCACTGGGAAAAGAAGCCTACCGGCCCGGCGGCCACCACGTAGCCAAAGCCCAGCACCATCGGCGAGACGAAGATCGGCACCAGGATCAGCGGCTCAATGAACCGCCGGCCGGGTAAATCGGTGCGTACCATCAGAAAGGCCAAAATACCGCCCAGCGGAATGGCGATAATCACCAGGCCAAAGGCCAGAATAAACCCTGACCTTAACGCCAGATAAAAATCCGGGTCGGTAAAAATAAAGGCGAAGGCTTCCAGACTCCAGGATTTGGAGCGGGAAAAGAACGGCGCGGAGAGAAAACTCTGCACCACAATAAATAACAGCGGGACGTAAATCACCAGCGCCGTGATGCACACCACCACGCCGCGCGGCAGCCCCTGCCACTTTCTGCGTAATACATTCATGGTTCATCCCTTTGGTCAGGTGAATAAACCCGCCGGGTGTGAATAAGGGGCATCGGCGATGCCCCGGGGGAGGATTATTTCGCGGCGGCGCTGCGCCATTGTTTAATAAACTGCAGACGTTTTTGCGGCTGTAAATAATCCAGCAGCGTTTCGTTGACCGGGATCGGTTTTAACGCTTTGCCCAGCAGCGTGGTCATGCCGTCGATATCATTTTTGCCTTCAATATCGCGACGAAGAGAGGGAATATCCGCCTGGCTGGCGAGGATCTGTTGGCCTTTTTCCGACAGGACATAATCCAGCCACAATTTCGCCGCATTGGGATGTTCGCTCTCCTGGCTAATAAACGAGACGCGGGAGAGCACCAGCACGTAATCTTTCGGATAGGCGATGCCTAAAGAGGGATCGTTTTTCGCCCGCGCTTCGGCATAGGAGCCAAGAATGTTATAGCCGATCAGGTTTTCGCCAGAGGAGACGCGCTCCATCATCGTGCCGGTGGAAGACTGCACCGTCAGGCCGCCTTTGGCGATATTCGCCAGGTCGGTAAAATAGTTCGCGTCGGCCTGGCTGTCCTGGACCGCCAGCATAAAGCCGAGGCCCGATTTTTCGATATCGTAGGTGGTGACTTTGCCTTTAAATTTATCGGCCTGGCTGGCGATCAATTTGGCCAGCGCGGTGTGCGAGTCCGGCACCTCATTCTGCGGGATCAGCCGTTTGTTATAGATAAATACCACCGGCTCGTAGGTGGTGCCATAGGCTTTCTGCTGCCACACCGCCCAGTCGGGTAATTGCTTCACCTCCGGCGAGGCATATTGTTCCGCGTACTCGGTGGCTAATTTCAGCGCCGTATCCATCGATGAGCTCCACACCACGTCCCCGCTGCCGCCCCCGGCGGCCTGCTCGCTGATATAGCGGTTATACAGCTCGGTGCTGTTCATGTCGTTATATTCGACTTTTACGCCCGGATATTGCGCTTCAAATCCTTTAATTAACGGCCCGGCCGCTTTGGTATCGGTTGTGGAATAGATCACCACCTTGCCCTCTTTGACGGCGGCATCAACCGTTTTTTGATAATCCGCCGGATAGCCCGCAGGCACCTCCGCCCAGGCGGCACAGGCGAAAACGGCCGTCAGTGAAACCACTAAACCACTTATTTTCTTATACATGATACCAACCTTTAATCATCAATTAATAAACACAAATTTAACATATAGTGGTATCAGCTCCCCTTGCAACGCCGGGGCTGGCTTTTTTCTGGCTTTTGTGACAGTGGCAGAATTTAAAAATGTGGTGTTTATGACGTTAATTAAAACGCGATCCCGGACCGGTTTTTTATCGTCTGTCGTATAACCCAGGCGCTGGCGCAGTGGCCTGTCGCCGGGAGAGTCCGCCCTTGACCTTCTGCGCCGGGCGGCGCAGCATAAAACGGCAAACATAACAAAATAACAACAGACTACAGGAGAGAATCAGTGCCAACAGGACACCGCTTTCTGGCGACGGATCTGCATCAGTTTGTCGTCTCACTGTTTACCCATCTCGGCAGCCGCTCAGAAGAAGCGACGCTGGTCGCCGACCATCTCATCGCCGCCAACCTGGCCGGGCATGACTCCCATGGCGTCGGGATGATCCCAAGCTATGTCAAATCCCACGCCGGCGGCTTTCTGCAGCTCAACCGCCACGCCACGGTCACCAAAGACGCCGGCGCCGTGGTCACCCTTGACGGCAACGCCGGCTTCGGCCAGGTGGTCGCCCACGAAGCGATGCAGTTAGGCATCGAAAAGGCGAAGCAGCACGGCATGGCGGCTATCGCCCTGCGCAATGCGCATCACGTCGGACGCATCGGCTACTGGGCGGAGCAGTGCGCCGCCGCCGGGCTGATCTCCATTCACTTCGTCAGCGTGATCGGCGACCCGATGGTCGCCCCGTTCCGCGGAAAAGACAGCCGCTTCGGCACTAACCCGCTGTGCGTGGTGTTTCCCCGCGCGGGCCATCCGCCGCTGCTGCTGGACTACGCCACCAGCGCCATCGCCTTTGGTAAAACCCGCGTCGCCTGGCACAAAGGAGAAGCCGTGGCGCCCGGCTGCCTGATCGACGCCCAGGGGCTGCCCACCACCGACCCGGCTGTGATGCAGACCTCGCCGCTGGGCGCCCTGCTCACCTTCGCCCAGCACAAAGGCTATGCCCTGGCGACACTGTGCGAAGTGCTCGGCGGCGCGCTCTCCGGGGGGCAAACCACCCATCAGGAAAGCCTGCAGACCAGCGTCGACGCCATCTTTAACTGCATGACCACCGTGATCCTGCGCCCGGACGCGTTCGATGCCCCGGACAGCCAGGCGCAGACGGAGGCCTTTATCGCATGGTGTAAACAGTCGCCGCACGATCCCGATGCCCCGGTGCTGGCCCCCGGCGAATGGGAGGCCGCCAACCGCGAAGCGCGCCTGGCCGAGGGGATCCCGCTGGATGCGGGCAGCTGGCAGGCAATCTGCGCCGCCGCGCGCGACGTCGGCCTGAGCGAGTCGCATATCGCCCGCTGCCGCCCTCTCGCGTAGCGGCATTATCCCCTGCAGAGCGTCTGACGTCGGCGCTCTGCGTCATCGTCATTAGTGACGAGGTCACGCTCCCGTCATCCTTCTCCTGTTATTTTTCATTTTAAATCAATAGATTAAAATCTGGCACGAGACCTGCATAGCGCAGCGGGCCTGCGTCCGCATCACCACCAGGCGATACCGCGATCGTTGCCCGTCGGGCCCGGCGCGACAGCGATCCTCTGTTCACTGTTAACAGGTCTGTTACTGATGAAAAAAATCACGAGCGTGTGCCCCTACTGCGGGGCGGGTTGCAAACTTAAACTGGTTGTCGACAACAATAAAATCATTCGCGCGGAAGCCGCCGACGGCGTCACCAACCAGAACCAGCTGTGCCTGAAAGGCTATTACGGCTGGGATTTTCTTAACGACACGCAGCTCCTGACGCCCCGTCTTAAACAACCGATGATCCGCTACCAGAAAGGCGGCGCTTTCACGCCGGTCAGCTGGCAGGAAGCGATTCGCTATACCGCCAGCAAGCTCAGGGAGATCAAAGAGAAGCATGGCCCGCGCGCCATCATGACCACCGGCTCCTCGCGCGGCACCGGCAACGAAACCAACTATGTGATGCAAAAGTTCGCCCGCGCGGTGCTGAACACCAACAACGTCGACTGCTGCGCCCGCGTCTGCCATGGCCCTTCCGTCGCCGGGCTGCAGCAGGCGCTGGGCAACGGGGCGATGAGCAACTCGATAAGCGACATCGAAAACTCGAAGTGCCTGTTGGTCTTTGGCTACAACTGCGCCGACTCCCATCCCATCGTCGCCCGCCGGGTGATCAAAGCCCGGGAAAACGGCGCCAAAATCATCGTCTGCGATCCGCGACGCATTGAAACCGCACGCATAGCTGACCGTCATCTGCAGCTCAACAACGGCAGCAACATGGCGCTGGTGAACGCCTTCGGCTATGTATTGCTGGAAGAAGAGCTGTACAACAAAGCCTATGTCGAACGCTATACCGAAGGGCTGGACGCCTACCGCGAGGCGGTGAAAGATTACGCCCCGGAAGCAGTGGAAGGGATTGTCGGGGTCAGCGCGCAGGCGATCCGCGAGGCAATGCGCATGTTTGCCGCCGCCCCTTCCGCCACCATTATGTGGGGCATGGGGGTCACCCAGTTTGGCCAGGCGGTGGACGTGGTGCGCGGCCTGGCAAGCCTGGCGCTGCTCACCGGCAACCTGGGACGGGCGAACGTCGGCGTGGGTCCGGTCCGTGGGCAAAACAATGTACAGGGCGCCTGCGATATGGGCGTGCTGCCGAACCTGTTCCCCGGCTATCAGGAGGTCACCGACCCGGCCGTGCGGGCGAAATTCGCCGCCGCCTGGGGGATCGACCCGGCGCAGATGGATGACCAGGTCGGCACCCGCATCACCGAGGTGCCGCATAAGGCGCTGACGGGCGAGATCAAAGCCTACTACATCATGGGCGAAGATCCGCTGCAGACCGAAGCCGACCTCGGCCTGGTGCGCAAAGGCATCGAGGCGCTGGACTTCGTGGTGGTGCAGGATATCTTCATGACCAAAACGGCGGAGATTGCCGATGTCCTGCTGCCGGCCACCTCCTGGGGCGAGCACGGCGGCGTCTTCACCTGCGCCGACCGCGGGTTTCAGCGGTTTGAACAGGCGATCCCGCCGGCGGGGAATGTGAAGCGCGACTGGGAGATCATCAGTCTGCTGGCCAGCGAAATGGGCTATCCGATGCACTATGAGAGCAACCAGCAGATCTGGGACGAGATGCGCGAGCTCTGCCCGCTGTTCTACGGCGTGACCTGGGAGAAAATGGGCGATATGGGCCATGTTCAGTGGCCATGCCCGACCCTCGACCACCCCGGCACGCCGTGGCTGTATAAAGACAACCGCTTCGACACCCCATCAGGTAAAGGGCAGCTGTTCGCCACCGCCTGGCGCGCGCCGGCGGAGCGTCCGGATGATGAATGGCCGCTGGTGCTCTGCACGGTGCGGGAGGTGGGGCACTACTCCTGCCGCTCGATGACCGGCAACTGCGCCGCGCTGCAGTCGCTGGCCGACGAGCCGGGACGGGTGCAGATGAATCCCGTGGATGCGCAACGGCTGGGGATCGCCGACAAACAGCTGGTGTGGGTAAGCTCCCGGCGCGGAAAGGTCATCACCCGCGCCGACCTCAGCGATCGCATCAACCCGGGCGCGGTCTATATGACCTATCAGTGGTGGGTGGGCGCCTGTAATGAGCTGACCCAGGATAACCTGGATCCGATCTCCAAAACGCCGGAAACCAAATACTGTGCGGTGAAAGTGGAAGCGATTGCCGACCAGCAGTGGGCGGAGCGCTATGCCTGGACCGCCTACAGCGACATGAAGGCACGACTGAAAGCCGCCGCCGACGTCTGACCTCAGGGAGCGCGCGCGCTCCCTTCCCTCCTGCCGCTGCCGGCGGGTTACGCCGCCGGCAGCTGTTTCTCCACCAGCGCCACCCACATCGCCACCCCGTGGCTAATCAGCGCGTCGTTAAAGTCATAGCTGGCGTTATGCAACGGCTTCGACGGCGTTTCGCCATCGGTGCCGATCCAGAAATAGGCCCCCGGACAGACCTCCAGCATGCAGGCAAAATCCTCAGAGGCCATCGACGGCGCCTGGTTCCAGCGCACCGCTTCCGCGCCGAGGGTGGCGACCGCCACCTCGCGCAGCAGCTGCGCCTGCGGCGCATGGTTTTTGGTCACCGGATACCCGGGAAACCAGCTAATCTCGCCCCGGACATCGGACACCTGCGGCTGGGTCGCCACATAGCTTTCGATAAGCTCCCGCACGCGGGCGCGAACGCGATTGCTCAGGCAGCGGAAGGTGCCGCGCAGCACCACGGTGTCCGGCAGGACGTTGATCGCCTCGCCGCCTTTTATCTGGGTGATGCTGACCACCGCGGAATCCTGTGGCGACAGGCGACGGGAGGGGATGGTCTGCAGCGCCATAATCAGCTGCGCCGCGGCGACGATGGGATCGGCCCCGCTCTCCGGCATCGCCGCATGGCAACTTTTGCCGCGCAGGGTGATCTCGAAGGCGTCGAGGGAAGCCATCATCGCGCCATCGCTGAGCGCCACTTCGCCGAGGGGGATCCCCGGCCAGTTATGCAGCGCGTAAATCGCATCCATCGGGAAGCGTTCGAATAACCCCTCTTCCACCATTTTGCGCGCGCCGCCAAGGTTCTCTTCCGCCGGCTGGAAGACAAAGTGGACGGTACCGCTGAACTGGCGGGTCTGCGCCAGATGGGCCGCGGCCGCCAGCAGCATCGCGGTATGGCCATCGTGGCCGCAGGCGTGCATTACCCCGGCGCGGCGCGAACGGTAGCTGACGCTCCCCAGCTCGGTGATCGGCAGGGCGTCCATATCGGCGCGCAGGCCGATGACCGGCCCGGGGCCGTTTTCCAGCGTCGCCACGACGCCGGTGCCGGCCAGCCCGCGATGAACCTGCAGGCCAAACGAGACCAGCAGCTCGGCAACGCGGCGCGAGGTCTCCTGCTCCTGATATCCGAGCTCAGGCGCGGCGTGAAACTCACGTCGCCAGCCTGTGGCTTCGGCGATCAGTGACGGCGATACGGCCATGTATTACTCCTTTCCTGCATAGCGTAATGCTGAATAATTGGGTCATGCGCTGCGTTTTTCCCCGTCGCTCACCGGCGCCGGGTCGCTGCCGCTCCCTCCGTTATATCCTGTCGTTAACACGCTGACAACGTCACGAAATGCGGCGGCGGCGCGGCGTACACGCCAGCCGCGGCCGGGCGGACCTTTTTTGGTAGTGATTTCAACGGTGACAACGGCCAGGCGATTAATTATTATGCAACTCAGGACGGCAATTTGCCGAAGGATCCACTACTGACCTCTCCGTCATCGGAAATAAAATGTTTAACCCAGACCAGAATCGTCTTGCCCCCACGCTGGCGATGATCATGGCCGCGTCGCTCGTGGGATTTATCACCGGCTATACGGTGCCGTTAATCAGTCTTGAGCTGGCGCAGCAGCAGGTTGCGCCGCTGTACGTCGGCCTGCTGGCCGCCCTGCCGCCCGCCGGCATGATGATCTCCTCTTTCCTCTCTCCTGCGCTGTGCCGGCGCGTTGAAATGGGCGTGCTGCTGAGCGGCAGTCTGATCCTGCTGGCGCTGGCAACCATCGCCTCATGCATGACCACCGATATGACGCTGCTTCTGCTGCCGCGCCTGCTGACCGGCCTGGCCTCCGGGGTCATTATCGTACTGGGCGAAAGCTGGATCACCGGCGGCGCGGCGGGCAGCCAGCGCGCCACCCTCACCGGCATCTACGCCTCGGCCTTTACCGGCTGTCAGCTGGCCGGGCCGCTGCTGATCTCCGTCGGCCCCGCCTGGCAGGCCTCGGCGCTGATGGCGATCGTCGCGGTCACCGCCGTCTGCCTGCTGATGCTGCGCCATCTGCCCACCGGCACCCGCGAAAGCCTTGGGGAGCGCGCCAGCTGGCGCAGCCTCGGCGCCTTCCTGCCGGTACTGGCCTCCGGGGTCTTCTGCTTCGCCTTCTTCGACGCCAGCATCCTCGCCCTGCTGCCGCTGTACGGCATGGACAAGGGGCTTAATGAAGGAATGGCGGTGCTGCTGGTGACCGTGGTGCTTACCGGGGATGCGATGTTCCAGACCCCGCTCGGCTGGCTGGCCGACCGGGTCGGCATTCGCCGCGTGCATCTGGCCTGCGCGGTGGTCTTCAGCCTGTCGCTGCTGGCCCTGCCGCTGATGCTCGGCTCACGCATTCAGCTGATGGCCATTTGTCTGCTGCTGGGCGCCGCGGCGGGGGCGCTGTATACCCTGTCGCTGGTGCGGGCGGGGAAAACCTTTAGCGGGCAGAAGCTGATTATGATTAACGCCCTGTTCGGCTTTTTCTGGTCCGCCGGCAGCGTCGCCGGGCCGGTAGTCAGCGGCATGCTGATCGGCATCACCGGCTACGATGGCCTGATCGCCACCCTGGTGGCCAGCGGCGTGCTGTTCCTGCTGATCCAGTGTCTGTGTAAAAACGAGAAAACCCTGCTTGCCAGTGAGCAGGAAGAGGACATGGACGAAGCGACGGAGTCCGCGCAGTAGTCCTGACGGGCTGGCCTGGCGCCAGCCTTTTTTATGGCCCTTACCGGAGGGCATCCTGTTTTTGCTGGCTCACTGCTGTTAACCATTGCCGGCCCCCCTGCCAGGAGGACATTCCATGGAAAGCAATACCTTACATCGTGGCAGATTGATCGATCATATTCTGCTGGTTGTCGAAGACTTTGCGGCAAGCAAAAACTTCTATACCGCCGTACTGTCGGCGCTGGAGATCCCGGCGATCGCCACCGCCAATGAATACTTGCTGGCTGACGAACTGGTGGTGGCCTCACGCCACAGCCCGGAGGCCGCCGGGAAACTGACAGGGCGCCACCATCTGGCGTTCCAGGCCAGAGATCGCGACATGGTGGACGCTTTTTACCATGCGGCGCTGACCCATGGTGGCCGCGATAACGGCGCGCCTGGCGAACGACACTATCATCCTGGTTACTATGCCGCTTTTGTGCTGGATCCGCAGGGGAATAATATTGAGGCGGTGTACCATGGCGAGGCTGAGCGCAGCGCCGGGTCTGTTGCCATCCGCTTCACGCAGTAAGCGGGCGAAAGTCACCTTTTGCCCGCAACAGGAGGACACTATGTTTTCATACATTATGCTGGGAACGAACGATCTACCACGCGCCATCGAGTTCTATGATCCGTTAATGGCATTGCTGGGGCACGCCAAAGCCGGCCGTAACGAACAAGGCGCCTCATGGGGCACCTTCAATGACAACCATACCTGCGGGCTGTGCGTGGGCGTCCCCTTTGATCAGCAGCCTGCCGGGGTGGGCAATGGAACGATGGTGGCGCTTAACGCCCGCTCCGTCGAACATATTGCAGAACTGCATGCCCTCGCCCTGCAACTCGGCGGACGTGACGAAGGCGCGCCCGGTCACCGTCCGCAGTATGGCGACGGCTTTCACAGCGCCTACGTCCGCGATCCCGACGGCAATAAGCTGGCGTTTGTTTATTATGCGTCGGCAGCTTGAATGGCTGCTGCGGAAGTGCCTTTTTCAGGCAGTAATGAGTAATTCAGGACGGCCGACTTCGCCGTCCTGATTCCATTGAGAATAACGAAAAACCGCGGTTAAAGCGCTACGGCTTATCTTCCCGACGAGTTATCTACAGCGAAGTGATAACGTAATCCGGCGTCGCGCATACAGCGTTTCCGCCGCCAGCTGAAAATGATATTCCAGCGCCTTCAGCTTTTTCGTCTTGAGCTGTTTTAGTGGAATACCCTTGATCTGCCCTGTCGCGATCAACCACCGGATATCAGCCGTACTCAGCTTGAGCTGCTTTTTCAGTATTGATAGCAGGCTGACGCGAAAAGGCTGAAGGACCCGAACGCGCACCATTATTTGCGGGCAAGCCATCAGCCTGACCGACCAATGCTCCTGAATACGAAAATCAGGTTGCCCCGACAGCACAGCGCCGTTGCGCTTCAGCGTCGCGAGGTCAGCGGCATAATAGCGAACCATGGCAGCATCGTTCTGCCTCAGACGCTGAAGCCGTTCGCGGTTAATCTTGCTGACGTGCAGCCTGGAAAACAGGGCGATATTCCAGGTGTAATCGCAGTGCGTGCATTTATAGATGCTCCAGATATCCAGCAACTTCTTTTGCGAATTCACCCGGATGGCGCCGGAAGGGGCGAAGTCGCGTTGTACATTGCAGGAGGGGCAGCGTTTGGCAATGTGCTGATACCCCACGGGCGTGACCGTCCATGTAACTGTCATAACGTACCTTTTTTAACCCATACGAAACCGGATCCGTCATTAACGGACCATGATTTTTGGCGTATGAAAAATAGTTAATCGCTATTTTTCAGTGGGTTAAAAAAAGATTTCCAACGTTATATTCCTGGAGAAGCCCAAAGCGATACCCGGAGATTAACAAAGGAGTCGTCGCGGGATTTATGAGCTCAGTCAATGTTTATACTGATGATGAAAAACATCATCAATATATCTGACAACACTCAGCGGGCTGGCCTGGCGCCAGCCCGCCCGGTTTATAGCACCTTGCTGAGGAACGCGGCGGTGCGTGGGTTGGTCGGCGCGCTAAAGATCTGCCCCGGCTTGCCCTCTTCCTGAATCACGCCCTGGTCGATGAAGATCACCCGGTCGGCCACTTCGCGGGCAAAGCCCATTTCGTGGGTCACGATCACCATGGTCATCCCCTCGCTGGCGAGGTTTTTCATCACCTCCAGCACGTCGCCCACCAGCTCCGGATCCAGCGCCGAGGTGGGCTCATCGAACAGCATAATCGACGGCTTCATCGCCAGCGCGCGGGCAATCGCGACGCGCTGCTGCTGGCCGCCGGACAGACTCGAGGGCCAGGCGTCGCGCTTATCGCTTAAGCCCACCTTCGCCAGCAAGGCTTCCGCCAGGTCGACCGCCTGCTGGCGCGGCATATTGCGCAGATTCATCGGCGCCATAATCAGGTTTTCCAGCACCGTCATGTGCGGGAACAGATTAAAGCGCTGGAACACCATGCCGACGCTTTCGCGCATCTTGTTGAGGTCGGTAGCGCGGTCGTGGGCGGCAAAGCCGTTGACCACCACCTCGCCTTCGCTGACCGTCTCGAGGGCGTTCATACAGCGCAGAAAGGTACTTTTCCCCGATCCGGAGGGGCCGATGATGCACACCACTTCCTGCGGTTTAATGTCGCAGCTGATGCCGCGCAGCACGTGGCTGTCGCCGAAGCGCTTATGTAAGTTATTAATGTGAATCACTTTTGCCAAACCTCTTTTCCAGACGGTTAACCAGCTGCGCCAGCAGGAAGGTGATCACCCAGTAGACCAGGGAGATGGTCAGGTAGGGTTCCCAGTAGGTGGCGTAGGCGCCGGAGACGGTGCGCGCGGCGTAGGCCAGATCGGCCAGGCCTATCGCCGAGGCCAGCGACGAGTCTTTGACTATGGCGATGGCGTTGTTGCCCAGCGGCGGCAGAATGCGGCGAAACGCCTGGGGCAGGATCACCTTGCGCATGGTTTTCCACCACGGCATGCCCAGCGCGCGGGAGGCCTCCATCTGCCCTTTGTCGATCGACTGGATGCCGGCGCGGAAAATCTCCGACACATAGGCGCCAGCGTTAAGGGTGATCGCCACAATGCAGGAGAGGAACGCCCCGTAGCTGGCGCGCAGCTCGCGGGCAAAGTCGGCGCTCATCAGGCCGCTGGTCACCAGCAGGCCGTCGCGCGGGTTAATAAACAGCGGCACCAGCGCAAAGTGCACCACCATGATCTGCACGAACAGCGGCGTACCGCGGAAGGCGCTAACGTAAAAGCGCACCGGAAACTGCACCAGGTAGCGGAGAATATATTTCCATGGCCCGTGCTCGGCCTTCGCCATCCGTCCGAGACCGAGGGTTAACCCCCACAGCGTCCCGAGGATCACGCAGATAATGGTACATTTAATCGTCATCAGGGCGCCGTCCACAAACAGCGGGCCGTACTCCTCGATGATCTCCCAACGGAATCCCGTCATAGTCCTTCCCTAAAAAATACGGCTATCGCCTGGGCGATAGCCGTGGTCACTGAAAAAGGTGGGTTATTGCGCTGGCAGCGTCGGCACGTTGTCGTCGAACCAGGTTTTATAGATTTTGGCGTAAGTTCCGTCGGCAACAATCTTCTGCAGACCGGCGTTGATTTTGCCCAGCAGTTCGCTGTTGCCTTTCGCCACTGCGATACCGAAATACTGGCGTTCAAATTTGGCATCCGGCACCAGCTTGAACTGCTTCTCCGGGTGCTGTTTGATGTAGTACTTCACCACCCCGACGTCACCCACCGCGGCGCTGACGCCGTCCTCGAACAGCTCCTGGAGCATCAGCGGGGTATTGTCGAAGCGCTTGATCGCCGTGCTGTTTTTGCCCAGCACCTCAGAGACCACGATATCGCCGGTGCTGGAGTTCACCACCCCGACCTTCTCGTTTTTCAGGGCCGCGAGGGAATCGACCTGCGAATCCTGGGCGACGACGATAGACTGCTCGGCCGGGAAGTACGGCGCGGAGAAATCGACCATCTGTTTGCGTTTATCGGTGATGGTGATCCCGGAGATGATGATGTCGCGGTCGCCGGTGTTCAGCGTGGCGAAGATACCTTCCCATGGGGTATTGACCAGTTTGACGTCAAAGCCTTCGGCTTTGGCGATGGCTTTGATGATGTCGATATCAAAACCTTCCAGCTGTTTCTGGCTGTTTTCAAATTCAAATGGCCGGTAGGTGCCGCCGGAGCCGACGGTGTAGGTTTCCGCAGCCGCCTGTCCGGCTGCCGTCAGCGCGGCCATCATGAAACACGCTTTGAGCAAATTCTTAACCATGAGATATCCTTTTTATGCATTTATTTTGCATAAAAATACACACACTTACTTTTGTATGCAACCGGAAACCTTCCCGCTGGTGAATTATCTTATCAACTGGCCCGTTTACCGCCGGATTTACCGATGGCCCGGTGCAGGTCGTTGATTCGCTTCAGGGATTTCACCGTTTTTTGTGGCGTGGTCGAGGCCACCGACAGGACAATCATCTCCAGACAGACCAGCACCGTGCCGTGCAGCGGCATCCGGCTACTGTCCCCGCCGCGCGGGACGTCGATCACCACCTGCGCCTCCTGGCTGAAGCGCGAGTCCACCGCCTGGGTCAGCAGGATGGTCGGAATTCCCAGCCGCTTCGCCTCGCGCAGGGTGGTCATCCCTTCGCGATGGGGGGATTTTTGCCCCATCATGATCAGCACATCGCCGCGCTGCAGGCCGATAAGCTGTTCGGCGAGGCTAAAGCCCGTGCGGTTCATCACGTAAGCCGGCAGGCCAATGCGGTTGAACAGCCGGGCGGTGTACTCGGCGAGGATCCCCGAGGCGCCGATGCCGAAGATCCCCACCTGGCGCGCGTCGCTGAGCAACGCCACTGCCTGGGCCACCGCCGCGCGGTTGTCGGCCCGCGACAGGACCTCGCAGACCCGCTGGTGCCCTTCAAGCACAAAATCAATACTGGAATTGACGTCGCTGGCGAGTGCGGTGACCGTCGAGCGCATCTTTTCCGCCGAGGTGACCGAGGTGCCGAACCAGCGCTCCATAGTCTGCTTAAGCTCGCGCAGCCCGGCGAAGCCCAGCGCCTGGATAGCGCGCACCACCGTGGCGTCAGAGGTCTGGGTCGCGGTGGCGATCTCCATCGCCGTCTGCTCCAGCACCACCTCGCGGTTGTCGTTGATATAGCTGACCACGGCCCGCAGGCGGGGAGAGAGCTGATGCGCCCGGGCGCGATAGCGTTCGCCGAACAGGTCGACCCGCCCCTTCTCTTTTTTTACCGCGCTTTTCATTTGGCCACCGCCGGGATCGGCCTGCCGGCAATATGCGACTGCACCTGGGCCACCATCAGAGAGAGCGCGGCGTAGGAGTTGGAGATCACCTCCTCCCGCGGCAGCAAAATATAGCGCCCGGTGCGGCAGGCGCGCATAAAGTCGCACCAGCCGGGCATCACCCCTTCCATCGCCTGCAGCTCATCCTGCGGCTTACCGCCGGTATCCGACCGCCAGGTGGCGAAGACAAAATCGGCGTCCAGCTCCGGCAGCTGTTCCGCGCTGACGTCAATTCGCTGGCCGTCGGGGATCCGCTCAATCAACGGCGGAAAGCGGAACCCGGCGTCGCGCAGCACCCGGCCCAGCGCGTGGTAAGAATGATGCACCGTGACCTTGCCGTTGTTCGCCTGGATCACCGAGACGCTGTATTGCGACGGGTTAACCATCGCTTTCAGCTGCTTGATTTGCTCCTGATAGCGGCGCTCGAGGATCGCCAGCCGCGGCTGGGTGCCGGTCAGCTGCGCCAGCTTGCGGTAAATCTCCGGGGCGCTGCCCTGCAGATGGTCGATGCTCACCGTCGGGGCAATCTTCTCCAGCTGCTCCACCGACACGTGACGGCTGGGCTCGGTGATGATCAGATCCGGCCTGGCGGCGGCCACCGCTTCCAGATCGATATCGGCGGTGCCAATAAAGCGGATATCGCTATTGTCGAAATCGACGCCGGTGAGCTGGGCGCTGGAGCGCAGATAGTGGCTGCCATCCGGCCGCGTCCTGCCGTGGCTGGCGATGGGCGGCGCCCCGAGCTCAATCAGCGGAATGGTAATGTCGAGATCGTGCATCGAAACGATACGCTGCGGATGGAGCGGGACGGTGACCGTGCGGCCTAAATCATCGGTAAAAGTCTGAGTTTGTGGGTCGGCGGCGCTGACGGCCCCCGTCAGCAACAGCAGCAATGAGACGAACCAACGCATAATACCTTCCTGGTTAAAGGGCATCGCGGCGACGCCAGAGCAAGACAACAAAAAACGGGCAGCCCACCAGGGCAATAACAATCCCCGCCGGGATCTGCAGCGGCGCAAACGCCAGCCGGCCAAGGGTATCGGTCACCAGCACCAGCAAGGCGCCAATCAGCGCGCTTCCGCTCAGCAGCGATACCTGGCCGCCGCGCAGCACAAAACGCGCCATATGCGGCGCCATCAGGCCAACAAAGCCCAGGCTGCCGACGCAGGAGACACTGGCCGAGGTCAGCAGCACCGGGGCGAAAAAGCGCAGCAGCGTGAGCTGCTGCAGACGCACCCCAAGGCCGATGGCGGTCCGGTCGCCCAGCAGCGCCGCGTCCGCAGCCCGGGCGGTACAGAACAGGATGATGGCTCCGGGCAGCGCCCAGCAAAAGGCCACCGCCAGCAGCGGCCAGGTGGCGGCCTGCAGGCTGCCCGCCAGCCAGATCATCGCCGTCTGCACGTCGCGAACGTCGGCGGTGGTCATAAAGATGCCGACCGCCGCCGCCAGGGTCCATGAGACGCCGACGCCAATTAAAATAAAGCGCGGTCGCGAGCAATCGCGCGCCAGCGTCAGGACCAGCAGGGCCACCGCCACGCCGCCGACCATTCCCGCCAGCGGCCGCCAGACCAGGCCTACCGCCGGGAAAAACAGCACCAGCGCCAGGACCACGATGCTGGCCCCCTCTTTGACGCCGATCAGCCCCGGGTCGGCCAGCCCGTTGCGGGTGATGCTCTGCATCGCCGCGCCGGCCAGCCCCAGCATAGCCCCGCACAGCAGCGCCATCAGGATCCGCGGCAGGCGGATATCAAACAGAATAAAGCGCGGCTGCTCGCCAATCTCCTGCGGCGCCAGCAGGGCCCGCGCCAGCGTCGACGCGGGCAGCGGATAGCTGCCGCGGCTGAGGCTGTACAGCCCCAGCGCCAGCAGCATCAGCAGCATTAAGGCGGCAATGTTAAGCGCCGCCGGGCGCAGCAGCAGCTGGCGGGAAGCGAAAACCAGCGGCCTAAAGCCGGCCCGATGGACGGCGCGCATCATTTAAAAAACCTCGCGGCGATAAAGATAAACAGCGGCGCGCCCACCAGGGCGGTCATCGCCCCGGTGGCCAGCTCCTGAGGGGCGACCAGCGTCCGGGCGGCGATATCCGCCAGGAGCAGCACCAGCGCCCCCACCGGCGCCGCCAGGGGCAGCGCCAGGCGGATATCTTCCGTCACCAGACGGCGCACCACGTGCGGCACCACCAGCCCGACGAAGCCGATCGGGCCGGCCACCGCCACCGCCGCGCCGCAGAGCAGCGCAATCGCCAGCAGGCCCAGCAGCCGGGTCTGGACGAGGTTCACGCCGAGGCCCAGCGCTACCTTATCCCCCAGCGCCAGCACGTTGAGGCGCGGGGCAAGGAACAGCGCAACGCCAAGGCCGATCAGCGCCGGGATCAGCGCCGTCCGCAGCGTGCTCCAGTTCAGCCCGGCCAGATCGCCCGCCAGCCAGGTGCGCATCGCCAGCAGCGTTTGTTCATCGAGAATTAATATCGCCGCCGTCACCGCCGACGCAAACGCCGACAGCGCTACCCCGCACAGCGTGATGCGCAGCGGCGTCGCTCCGCCGCGACCGGCAGAGGCCAGCGCCATCACCCCGCCGAACAGCAGCGCCGCGCCGCAGGCGGCCGTCAGCGGCCGCGCGGCGGGGAAAGCGCCGAAGGAGAGCCCCAGCGCAGAGGTCGCCACCACCGCCAGCGACGCGCCGGCGTTAAGGCCGAGGATATGCGGCTCGCCCAGCGGGTTGCGGATCACCGTCTGCAGCAGCAGCCCGGCGACGCCGAGCGCCGCGCCGGTCAGCAGCGCCGCCGCCAGCCGCACCAGGCGCAGTTCGACGATTATCCGCTGATCGAAGTTACGCGGGTTGTACTCCAGCAGCGCCTGCAGCACCGTCTGCGGGGCGATCCAGCGGGCGCCCAGGCCAAGATGCACCAGCGAGCCGGCAATAAGCAGCAGCGTAAGCAGGAGCAGCGCCAGCCGGGGACGGGCGCGCCGCCGCGCGGGATGCAGGCTAACCACGCTCATTGTGCCGCCGCCTGGCGGGCGCGAAACGGCATAAAGAACGGTTTGCCGGTTTGCGGGTTAATCGACATCTGCACGTCAACGTCAAACACGCGTTTAATCAGCTCAGGGCTACAGACTTCACCGTCGCTAATCGTCCCGGCGATGCGCCCCTGTTTAAGGAATACCAGCAGATCGGCATAGTTGACGGCAAAGTTAAGATCATGGAGCACCGTCACCACCGTGCGGCCATGCTCGCGGGTCAGGGTCTGGAGCAGTTCGAGAATATCGACCTGATAGCGCAGGTCGAGCCAGGTGGTCGGTTCATCCAGCAGAATGGTCGCCGTTTGCTGGGCCAGCGCCATGGCGATCCAGCAGCGCTGACGCTGGCCGCCGGAGAGGCTGTCCACCGGCAGATGAGCGAACTCGCGGGTGCCCGTTAAGCGCAGCGCCTCTTCCACCGCCAGCTCATCGGCGTCGGACCACTGGCGCATCAGCCCCTGCCACGGGAAGCGACCGCGCGAGACCAGTTCGAAAACCGTTAACCCTTCCGGCGTCAGCGGCGATTGCGGCAGGATGCCGAGCTGGCGCGAGACGGCCTTCGTCGGCATCTGATGAATGGCTTGCCCGTCCAGACGCACGCTGCCGCCGAGCGGTTTCAGCATCCTGGCGATGGTCGACAGCAGCGTGGATTTGCCGGAGCCGTTGGCCCCGGCCAGCACTGTCATTTTGCCGGTGGGGATGGTCAGGTTGATGTCGTCAACGATCAGGGTCTGGCCGTAGCCGGCCGACAGGGCATCCAGTACGATCCCCTGCTCTGCAGGTGTCACCCGCTGTGGCATAACTCGCTCCTGCGCCGCAGCGTTCCAGGCGAGGCTGGACATTCTGCAGTCAAATCAAAATAAATCTCATTCTCTTTTGATCATGACGGGGATGAATGTAGTAGTCAATAGTCGCCATCGTCTTCAGGCGCGGACGATGACTACAGCGAGGCCGCGCCAACGCAATAGAATTAAAATAAAATAATATCAAATAGATAACCACAGGATATTCCCTGATGGAGGTGTTTAAAACGCCCTGTACCCCGCCGCTGATTTTTTATCTTGTATAACGTTTACTACTACATTCCTTCATGATTGAATGATTCTCAATTACACGTAGAAAGGCGCGTTCAGACGCTAAATCGCGTGTTTTTATTATTCAGGGCAATGATTTTATTGGCTTTATCTGACCGCAAAGGCAGATTCGTTCACGAGAAAAAGATAATGACTCAACCCCATGTCGCCTTCACCTCATTGCAAGGGCGGGCGCTTTTTTCGCTTCTTTTTTTAGCCTCACCGGGATTAATGGCCGCGGAAAATAACGCGGCGAAAGGTAACAACGACGCGGAAGAGACCATCACCGTGGTGGCCGACGGCGCCCAGCAGAGCGCCACCAGCGGCTATCAACCGCTCAGCTCCTCTACCGCGACGCTGACCTCGATGCCGCTGCTGGATATTCCACAGGTGGTGAATACCGTCAGCGACCGGGTTCTCGAAGATCAGCACGCCACCTCGCTCGACGAGGCGCTGTATAACGTCGCCAACGTGGTGCAAACCAACACCCTCGGCGGCACCCAGGACGCCTTTACCCGCCGCGGCTTCGGCGCTAACCGCGACGGCTCGATCATGACCAACGGTCTGCGCACCGTTCTGCCGCGCAGCTTTAACGCCGCCACCGAACGGGTGGAAGTCCTGAAGGGACCCGCCTCGACGCTGTACGGTATTCTCGACCCCGGCGGGCTGATCAACGTCATCACCAAACGTCCGGAGCGGCAGTTCTCCGGTTCGGTTTCCGCGACGTCCACCAGCTTTGGCGGCGGTACCGGCAGCGTCGACGTCACCGGCCCCATCGAAGGCACGAATCTGGCGTACCGGCTGATTGGGGACTATCAGAATGAAGATTACTGGCGCAATTTCGGTAAAAACAAAAGCCGCTTTATCGCCCCTTCCCTGACCTGGTTTGGCGACCGGGCGACGGTGACCGCGTCCTATTCGCACCGCGACTACAGCGCGCCCTTTGACCGCGGCACTATTTTCGATCTGAATACCGGCCATGCGGTGAACGTCGATCGCAAAACCCGCTTCGATGAAGCGTTTAATATTACCGATGGCTATTCCGACCTCGCCCAGCTCAACGCCGAGTATCGCCTGAACGACGCCTGGACCGCGCGCTTCGATTACAGCTACAGCCAGGATCACTATAACGATAACCAGGCGCGAGTAATGGCTTATGATTCGGCGACCGGCAACCTGACCCGCCGGGTCGATGGTACCCATGGTTCCACGCAGAAGATGCACTCGACCCGCGCCGACCTGCAGGGCAACGTGGTGGTGGGCGGCTTTTATAACGAACTGCTGACCGGCGTCGCCTATGAGAATTACGATCTGCTGCGCACCGATATGCTGCGCTGCAAGAACGTGAAAGGCTTTAATATCTATCATCCGGTCTACGGCACCCTCGACACCTGCAATACCGTCTCCGCGTCCGACAGCGATCAGCGGATCCAGCAGGAGAGCTATGCCGCTTACGTGCAGGACGCGCTGTACCTGACCGACAACTGGATCGCCGTCGCCGGCGTGCGCTACCAGTATTACACCCAGTACGCCGGTAAAGGCCGACCGTTTAACGTCAATACCGACAGCCGCGATGAGAAATGGACGCCGAAAGCCGGCCTGGTCTACAAAGTGACGCCGAACGTGTCGCTGTTCGCCAACGTCGCCCAGTCGTTTATGCCGCAGTCGTCGATCGCCAGCTATATCGGCGAGCTACCGCCGGAAGAGTCCACCTCCTACGAAGTGGGCGCCAAATTCGACCTGCTGGAGGGCATTACCGCCAATATCGCGCTGTTTGATATTCATAAGCGCAATGTGCTGTACACCGAGAGCATTGGCGATGAGACGGTGGCCAAAACCGCGGGCAAGGTGCGTTCCCAGGGCGTGGAAGTGGATCTGGCGGGGTCCATCACCGATAACCTCAGCGTGATCGCCAGCTACGGCTACACCGACGCCAAAGTGCTGGAAGATCCGGATTACGCCGGGAAACCGCTGCCGAACGTACCGAAACACACCGGTTCGCTGTTCCTGACCTATGACATTCATAACGTCTACAACAGCAACACCCTGACGGTGGGCGGCGGCGGCCATGCGCTCAGCAAGCGCTCCGGCACCAACGGCGCGGATTATTATCTACCGGGCTATGCGGTGGCGGACGTGTTCGCCGCCTATAAGATGAAGCTGCAGTATCCGGTGACGCTGCAGGTGAATGTGAAGAATCTGTTTGATAAGACCTATTACACCTCTTCCATCGGCACCAATAACCTCGGCAATCAGATTGGCGATCCGCGTGAGGTACAGTTCACGGTGAAGATGGATTTTTAAGCCGTACATGGCGTCGCGCCGGATGCTCATTGCCGGGCGGCGCTGCGCTTGCACCGGCCTACGGTCCTTCCCCTTTTGTAGAGATCGCTGGCCCGGTAAGGCGCAGCCGCCACCGGGTAAAATCGTGGCGCATGGCGCCGGATGTCCATTGCCGGGCGGCGCTGCGCTTGCAC
>NZ_JBEAJL010000106.1:0-32998 GCF_040065275.1 Klebsiella sp. JB_Kp042
TGTGCCGGATGGCGGCTGACGCCTTATCCGGCCTACGTTATTTGGCGCCGGGTTCGGCCCCTTAGTAGGCCCGGTAAGCGCAGCGCCGCCGGGCAATCGGGCTGGGGCGTTTATGCCGCGAGCCGCGGGATGTAACGCCGAATATTACTCCGGCAGCGTCCAGTCGCCGTCACCCAGCGCGCGCTGCATAATCAACGTATCCCGCCAGTCGCCCATCTTATAGCCGACGCTGCGCAGCTGACCTGCCACGGTAAAACCGAACTTTTTATGGATCGCCAGCGAGCCGGCATTGTTATGGCCATCGCCGATGATCGCCAGCATCTGCCGCCATGGGCCTTTCTCGCATTCGGCGATCAGCCGCGACAGCAGCGCGCTGCCGATGCCGCGCCCGCCCATTCCGGATTCCACGTAGATCGATTCTTCGAGGGTGTAGCGATAGGCCGGGCGCGGGCGATAGAAAGTGGCGTAGCAGTAGCCGACTATAGCCCCGCGCCACAGCGCTACCAGCCAGGGCAGCCCGTTATCGCGCACGGTCTGGATCCGTTTACGCATTTCGTCAACGGTGGGAGGGATCTCTTCGAAGGAGGCGCGGCCATTGAGCACGTGCCAGACATACAGCGCGGCGATGGCGTGCGCATCGTCGGGCAGCGCTTCACGAATTTCTAAATCACTGTCGAGTAACGGGGCCTCTGCAGGCATGGCGGCGCTCCTGAATCTGCCGGAGAGACATTCTCCGGCGTGCAGCGTAATACAGAAGCGCCAGGCTGAATAGTCCTGCCGCCGATTATTGCGGATCCGTCGGGGAGACTGGCGCCGGGGCCGCTTCACCCCAGTATTTCTGCTTGCTGGTTTTGCCGATCCCCGGGTTCATGCTGTTGGTCGGATCGTTCTGGCGATAGAACTGCTGCAGGCTCTCCGGCGCTTCATACAGATGACCCACGTTATGCTCCGCCGGGTACTGGGCGCCGCGGGCTTTCAGCAACGCCAGCATCTGCTCCTTCAGCGCATGGGCGTCGACCCCTTTCTTGACGATGTAATCCTGATGGAACACATGGCACATAAAGTGGCCATAGTAGAGCTTATGCACCAGCTGGCTGTCGATCTCCGGCGGCAGATGTTCGAACCACTCGGTATCGTTGCGGCGCAGGGCGATATCCAGCGCCAGAATATCTTCCACCTCGTCAGCATGCACCGCCTGATAGCGGATCGCCGCGCCCGCGGCGGCAAAGCGATGGAGGAACGCTTTGCTGCCTTCCTCCGGCGTGCAGGCGAAGAACTCCCCCTCGGCCTGTTGGAAGTACGCTGTCAGCCAGCGCTGCGCTTCTTCGATGCCGTCGCCGGCCATCTTCAGCAGCAGATGGTGTTCATATTTGTCGCGCCAGGTTTTCATCCGCTCCGGTAAATGCGCCGGGAAGACGTGGCCGAGCTTCTGCATAAAGCGGTCGGTAAAGTGCGGCTTAAACAGCGACACTTTCTCCAGCATCGCGTCGGTGCGCCCCTTCATGGTGAAGAAGAACGGCATTTTGTCGGTGCCGAGCTTATCGATCATCAGGAAGGTGTCTTTGCCATACTTCTCGGCGATATCGTAAATATCGCGGTGCATATATTCCCCGGCCACCGGCAGATGCTGGAACTCGGCGAGGATATGGCGGCGGATCTCGGTCAATACCTGCGGCTGATTGGTGCCAATGTAAAACACCTGCTGGCGCTTCTCCGCCGGGAAGGTATCGAGACGCGCGGCGAAAACCGCCAGTTTACCGGCGCAGCCGGAGGATTCGAACAGGCGGTCCGGGTCGGCGTTGTAGCGCGCCGGGGTGTCGGCATCGACATCACGCACGCGGGTAACATAGTCGTGATCGTGGGCGTGACGGCCATCGTGCAGCACATCGCTATCGCTGATCCGCTCGTCGTCGAGTCGGCTGAGGATCTGCTCCGGCGTACTGCCGAGGTCGATACCCAGATGGTTGACCAGCTTCAGCTTACCGTCGGCGTCAATCTGCGCGAACAGCGACATTTCGGTATAGGCGGGCCCGCGCTGCACCAGGGAGCCGCCGGAATTGTTGCAGATCCCGCCGATCACCGACGCGCCGATGCATGATGAGCCGATCACCGAGTGCGGCTCGCGCCCCAGCGGTTTCAGCGCTTTTTCCAGTGAATAGAGAGTGGTGCCGGGCCAGGCCAGCACCTGCTCGCCTTTGTCCAGCAGATGCAGCTTATCCAGGCGCAGGGTGCTGATAATCACGATCTCGCGATCGTAATCATTGCCGTTGGGGGTGGAGCCTTCGGTCAGGCCGGTGTTGGCCGCCTGCATCAAAATGATTTTATCGGCGTCGACGCAGGCGTTGAGCACGCGCCAGAGTTCCAGCAGGGTGCCGGGAAAGACAACCGCCAGCGCTTCGCCCTGGCCGGAGCGGAAGCCTTTGCGGTAGCGCTGGGTTTTTGCCGGGTCGGTCAGCAGATGCGCAGGGCCAACCAGGCGCGCCAGGTCAGCCAGAAACGTTTTATGGGTGTTAGTGGGTGCAGATGACATGTTCCACTCCTTGTGGTGGTGCGCGAAATATCGAGGATAAGCATAGCGCTTTGTATGACAATTTGATGCATGAATGTTTCGCAAAAATCAGAGAAGAACCTTAGCATTCTGCGGGCGCGTTGTTTATATATATGGCAAACTGCGGTTTTTATTATGTTTTACCAAGTCCCCGTCTGAGAAAAAGCGAGATAACAATGAAATGGCTCTGCACTGTAGGCGTCGCCGTGAGTCTGGCGCTGCAACCCGCGCTGGCGGATGAACTGTTTGGTAACCACCCCCTGACCCCGCAGGCGCGGGATGCCTTTGTTACCGACCTGCTGAAAAAAATGAGCGTGGACGAGAAAATCGGGCAGCTGCGTCTGATAAGCGTCGGCCCGGATAACCCGAAAGAAGCGATCCGCGAGATGATCAAAGCGGGCCAGGTGGGAGCGATTTTTAACACCGTCACCCGTCCGGATATCCGCGTCATGCAGGATCAGGTGATGCAGCTTAGCCGCCTGAAGATCCCGCTGTTCTTTGCCTACGATGTGCTGCACGGCCAGCGCACTGTCTTCCCAATAAGCCTCGGTCTGGCCTCGTCGTTTAACCTCGACGCGGTGAAAACCGTGGGCCGCGTGTCAGCTTATGAAGCCGCCGATGACGGGCTGAACATGACCTGGGCGCCGATGGTCGACGTCTCCCGCGACCCGCGCTGGGGACGCGCTTCCGAAGGCTTCGGGGAAGACACGTATCTGACCACGATGATGGGCCAGGCGATGGTGGAGTCGATGCAGGGCAAGAGCCCTGCTGACCGCTATTCGGTGATGACCAGCGTCAAGCACTTCGCCGCCTACGGCGCGGTGGAGGGCGGGAAAGAGTACAACACGGTCGACATGAGCCCGCAGCGCCTGTTCAACGACTATATGCCGCCGTATAAAGCCGGACTCGATGCCGGCAGCGGCGCGGTGATGGTGGCCCTGAATTCGCTGAACGGCACCCCGGCGACCGCCGATTCCTGGCTGCTGAAAGATGTCCTGCGCGACCAGTGGGGCTTTAAAGGCATCACGGTTTCCGACCACGGCGCCATCAAAGAGCTGATCAAGCACGGCGTGGCCTCCGACCCGGAAGACGCGGTGCGCGTGGCGCTGAAGTCCGGCATCAACATGAGCATGAGCGACGAGTATTACAGCAAATACCTGCCGGGGCTGGTGAAATCCGGCAAGGTGACCATGGCTGAGCTGGATGACGCCACCCGTCACGTGCTCAACGTCAAATATGACATGGGGCTGTTCAACGATCCGTACAGCCACCTGGGACCAAAAGATTCTGACCCGCAGGACACCAACGCGGAAAGCCGTCTGCATCGTAAAGAGGCGCGCGAAGTGGCCCGCGAGAGCCTGGTGCTGCTGAAAAACCGTCTCGATACGCTGCCGCTGAAAAAATCCGGCACTATCGCGGTGGTGGGCGCGCTGGCGGACAGCAAACGCGACATGATGGGCAGCTGGTCGGCGGCGGGCGTGGCCGATCAGTCGGTGACCGTCCTGACCGGCATCAAAGAAGCGCTGGGCGATAACGGCAAAGTGATTTACGCCAAAGGGGCGAACGTTACCGACGACAAAGGCATTGTCGATTTCCTCAATCTGTATGAGAAAGCAGTGCAGGTTGACCCGCGCTCGCCGCAGGAAATGATCGACGAAGCCGTCGCGGCGGCGAAGCAATCCGACGTGGTGGTCGCCGTAGTGGGCGAGGCGCAGGGGATGGCCCATGAGGCCTCCAGCCGGACCGACATCACCCTGCCGCAGAGCCAGCGCAATCTGATTGCCGCCCTCAAAGCCACCGGCAAACCGCTGGTGCTGGTGCTGATGAACGGCCGTCCGCTGGCGCTGGTGAAAGAGGATCAGCAAGCCGATGCGCTGCTGGAGACCTGGTTTGCCGGCACCGAAGGCGGGCATGCCATCGCCGACGTGCTGTTTGGCGACTATAACCCGTCGGGCAAGCTGCCGATGTCCTTCCCGCGCTCGGTGGGGCAGATCCCAACCTACTACAGCCATCTGAATACCGGTCGGCCGTATAATCCGGAGAAGCCGAACAAGTACACCTCGCGTTACTTCGATGAGGCCAACGGCCCGCTGTACCCGTTTGGCTACGGTCTGAGCTACACCACCTTTAGCGTCTCCGATGTCACCATGTCGTCGGCCACCCTGCCGCGCGACGGCAGCGTGACCGCCAGCGTGCAGGTGACCAACACCGGCAAACGCGAAGGGGCGACGGTCATTCAGCTGTATCTGCAGGACGTCACCGCCTCCATGAGCCGGCCGGTGAAAATGCTGCGCGGCTTTAAAAAGGTCACCCTCAAGCCGGGTGAAACGCAAACCGTCAGCTTCCCGATCGACGTCGACGCGCTGAAGTTCTGGAACCAGCAGATGAAATACGTCGCTGAGCCGGGCAAATTCAATGTCTTTATCGGCGTGGACTCCGCCCGCGTGAAGCAGAGCGAGTTTGAGCTGTTGTAAGGCAGAGCCCTTAAGCCCAACGTCACACGTTAAAGGCCGATTAATCGGCCTTTTCTTTTTCGTATCGCTGGCAAATGGACTACGCTTTTCTCTTAAGCTTCTGTAAGCGAAGCGCAAAAGAACTGAGGGAAGCGGGATGAAGATGGCGACGAAATGGTCTGGCGCGCTGGCGCTGGCCGCCCTGATAAGTGTGCCGCTGCAGGCGGCGGAGCCGGTGAAGGTCGGCTCGAAAATTGATACCGAAGGGGCGCTGCTGGGCAATATGATCCAGCAGGTGCTGGAAAACCACGGCGTCAAAACGATTAATAAAATCCAGCTCGGCACCACGCCGGTGGTGCGCGGGGCGATTGTCGCCGGCGAGCTGGATATCTACCCGGAGTATACCGGCAATGGCGCTTTCTTCTTTAAAGATGAAAACGACCCGGCATGGAAGGATGCCCGGCAGGGCTATGAGAAGGTGAAACGCCTGGATCAGGAGAAACATCAGCTGGTATGGCTCACCCCGGCGCCGGCTAACAACACCTGGACCATCGCCGTGCGCCAGGAGCTGGCGGAGAAAAATCATCTGACCTCGCTGGCCGACCTCAGCCGCTATCTGCAGCAGGGCGGCGAATTTAAGCTGGCGGCTTCGGCGGAGTTTATTGAACGCCCGGACGCGCTGCCGGCGTTTGAAAAAGCGTATGACTTCAAACTCAACCAGAACCAGCTGCTGTCGCTGGCCGGGGGCGATACGGCGGTGACCATCAAAGCGGCGGCGCAGCAGACCTCCGGCGTCAACGCGGCGATGGCCTACGGCACCGACGGCCCGTTGGCGGCTCTGGGGTTACAGACGCTGAGCGACCCGCAGGGCGTGCAGCCGATTTACGCCCCGACGCCGGTGGTGCGCGAGGCGGTGCTTAAAGCCTACCCGCAGATCGCCGACTGGCTGAAGCCGGTCTTCGCCAGCCTCGATGAAAAGACCCTGCAGCAGCTCAACGCCCGCATCGCGGTGGAAGGCCAGGATGCGAAGCGCGTGGCGGCAGATTATCTGCAGCAGAAAGGCCTGCTGAAGTAAGCCACCGGTGACCATTCGCTGTACTCACCGCGTCGGCCTGCTGCTGACAGGCCTGCTGCTGGTTACGCTGGCGCTGCCGTTTATCGCTTACGCGCCGAATCGCTTACTCTCCGGGGAAGGGCGCGGGCTGTGGCAGGTGATGCCCTGGCTCGCCGGCGTTCAGCTGGCGGCAGCCCTCGCCGGGATCCTGCTCTGCTGGCTGCCGGGCAGGGTTGCGCCGCTTCTCCATCTGCTGCTGGCCGAACTGCTCTTCCCGCTGCTTATCTGGGGCAGCGGCCAGGCGGCGATTGAGCTCTCCCGGCACGGCTCGCCGCTGGCGCGCACCTCGCCCGGCAGCGGTTTGTGGCTGTCGCTGGCGCTCTGCCTGCTGCTGGCCAGCGAGGCCATTCGTCATCTTACCGCCCGGCCGCTGTGGCGCTGGTTGCTCAATGCGCAAGTCTGGCTGCTGCCCATCATCCTGCTCGCCGCCGGGGCGCTCGATCAGCTCTCGCTGCTGAAGGAGTATGCCAACCGCCAGGAGGTATTTGACGACGCCCTGCGCCAGCATCTGCTTCTGCTGTTTGGCACCCTGCTGCCGGGCCTGATCATTGGCCTGCCGCTGGGGGTATGGCTCTGGCGGCGTCCGCGCTGGCAGGCGCCGGCCTTCACCGTGCTCAATGTGATCCAGACTATCCCGTCGGTGGCGCTGTTCGGCCTGCTGATTGCCCCGCTTGCCGGTCTGGCGCGCTATTTCCCGGCGCTGGGCGAGCTGGGCGTCTCCGGGACCGGCGTGGCACCGGCCCTGATCGCCCTGACGTTGTATGCGCTGCTGCCGCTGGTGCGCGGGGTGGTGACCGGCCTGCAGCAGGTGCCGCGGGATGCGCTGGAGAGCGCGACGGCGATGGGCATGAGCGCCGGTCAGCGTTTTCGTCAGGTGCAGCTCCCGCTGGCGATGCCGGTGCTGTTGCGCAGCCTGCGGGTGGTCAGCGTGCAAACCGTCGGCATGGCGGTGGTGGCGGCGCTGATCGGCGCCGGCGGCTTTGGCGCGCTGGTGTTCCAGGGGCTGCTGAGCAGCGCGCTGGATCTGGTGCTGCTCGGAGTCGTGCCGACCATTGCCCTGGCGGTGGTCGTGGATGCTCTGTTCGCCCTGTGGGGCGCCTGGCTGAAAGGAGAGGCCAATGATTGAATTTGAAGGGGTCAGCAAAGCGTTTGCCGGCCACCCGGCGGTGAAGGACCTGACCCTGCAGCTGCGCGAAGGCGCTTTCTCGGTGCTGGTGGGAACCTCCGGCTCGGGCAAGTCGACGACGCTGAAAATGATCAACCGCCTGCTGGAGCCGGACCGGGGCATGATTCGCTTTGCCGGCGAAGACATCCGCCAGCAGCCGCTCCTGACCCTGCGGCGGCGGATGGGCTATGCCATCCAGTCCATCGGCCTGTTTCCCCACTGGACGGTGGCGCAGAATATCGCCACCGTGCCGCAGCTGCAAAAATGGCCACGGGGGAGGATCGCCGACCGGGTCGACGAGCTGATGGCGCTGCTGGGGCTGGAGGCAACGCTGCGCGACCGCTATCCTCATCAGCTCTCCGGCGGCCAGCAGCAGCGGGTCGGGGTGGCGCGGGCGCTGGCGGCAGACCCGGAAGTGCTGCTTATGGATGAGCCCTTCGGCGCCCTCGACCCGGTGACCCGTGAGGCGCTGCAGCAGGAGATGCTGCGTATCCATCGCCTGCTGGGGCGGACGATTGTCCTGGTGACCCATGATATTGACGAAGCGCTGCGTCTCGCGGACCACCTGGTGCTGATGGACGGCGGCGAGGTGGTCCAGCAGGGGGCGCCGCTGGCGATGCTCCTGCGGCCAGAGAATCGCTTTGTGCAAACCTTTTTTGGCCGCAGCGAGCTGGGCGTGCGCCTGCTGTCGCTGCGCGAGGTGCGGGACTATCTGCGTCCCGACGAGCGGCTGGCGGGCGAGGGGCTGACCGTCACCATGACCCTGCGGGAAGCGCTGTCGCAGTTTGTCGCCCGGCGCTGCGAGGCGCTGCCGGTGGTGGATGCCGAGGGGCACCCCTGCGGCACGCTGCATTTTGCCGATCTGCTGCGCCAGGAGGCGAGTCATGAAGGCGCTTCGTGAGCCGCTGTGGTGGCTTAGCGCGCTGTTTATCGGCCTGCTGGCGGGGCTGCCCTACAGCGCGCCGCTGTTCAGCCGGCTGTTTCCGGAACTGCCGCGGCCGGTCTACCAGCAGGAGAGCTTCTGGGCGCTCACTGTCGATCACGGCTGGCTGGTGGCGGCGTCCAGCCTCGCGGCGACCGCTGTCGGGCTGGGGGCAGGGGTGGCGGTCACCCGGCCCGCGGGCAGCGCGTTTCGTCCGCTGGTGGAGACCATCGCCGCTATCGGGCAGACCTTTCCGCCGGTGGCGGTGCTGGCGATGGCGGTGCCGGTGCTGGGCTTTGGCTGGCTGCCGGCGCTGATCGCCCTCGCGCTGTATGGCATACTGCCGGTGCTGCAAGGGACTCTGGCCGGTCTGGGGTCGATACCGTCGGGCGTGTCAGATGTGGCAGAAGGGATGGGCATGACCGGCTGGCAGCGTCTGTGCAAGGTGGAGCTGCCGCTGGCGGCCCCGGTGATCCTGGCGGGGATCCGCACCTCGGTCATCGTCAATATTGGTACCGCGACGATAGCCTCGACGGTGGGGGCCAATACGCTTGGGACGCCGATCATCATCGGCCTGAGCGGGTTTAATACCGCCTATATCGTGCAGGGGGCGCTGCTGGTGGCGCTGGCGGCGATTATTGTCGACCGCGCATTTGAGCGCCTGGCCCGCTGGCTCAGCCGACACCGCCACGTACAATAAAGGAATAGCCGGCCAGCATCACGCCGCTGATCCCGCCGATGGCCATAAGTAAGAAGAGAGTGACGACCGCGATTTTCGCTGGCTTCATAATAGGCTCCTGATGTTAACAGGGGGATTATACGGTGAAGCACAGGTGTTAATGAAACATTAATTGCGGTTTAGCGCGCCGCGCCGGGCTTTTTGCCGCTTTCGCTGCGTCACACGCCGCAAAAAAGTGTGATCCTGCCCGTCATTTTTCATTTTTATGCAGGGCTTCAAAGAAAGTCTCCGCCAGGCAGTGTAAGGTACGCGCTTTCAGGAATGTGTGGTTTGCGGGTATGTACGAGTTTGATCTGGTGTTGCTGCTGCTTCAGCAGATGTGCGTATTTTTGGTCATCGCGTGGTTGATGAGCAAAACCCGACTGTTTATCCCCCTGATGCAAGTCACCGTTCGCCTGCCGCACAAGCTGCTGTGCTACGTCACCTTCTCCATTTTCTGCATTATGGGGACCTATTTTGGTCTGCATATCGAAGACTCTATCGCCAACACCCGCGCCATCGGCGCCGTGATGGGCGGCCTGCTCGGCGGCCCGGTGGTCGGCGGGCTGGTGGGGCTGACCGGCGGCCTGCACCGCTACTCGCTGGGGGGGATGACCGCCTTAAGCTGCATGGTCTCCACTATCGTCGAGGGGCTGCTGGGCGGTCTGGTGCACAGCGTGCTGGTCAAGCGCGGCCGGCCGGACAAAGTCTTTAGCCCGCTGACCGCCGGGGCGATCACCTTCGTGGCCGAGCTGGTGCAGATGATGATTATTCTGCTGATCGCCCGCCCGTTCCAGGACGCCCTGCATCTGGTGCAGAGCATTGCTGCGCCGATGATGGTGACCAATACCGTCGGCGCGGCGCTGTTTATGCGCATTCTGCTGGACAAGCGGGCGATGTTCGAGAAGTACACCTCCGCCTTTTCCGCCACGGCGCTGAAGGTGGCGGCGTCCACCGAGGGGATCCTGCGTCAGGGGTTCAACGAAGAGAACAGCATGAAGGTGGCCCAGGTGCTGATCCAGGAGCTGGATATCGGCGCGGTGGCGATCACCGACCGCGACAAGCTGCTGGCGTTTACCGGCATCGGCGACGACCACCACCTGCCGGGCAAACCTATCTCCTCCTCGTATACGCAACGGGCGATTGAGACCGGGGAGGTGGTGTATGCCGACGGCAACGAGGTGCCCTACCGCTGCTCGATTCATCCGCACTGTAAGCTGGGGTCGACGCTGGTGATCCCCTTGCGCGGCGAGAACCAGCGGGTGATCGGCACCATCAAATTGTATGAGGCGAAAAACCGCCTGTTCAGTTCGATCAACCGCACCCTCGGGGAGGGGATTGCCCAGCTACTATCGGCGCAGATCCTCGCCGGGCAGTACGAGCGGCAGAAGGCGCTGCTGACGCAATCCGAAATCAAGCTTCTGCATGCCCAGGTCAACCCGCACTTCCTGTTTAACGCGCTTAACACCCTGAAGGCGGTGATCCGTCGCGACAGCGAGCAGGCCGGCCAGCTGGTGCAGTATCTGTCGACCTTCTTTCGCAAGAACCTGAAGCGGCCGACAGAAATCGTCACCCTCGCCGATGAGATCGAGCATGTTAACGCCTACCTGCAGATTGAGAAGGCCCGCTTTCAGGCTAACCTGCAGATCCAGATGGCGGTGCCGGAAGGGCTGGCGCATCACCAGCTGCCGGCCTTTACCCTGCAGCCGATCGTGGAGAACGCCATTAAGCATGGCACATCGCAACATCTTGGCGTCGGCGAAATTACCATTCGCGCCAGCCAGGACGATCGCTGGCTGCAGCTGGATATCGAAGATAACGCCGGGCTGTACCGGGCCAACCCTCAGGCCAGCGGGCTGGGGATGAATCTGGTGGACAGGCGGCTTCGGGCGCGTTTTGGCGCCGACTGCGGCATCAGCGTCACCTGCGAACCGGAGCGCTTTACCCGTGTCACCCTACGTTTGCCCCTGGAGGAGAATGCATGCTGAGAGTATTGATCGTCGATGATGAGCCGCTGGCGCGGGAAAACCTGCGTATTTTGCTGGAGACTCAGCGCGATATCGAGATCGTCGGCGAATGCGGCAATGCGGTGGAGGCGATTGGCGCGGTCCATAAGCTGCGTCCCGACGTGTTGTTTCTCGACATCCAGATGCCGCGCATCAGCGGCCTGGAGATGGTCGGGATGCTCGACCCGGAGCACCGCCCCTATATCGTGTTTCTCACCGCCTTTGATGAATACGCGGTGAAAGCCTTTGAGGAGCACGCCTTTGACTATCTGCTCAAGCCGATTGAAGCTGCCCGGCTGGAGAAAACCCTCGCCCGTCTGCGCCAGGAGCGTAATCTGCAGGATGTGTCGCTGTTGGATGACGCCCGGCAGACGCTGAAATACATACCCTGTACCGGCCACAGCCGTATCTGGCTGCTGCAGATGGAGGATGTGGCCTTCGTCAGCAGCCGGATGAGCGGGATCTACGTGACCGACCGCGAGGGCAAGGAGGGGTTTACCGAGCTGACCCTGCGCACCCTTGAGAGCCGCACGCCGCTGCTGCGCTGTCATCGCCAGTATCTGGTGAATATGGCGCACCTGAAGGAGATTCGCCTGGAGGAGAATGGTCAGGCGGAGCTGCTGATGCGCGCCGGGCAAACGGTGCCGGTGAGCCGCCGCTATTTAAAAAGCCTGAAAGAGGCGATTGGCCTGTAAAGCTGCTACACTGCGCCCCATTGCATCATCGACAGTAAAAGGCACTCATGCTCAGTAATGATATTCTTCGTAGCCTGCGCTACACCCTGAAAGTCAATAATAACGATATGGTGCGCATTCTTGCGCTATCCGATATGGAATCCACCTCCGCCAGCTTTGACACCTGGACGACGAAAGAGGATGAAGAGGGCTTTGTCCGCTGCCCGGACATTATTCTGTCGGGGTTCCTCAACGGCCTTATCTATGACAAGCGCGGTAAAGACGATTCGGCGCCGGAGCTGGCGCTGGAGCGCCGGGTGAATAACAATACGGTGCTGAAAAAGCTGCGGATCGCCTTCTCGCTGAAAACGGATGATATTGTGGCGATCATGAGCGAGCAGAAATACCGCGTCTCGGTGCCGGAAGTGACCGCCATGATGCGGTCGCCTGACCACAAAAACTACCGCGAGTGCGGCGACCAGTTTCTGCGCAATTTCCTGCGCGGCCTGACCCAGCGGGTGCATAACCCGAAGGCGTGATGGTTAGCCGGGGGCGGCTTCGCCTTACCCGGCCTACAAAACCCGTCGGCCCGTGCAAGGGTAGCGCCGCCGGGCAAAAAAAAGCCGGAGATATTCTCCGGCTTTTTTATTATTTCACCTGCTGACCCGGCTTCGCGCCGTCGTCAGGGCTTAACAGGAAGATATCCTTCCCGCCAGGGCCGGCGGCCATCACCATCCCTTCCGAGATGCCGAAGCGCATTTTGCGCGGCGCCAGGTTGGCGACCATCACCGTCAGGCGGCCAATCAGCGGCTGCGGATCCGGATAAGCGGAGCGGATGCCGGAGAAGACGTTACGCTTCTCGCCGCCAAGATCCAACGTCAGGCGCAGCAGCTTGTCGGAGCCCTCGACGAATTCCGCGTTTTCAATCAGCGCCACGCGCAGGTCGACTTTGGCGAAATCGTCAAAGGTGATGGTTTCCTGAATCGGATCGTCCGCCAGCGGGCCGCTGACCGGCGCCGCGGTGGCTTTCACCTCTTCTTTAGAGGCTTCCACCAGGGCTTCCACCTGCTTCATCTCGATGCGGTTGTACAGCGCCTTAAACGGATTGACCTTATGCGCCAGCAGCGGCTGCTGGATGGCGTCCCAGCTCAGCTCGCTGTTGAGGAACGCTTCCGCGCGCGCGGCCAGCTGCGGCAGGACCGGCTTCAGCCAGGTCATCAGCACGCGGAACATATTCAGGCCCATGGTGCAGATGGCCTGCAGGTCGGCGTCGCGGCCTTCCTGTTTCGCCACCACCCACGGCGCCTGCTCATCGACATAGCGGTTGGCCACGTCGGCGAGGGCCATGATTTCGCGGATGGCCTTACCGAACTCGCGGCTGTCCCACGCTTCGCCGATGCTTTCCGCCGCGTCGGTGAAGGTTTTGTACAGCGCCGGGTCGGCCAGCTCAGCGGCTAGCACGCCGTCAAAACGCTTGCTGATAAAGCCGGCGTTGCGCGAGGCAAGGTTAACCACCTTGTTGACGATGTCGGCGTTAACGCGCTGGATAAAGTCTTCCAGGTTGAGGTCGATATCATCGATGCGCGAAGAGAGCTTGGCGGTGTAGTAGTAGCGCAGGCTGTCGGCATCAAAGTGCTTCAGCCAGGTGCTGGCCTTAATGAAGGTACCGCGCGACTTAGACATCTTCGCGCCGTTGACCGTCACGTAGCCATGCACGAACAGGTTGGTCGGTTTACGGAACTGGCTGCCTTCCAGCATCGCCGGCCAGAACAGGCTGTGGAAGTAGACGATGTCCTTGCCGATAAAGTGATACAGCTCGGCCGTGGAGTCTTTCTTCCAGTATTCGTCGAAGCTGGTGGTGTCGCCGCGCTTGTCGCACAGGTTCTTGAAAGAGCCCATGTAGCCGATCGGCGCGTCCAGCCAGACGTAGAAATATTTGCCCGGCGCGTTCGGAATTTCGAAGCCGAAGTACGGCGCATCGCGGGAGATGTCCCACTGCTGCAGGCCGGATTCGAACCACTCCTGCATTTTGTTCGCCACCTGCTCCTGCAGCGCGCCGCTGCGGGTCCACGCCTGCAGCATTTCGCTGAACGACGGCAGGTCGAAGAAGAAGTGTTCGGAGTCACGCATCACCGGCGTGGCGCCGGAGACCACCGATTTCGGGTCGATCAGTTCGGTGGGGCTGTAGGTCGCGCCGCACACTTCGCAGTTATCGCCGTACTGGTCCGGAGATTTACACTTCGGACAGGTGCCTTTCACAAAACGGTCCGGCAGGAACATGCCTTTTTCCGGATCGTAGAGCTGAGAGATGGTGCGGTTTTTGATAAAACCGTTCTCTTTCAGACGGGTGTAGATAAGCTCCGACAGCTCGCGGTTCTCGTCGCTGTGCGTCGAGTGATAGTTATCGTAGCTGATGTCGAAGCCGGCAAAATCGGTCTGATGCTCCTGACTCATCTCGCCAATCATCTGCTCCGGGGTAATACCGAGCTGCTGCGCCTTGAGCATGATCGGCGTGCCGTGGGCGTCGTCGGCGCAGATGAAGTTGACCTCGTGGCCGCGCATTCGCTGGTAACGGACCCAGACATCAGCCTGGATGTGCTCCAGCATGTGGCCGAGGTGGATGGAGCCGTTCGCGTACGGCAGGGCGCACGTTACCAGAATTTTCTTCGCGACTTGAGTCATAGTGAGCATTACATCTTCTGTTGTAAAAAGGGCTTCCGATATTACCAAAAGGGCTGTGGGTGCGCCATAAATGGCTGCCCATATATGGATAATCCTTTCCTGTGATAAACTCTGTGATTACTGAAAGCATCTCAAAACAACAAAGGAGTCGGGATGAATTCGCAATCCCAGGCCAAATCCCCCGAGCGCCTCCGCGCGATGGTCGCCGGGACGCTGGCCAATTTCCAGCACCCAACCCTGAAGCATAATCTCACCACCCTCAAGGCGCTGCACCATGTCGCCTGGCTGGACGATACCGTTCATATCGAGCTACAAATGCCGTTCGTCTGGAGCAGCGCCTTCGAAGCGCTCAAAGAGCAGTGCAGCGCCGAGCTGTTGCGCATCACTGGCGCGAAGGCCATCGACTGGAAGCTGACCCACAGCATCGCGACCCTCAAGCGCGTGAAAAACCAGCCCGGCATCAACGGCGTGAAGAACATTATCGCCATCAGCTCCGGGAAAGGCGGCGTCGGTAAATCCTCCACGGCGGTAAACCTGGCGCTGGCGCTCGCCGCGGAAGGGGCGAAGGTGGGCATTCTGGATGCCGATATCTACGGCCCGTCGATTCCGACCATGCTTGGCGCGGAAGACAGCCGCCCGACCTCGCCGGACGGTACCCATATGGCGCCGATCATGAAGTTCGGTCTGGCCACCAACTCCATCGGCTACCTGGTGACCGACGACAACGCCATGGTGTGGCGCGGGCCGATGGCCAGCAAGGCGCTGATGCAGATGCTGCAGGAGACCCTGTGGCCGGATCTCGACTACCTGGTGCTGGATATGCCGCCGGGTACTGGCGACATCCAGCTGACGCTGGCGCAGAACATTCCGGTCACCGGCGCGGTGGTAGTCACCACGCCGCAGGATATCGCGCTGATCGACGCCAAAAAAGGCATCGTGATGTTCGAAAAAGTGGAAGTGCCAGTGCTGGGGATCGTGGAAAACATGAGCATGCATATCTGCAGCAACTGCGGGCATCATGAGCCGATCTTCGGCACCGGCGGCGCGCAAAAACTGGCCGAGAAATACCACACCCAGCTGCTGGGCCAGCTGCCGCTGCATATTACGCTGCGGGAAGATCTGGATAACGGCACGCCGACGGTGGTGGCGCGTCCGGAAAGCGAATTTACCGACATCTACCGCCAGCTGGCGGGTCGGGTGGCGGCCCAGATGTACTGGCAGGGAGAAGTGATCCCGGGTGAGATTGCCTTCCGCGCCGTTTAAGGCCGCGGCGAGCGCATCAGCCAGTATCCGCCCTCGGGCGAGGCGCCCTGTGCTTCGATGGTCCAGCCGTGACGCTGGTAGAAGCGCAGGGCGTTTTTATTTTCCATCAGGCACTTCAGCGTCCCGCTGGCGGTAAAGGTCCGTTCGACCTGCGCCAGCAGCGCGCTGCCGATAAGCTTGCCCTGCCAGTCCGGGTCGACGAACAGATGGTGAAGAAAGTTATCGGCGGTCCATACGGCGGCAAAGCCCACCGGCAGGCCGTCGTATTCCGCGACCCATAGCTGTTCATCCGCGGTGGCGGCATCGAAATCTTCCAGCCGCCATGTCGTGGAGGGAAGCCAGGTCCACGACATACTGCGCGCCCGCAGAAAGAGCTGGCGCAGCGCCGGAAAGTCCGCTGGTTCGCCGGGGCGGATGCGGAGTTTGAGCGGATCAGCGATGATAGAAGATCTCGCCATCGTACACCTTGAGGATTTTGCCTTCGGTGTCGGTGATCAGCACGTAGTTACCGCCCATATAGGTCCAGTGGCTGCCGGCGTCCGGCGCGGGCAGATTACGCTGCTGCCACCCTTTGATGTTGTATTCGGGGGTGAGGTACATCGCCGGAACGGTGTCGCCAATGTGGAACTGGGTGAAGTCGGCGGTGAACTCTTTCAGCGCATACTGATCGATCCCCGCGGCAGAAGCCGTCCAGCTGGCGCCGGCGGTGGCAAGGAGTACGCCCAGAAGCATCATTTTTGTTTTACGCATAGTTTCCTCAATATTACCTGGACTCAAAATAGCAGCCTCGTATCATTCCTGATGCGTTGCTGAAATGGCAAGCACTGGATTTTTAAAAAGTGTAAGCAAAACACGGCGCAGTCCTGCGCCGCTTGCGTTGCAGCGACGGTGATGCCTATTTTGGGAGCAATCTGAAGCAGGGGAGAATCGGCATGTTCAGGCTGGAAGATCTGACCTTATTTGTCCGCGCCGCGGCACTGGGCAGTTTTAGCGACGCCGCGCGCGAGGCGGGGCAGCAACCGGCGCAGGTGAGCGCGGCGATTAAGCGTCTGGAGACAATCCTCAATATTCGCCTGTTCGCCCGCTCGACCCGCAGCCTGCGCCTGACGCCGGAGGGGGAGACCTGGCTGCCGTATGCCACCCAGATGCTCGATACCCTCGAGGCCGGCCTGCAGAAGATCCAGACCCCGGACGATGAAATTCGCGGCATGCTGCAGATCGCCGTGCCATCGGATCTCGGGCGTAACCTGCTCCTGACCCTGTTCCGCGACTTTCGGCAACGCCACCCGGCGCTGCGCCTGCGGCTGCTCTTTTCCGACCAGCTGACCGACGTGTTTAAAGATCCGGTGGACGTCGCGTTTCGCTATGGCAATAACGATGACGCCTCGTTTATTTCGCTGCCGGTGGCGCCGGAAAATCGTCGGGTGCTGGTGGCCTCTCCTGAGTGGATCGCCCGCCACGGCGAGCCGCAGACCCTTGAGGAGCTCGGCCAGCACAATGCGTTGATCTACATATTGCGCGGCCGCCCGTTCGACCGCTGGTCGCTGAGCCTCGACGGCGAAGTCCTGCAGCAGAAGGTCTCCGGCACGGTGATGAGCGACGACGCGGAGGTGATCCGCCGGCTGGCGGTGGCCGGGGAGGGCATTGCCTATAAATCGATGCTCGACGTCAGCGACGATCTGCGGGCGGGCCGCCTGCGGCGCCTGCTACCGCGTTACCAGGGGGATGTGGTGCCGTTGAACCTGATTTGTCCGCACCGCAAACAGCTCTCTGCCGCGGTGCGTTTGTTATATGAAGAGGTGAAATCACATTGTGAAGGGCTTAATGTCTAACTAAGGTCGCGAAGTAGTAGACCAGCGGGACGGCCAGCACCCACAGGCCAATCGGGATTTCCCGCCACTTGCCGGCGATGGCCTTGATCACAATGTAAAACAGCAGCCCGCCGGCGATGCCGGTGCCGAAGCTGTTGGCGATGAGGGTGATCATCACCATCATCAGCACCGGCAGGCCGTCGGTGAAGTTGCCGAGATCCACTTTGCGCAGGCCGCTGAACATGTTCAGGCCGATCAGGATCAGCGCCGGGGCGGTGGCCTCCTTCGGGATCATCAGCGCCACCGGCGTGAACAGCAGCATCAGCAGGAACATCACCGCCGCTGACAGCGCGGTGAGGCCGGTTTTGCCGCCGGCTTCCGCCGCCGCCGAGGACTCAATCAGCGCCGTCGCCGCCGGAATACCTACCCACGGGCCGAGCGCCGCGGCAATCGAATCGACCATAAACGGGCGATTAATCTGCGGCATGTTGCCTTCTTCATCCAGCAGACCCGCCTCGCCGCCCACCGCCAGCGTCGTCCCCATGGTGGAGAAAAACTCAGAAGCGAAAAAGACGAACAGGAACGGCAGGAAGGCGATGTTTAACGCCCCCAGCAGGTCAACCTCTCCCAGCACCGGGGCCAGCGAGTGGGGGACATCGATAAAATGCGTCGGCAGTTTCGTGACGCCGAACGGGATCCCCACCAGGGTAGCGCACAGAATGGCCCACAAAATGGCGCCCGGCACCTTACGCGCCTGCAGGGCTATCGCCAGGAACAGGCCGCACAGCGCCACCAGCGCGCCGGGGGCGAGGAAGTCGCCGAGCATCAGGGCGTTGGTTTTGGCATTGGCGAGCACCAGCCCGGCGTTGCGAAAGCCGAGGACGGCGACGAACAGGCCGATGGAGGCCGTCAGCCCCAGCTTGATCGACTGCGGCACCGAGCGGGTGACCACTTCGCGCAGGCCAAAGCGGGTCAGCAGGAAGAAGAGAACCCCCGACCAGCAGGCGATCCCGAGGCCTGTCTGCCAGCCAATCCCCTCGCTACCGGCCAGCGTGACCCCCACCAGCACTGAGCCGCCAATGCCCGGGCCGACGATAAACGGCAGGTTGGCGTAAAACGCCATCAGCAGCGAGCCGACGACGAAGACCAGAATGGTGCCGGTGGTGGCGGCGCCTTTGTCCATTCCGCCGATCGCCAGCAGTCCCGGGATGACCACCAGTAAATAGGCGGCAGCGAGAAAACCGGTGATCCCGGCCAGGCATTCGCTGCGCAGCGTGCCGCCGCGCGAGCGCAGCGCAAAGCGGCGCTCCAGCCAGTTATCGCGGGCGGAAGAGTGAAGTGTGTTATCGGCCATGCTCAGGCTCCCTGAGGATTATTGTTGTGAGGCGTTGGCGCCGGGGTTTCCCGGCAGGCTATCAACGGGTCGACTATCTGGCGGCTGCCGCCGTCGGTCAGACCCAAATCGGTTAAATGCGGCCCGGCGTTACAGGCAAGACAGGTGCCTTCAATGGCCTTAAAGACCCGGTACGGCGGCTCCCAGTCGGCGACTTTGCTGCTCAGATCGCGCAGCTCGCGGAACTGACGCGCCAGCTCGGCGGCCGGGAGATCCGACAGCATGCCGGCAATCGGCATCGCCACATGGGCTAGGATCTCGCCCCGTTGCGCCAGCGCCATCCCGCCGCCGGAGGCGATAAGCTGGTTGGCCGCCTGCGCCATATCCTCAGCATTGCGCCCGAGCACCACCAGATTGTGTGAATCGTGGGAATAGCTGGTGGCGATGGCGCCGCGCAGCTCGCCCCAGCCTTCAAGCAGGGCGATTTGCGGCGTCGCCTGATGGCGGCCGTGGCGGTGCTTGACCCAGATCAGGCTGAAGCCGGCGGGCAGCTGGACCTGGCCGTCGCGGATCTGCACTTCGACCTCACCCCACTGGGTGAAGCGCGCGCCGCGGATATGGCGCAGGCGGGCGACGCCGTGGCGAATGCCCTTGATGCGCAGGATAAAGTCATCGGCGGCGAGGGGGGCTATCTGCAAGGTATCGCGCGGCGGCGTCACGCCCGGCGCCGGGGCGATCGGCTTCAGCAGGCGGCCGGCATGGGCCAGCCGTTCCCCGCCAACGTAGACTTCGCGGGCCGCCAGTTTCTCCAGGGAATCAAACACCACCAGGTCGGCGCGTCGCCCGGCGGCAATCAGCCCGAGATCGTGGCGCTGCAGGCGAATAGCGGCGTTGAGGGTGGCGAAACGCAGCGCATCGACCGCCGGTAATCCATGCTCGATCAGCAGGTTGAGCAGGGCGATGATCCCGCCTTTCTCCAGCAGCATATCCGGCGGCACGTCGTCGGTGCAGACGGTGATCTGCGAAGAGAGGTGCGGCAGCGTTTTCAACGCCGCCACGATATCCGGCAGCAGGTAGGGGTGCGAGCCGCGGATCTCGATCGTCAGCCCGGCGCGCAGTTTTTCCAGCGCGTCGTCCGCCGAGGTCAGTTCGTGATCGGAGGTGACGCCGGCGGCGAGGTAGGCCTGCAGGTCGGCGCCGCTCAGCCCGCGGGCGTGGCCTTCAATCAGTTTTCCGCTGTTGAGACCGGCCTGGACAATCTCCTGCATCCGCTCGCTACCGTGCAGCACGCCGTGCATATCCATCACTTCCGCCACGCCGCGCACTTCCGGCCAGCCGAGCATGGTCTCCATTTCCGCGCCGGCGAAATCGGCGCCGGACATTTCGAGGCCGGGGGTGGAGGGCACGCTCGACGGCGCGGCGACCATCACCTGCAGCGGCAGGTGGCGGCTGGCGTCTACCGCGTAACGCACGCCCTTGACGCCGAGCACATTAGCCAGCTCATGCGGATCCCAGAACACGGCGGTGGTGCCCTGGGTGAGGACGATTTCGGCGTAGCGCTCGGGCGGCAGGTGGGAGCTTTCGAGGTGCACGTGGGTGTCCATCAGGCCGGGCGACAGGTAGCCGCCGGACAGGGAATGCACTTCATGGGCGTCGACGCGGCTGCCGCGCGGGTGGACGCTGGCGATCATCTCGCCGACGATACCGACGTCAGCCGGGCGGATTTCGCCCGTGGCCATATCGACGATCTGCGCATCGACCAGCAGCAGATCAAACGGGGATTCGCCGCGCGCGGCCTGCACGGCGCGACGGCGGACTTGAGCATTGCTGGACATAACCACTCCGGCACAAGGATAATGCGGATACTCTAGGGGCACAGCAAACGTTTGCCCAGATGAATAAATTTATCACCCGATAAGCTCGGGTTATTGTGCAGGACCACCGTAGCGAACCCGATGATGAACGAACCCTGGCAGCGGCTGCCCGCGCTCTCTCTTAAACAGCTTCAGTATTTCGTCACCCTGGCCCAGCTGCGCCATTTTACCGATACCGCCAGTCGGCTGGCGATTAGCCAGCCGGCGCTGAGCAGCGCTCTGCGGCAGATTGAAACGGTGCTCGGCGGCAAGCTGGTCAACCGCACCGCTTCGGCGGTCACCCTGACTGAACTGGGGGCGGCGATTTTACCCCACGCCCAGCGGATCCTCAGCGTGGCGCAGGCGGCCTTTTTCGATATGCAGCAGATCGTCGAGGCGGGCGGCGACGGGACGGTGCGCATCGGCCTGGTGCCGTCGGTCAGTTCGCTGCTGTTTCCGCTGCTGCCGCAGACCCTGGCCCAGGCCTTTCCCCGCCTGCGTATTGAATTTCACGATCAGACTAACGATGCGCTCATCCAGGCGCTGTTGCGCGGCGAGATTGATTTCGGCATCGGGGCGATCGACAGCTCACTGCCCGCAGAACTGCTGGTCTATCCGCTGCGCGACGATCCCTTCGTGGCGGTGCTGCACCGCGACGATCCGCTGGCCGCGCAGGCGCATCTGCCGTGGAAACAGCTGGTGGGGCGGGACATTGCCGTCTTCTCGAAGGGCAATATTCAGCGGCTGGTAGCGGCATTAGTGGAGAGCCATCGCCTGACGCTGACCACCCGCTACCAGGTGGACTATATCGAAACCCTGTATGGCCTGGTGCGCTCGCGCTTAGCGGTGGCGATACTGCCGGAGCTGTACACCACCCATCTGCAGGACCCGGCGCTCAAGGTCGCCCAGCTGCAGCAGCCGGCGTTGACCCGCACGGTGGCCCTGATGCGCGGGCCGCAGGCGCTGCCGCCGCTTATCGAAGACTGTTTTTCCCTGCTGCAGGCCGCCTTGCGCTAGGGCAGGTGCTTGATCAGCACGTCTATGGTCAAGTGGTTGATGTACTCCAGCGAGTGTGAGGAGAGGACGCCCAGCAGCCGGTTATGGTGTCCGGCAATAATTAAATCGATCTGCCGCTGTCGAACGCAGGTTTCGACATCTTCAAAGCGGCGGGTGGTCACCAGCGAGAGGGTATCCACCGGCAGGGAGACGGTGCAGGCCAGCTCGTTGAGCAGGGCTTTGGCCTGGATCACCTCCTGGGAGACCTGATCGTCGCGCAGGCTGTCGGAAACATAGTTCAGCGCCCGGTAGTCGGTGCTGATGTGGGCGATAGTGATGCGCATGCTGTTCTCTTCCGCCATTCTGGCGGCATGCTCGAGCAGCGGGACGCCGTCCTGACTGCTGTTAATCAGTACCAGCGCATGGTGATAAAGCGCCATAAATACCTCCGCGCAAAAAAGTTGTCCTCAGCGTATTTTGAGCCGCGGGCGGGGGGATGGCAAACCCTCGGCGCGTTTGCCTGAAGATAAAGTTCCCCCGCGGCCTGGCAGGCGGCGGGGGAGCGTGGGGCGCGTTGCGCTTACGGGGTGACGATGTTGAACCAGAAGGCAAAGGTGTCCATATAGCTCAGCATTTCGTCGAGCTTAGCGCCATTGCCGCTAATGTTAACCTCGCCGTTGGCCTGAGCTTGCTTCAGCGTCTCCTGTTTCAGGATGATCTTATTCAGGGTGTCACGGCTGAGCGAGATGCTGGCGTCTGCGTTGTCGGCTACCGCATTGGCGGTATGGTTAAGCACGCCGTTTTCCAGCTCCAGTTTGTACTTGCCGCCGTCTTTACCGAGGTCGATGTTAAAGACCGCTTTAGCCGCCCCGGCTTTTTCGCCGTTGATATGCACCCCGAGGTAATCGAAGAACATTTCCGGCGTCATCGCCCGCACGGTATCCGGACTGGCGGTGTTCGGGGTCGGCAGTTTCTGCACGCCGTTACGCAGCTCCTGAGCGCCGGTGAGGTAGAAGTTGCGCCAGGTCCCGGCTTCCGCCTGATACCCGAGCTGCTCCAGGGCGTCGGCTTCCAGATGACGCGCCTGCTGATTGTTCGGATCGGCGAAGACGATTTTGCTGGTCACCTGCGCCACCCAGCGGTAGTTCCCCTGCTGGTAGTCGGCTTTGGCTTTCTGCATGATGGCATCGGCGCCGCCCATATATTCCACGAACTTCTTCGCCGCCTGCTCTGGCGGCAGCTCGTCGAGGGTGGCCGGGTTGCCGTCGAACCAGCCGAGGTAGAAGACGTAGGTCGCTTTCACATCGTGGCTGACGGAACCGTAGTAGCCGCGGCTGGACCACTGTTTCTCAAGGGACTCCGGCAGCTTGAAGTTGGCGGCGATCTCATCGCGGGTCATGCCCAAATTCGCCATCCGCAGAGTCTGGTCGTTGATATAGCGATACATATCGCGCTGACCTTTCATCAGCTTAACGATATTATCGTTGCCCCAGGTCGGCCAGTGGTGCTGCGCGATAATCACTTCCGCATCGTTGCCCCAGCGGTCGATGGCGGCATTGATGTATTTCGACCACGCCAGCGGATCGCGGATTTTGGCGCCGCGCAGCGAGTAGGTGTTGTGCAGGGTATGGGTGACATCCTCTGCCGCCTCGATCATTTTCTTCTCTTTGACATACCACAGCATCTCAGACGGCGCTTCCGAGCCCGGCGCCATCATAAAGTCATAGGTCAGGCCGTCGATCACTTCCTGCTGACCGGTATGGGTAATGTAGTTGGTCGGCGGGATCAGCGTGACGGTACCCGCCGAGGTGGTGGTGCCGAGACCGGCGCCAACCTGACCTTTGGCGTCCGGCTTCAGCAGGTTGCCATACATATAGCTGGCGCGGCGGCTCATCGCGGTACCGGCCATGATATTTTCGGAAACCGCTTCTTTCATAAAGCCGTCCGGGGCGTAAATCTTCACTTTTCCGGCTTTGACATCGGCTTCATCCACCACCCCGCGGATACCGCCGTAGTGGTCCACATGGCTGTGGGTAAACAGCACCGCCACCACCGGTTTTTTCGGCCGGTGGGCAAAATAGAGCGCCAGAGCCTCTTTAGCCGGTTCGGCGCTTAGCAGCGGGTCGATGATGGTGATCCCGGTTTTGCCTTCAATAATGGTCATATTGGAAAGATCGAGATTACGGATCTGGTAAACGCCGTCGGTGACTTTGAACAGACCGCCGATATTAAGCAGCTGCGACTGTCGCCACAGGCTGGGATTGACGGTGTCCGGCGCCTTTTCGCCCTCTTTGACGAAATTATATTTGGCCGGATCCCAGATAATATTTCCCTGGTCACCTTTGAGCATCGCCGGCGGCAGGGGCGCGATAAATCCCTGATGGGCGTTGTTAAAGTCGGTTTTATCCGCAAACGGCAGTTTACGGTATAGCGCCTGGTTCGCCTCCCGCGTGGCCGGTGTGGCATCCTGTTGTTGCGCGGCGGCGAAGGCGGTTACCGACAAAGACGATAACATTCCGGCCAGCGCCAGATTTTTGGCTATCTGATTTAATTTCATCACTACCTCTCAGGTAATTTATTATGCGGAAATAAAAAATATCTCCCGCTTAAAAAGTGAATGGCTTGTCGTTTATTCTAAAGACTAATATTCCGCTGAATAGTCCCATATGGGACTGGCGCGGCGCCGCTAAAGGATCCCCTCGTCTTTAGCAGGCGAGGGCTGCTATACTGTCGCTAACGGCGCAGGCGAGGGCAGAGAATGAATTTCCAGGAAATACATAGTTATTATAAGAGGTTAGCCATAGCCGACTTTTTTGCCGATATCCTCGTGGAAGGTGAAGAGGTTATTCTCGCCGCCAATAAAAAATGGTGCCCGCAGCCGGGGTATATTTATTTTTGCACCGAGGGTTCGCTATCCATATTAATGCCGGATGATGGGTTGAATATCGGTAATACTATTGAGCATATGCCGATTGGCCTGATGGAGCGGTATTGCCCGCTGGCGAAATTTGAATATACCGGAAGCGCAACCGTGACGCTGCGTAAAATTTCCTACGCCACTTTTGATCGCCTTTTTATTGCTACCCACCCGCAGCGCGTTGAGGCGCTGGCGAAGGTGTTGGTGTTCATGAGTATCTTTACCATCGACCTGCACAATGAACGTCGCCAGGTCACCAGCTACCAGACGATTCGTCCGATGCTGTATCGCTATTAGTATCGGCAGCATACGCATGAGGGTGAAAATGAGGGGCTGGCGTTATTTATCATCCGGCGTACCAATCTTTCGCGCACTCATGTGTTTCGCGTGCTGGCGGACTTAAAGGCGGGGGGATATATCACGATGAAACGTGGCAAACTGATCTCTATCGATCGACCGCTGCCTGCGGAGTACTGACCGGGCAGGAGATAATAACAAGGCGGGATCACCGCCTTGTTACCAGGATAGCCGTCAGCGAATCATTACGGCGTCACGATGTTAAACCAGAAGTCAAACGGGTCCATATAGCCTAACATTTCATCGAGTTTAGCCCCGTTACCGCTGATTTTAACTTCCCCCTTATCTTCCGCCTGCTTCAGGGTCTCTTCTTTGAGAATGATTTTATTCAGGGTAGCGCGATCCAGCGTCAGGGTGGCATCCGCCTCTTTGGCTTGCGCATTGGCGGTGTGGTTCAGCACACCGTTTTCCAGTTCCAGTTTATATTTACCGCCGTCATTGCCCAGATCGATATTGAAGACCGACTTCGCATTGCCCGCTTTTTCGCCATTAATATGGACCGCCAGATAATCAAAGAACATTTCCGGGGTCATGGCGCGGACGGTGTCCGGGCTGGCGGTGTTCGGGGTCGGACCTTTCACCACGCCGTTGCGCAGTTCCTGGGCGCCGGTAAGGTAGAAATTACGCCACGGGCCGGACTCCGCCTGATAGCCTAATTGCTCCAGGGCATCGGCTTCCAGATGACGCGCCTGCTGGTTGTTAGGGTCGGCGAAGACGACTTTGCTCACCACCTGGGCAACCCAGCGGTAGTTACCCTGGTCGTAATCCTCTTTCGCTTTCTTCAGGATGGCATCCGCGCCGCCCATGTACTCGACGAACTTCTTCGCCGCTTCTTCCGGCGGCAGTTCGTCAAGGGTGGCCGGGTTGCCGTCGAACCAGCCGAGATACAGCACGTAGGTGGCCTTCACATCGTGGCTGACCGAGCCGTAGTAGCCGCGGTTAGCCCAGGTATTGGCGAGGCCGTCCGGCAGCTTAAAGTTAGCGGCGATTTCATCGCGGGTCAGGCCTTCGTTCGCCATCCGCAGGGTCTGGTCGTTGATGTAACGATACAGGTCACGCTGACTCTTCAGCAGGTTAACCACGTTCTCGTTGCCCCAGGTCGGCCAGTGGTGCTGGGCCATTATGATCTCAGCCTTATCGCCCCAGCGAACGATCGCCTGGTTGATATATTTCGACCACGGCAGCGGCTCACGGATCTTCGCCCCGCGCAGCGAGTAGGTGTTATGCAGGGTGTGGGTGACATCCTCTGCGGATTCGATCAATTTCTTCTCTTCGATATACCACAGCATTTCTGACGGCGCTTCGGAGCCTGGCGCCAGCATGAAGTCATAGGTCAGGCCGTCTATCACCTCTTTCTGGCCATCCTTATCAATGATGTTGGTTGGCGCAATCAGGGTGACGGTGCCTGCCGAGGTGGTCGTCCCCAGGCCCGCGCCCACCTGGCCTTTAGCGTCCGGCTTCAGCAGGTTGCCGTACATATAGCTGGCGCGGCGGCTCATGACGTTCCCGGCCATGATATTTTCCGCCACCGCCGCTTCCATAAAGCCGGACGGCGCGTAGATTTTTACTTTACCCGCTTTGACGTCGGCTTCATCCACCACGCCGCGCACGCCGCCGTAGTGGTCAACGTGGCTGTGGGTGTAGATCACCGCGACGACCGGTTTTTTACCCCGGTTTTTATAGTAGAGATCCATGCCGACTTTGGCGGTTTCAGCTGAGACCAGCGGGTCTACGACGGTGATCCCCTCTTTGCCCTCAATGATTGTCATATTGGAGAGATCGAGGTTGCGGATCTGGTAGACCCCGTCGGTGACTTCAAACAGGCCGCTGATTTTGATCAGTTGCGACTGTCGCCACAGGCTCGGGTTTACGGTTTCTGGCGCTTTTTCCCCTTCTTTAATGAAGGCGTACTGGCCCGGATCCCAGATGACATTGCCCTGTTCGCCTTTGATGACCTCTGGCGGCAGGGCGGCAATAAAGCCTTTATGCGCATTGGTGAAATCGGTGTTATCGGAGAAGGGGAGTTGGTTGTAGAGGGCATCGTTCGCTTTTTTGGTCGCTTCGGTTGCCTCTTTGGCTGACGTATCTGCCCAGGCGGCGAAAGCGAGACTACTTAACATGCCCGCTAACGCTAACCCTTTCACTATCGGGGTTAATTTCATTGCAATCCTCATTTATTGCATGGTTCGTTCGGTTTTACCGATTTAACGCAGGTGACTGTTTGTTACATACTTTTTAAATATAATTGCGAATTTATATTCATCCATTTTTGCTTACAAAAAATGCAATATTACTTGAATATGACCTCTTTTGAGTGCCTGCAGGGAGGGGAAAAGAGACCCGGTCGGCGAGTGTTCTGTCAGTATCCCGCATCATCGTGCCCTTCACATTTAGCGATCCTCCGGCCTAATCACTCTGCCAACGAAGGCGATCGCTATGCATAACGCTCGTTTTATTGAACATCCGATCGCGGTCATAATTAAGCCGGTTGAAGCCGGAGGAACTGTTAAAAATGTCTGCCGGCAGGGGGATAACGCTGAAGCCAGCTGGTTTAACGGGAAGTCTAAATGTGGCGTTCTGAAATTAAACAGATAAAAGAGCTTGAGGAGGAGAAGCGGCGCCTTAAACAGATGTTTGCCGATCTCAGACTTGGGAACCGGGCGCTGAAAGACGTTATCGAAAAAAGCGTTAAAACCAGCCCGTAAGCGTGAGTTGGCCACGCATCTGATAACGTCAACCGGACTCCGTATCCGCCAGGCCTGCCGGGGTTTGAACCTGGGCAGAATGGTTTATCCCTACCGTCAGTCTATCCCGCATGACGAACCCGTTATTGCCGCACGGCAGGCGGCGGCTGAACGATACCCACGATACGGTTTTCCGCATCGTTACCCGGTTCTGCGACGGCAGGGGCGCCTGGGAGCACGAGACGAGCTACCGTATGAAAACGGCTCTGTTTACACCTGTACAGAGCCTCGCTATTTCTGAAGCCATTATCGCTGATTAAAACATGGACCAGAGCAACGCAGACAGCGTTGCCAGCCCCCCCAGAACAACCAGCAATACCGTCACGCCACGAAGCTGCGCCAGCGCCGGACGGGTGTATATGAGGTATGCGGGGATCAGGAACAGGATCACCGCAATCAGCGGCCCGCAGAAGGTTTCAATCAGGTTTAGTACATCCGGGTTCGTGTACACGATGCCAAAGGTCAGCAGAAACAGCGCCAGAGAGGCCATGCGTTTGCTGACGCTGGCCTTTTTCCCGGATACGCTGGCTGCCAGCTGACCGAACGTTTGTGCGACCGACAGACCCACGCCCAGGAAGGATTTCGTCATACCGATAATCGCGATGAGTGGGGCAATGTGGTAAATCAGGCTGAAGTCACCGCTTCCCTTCATCACGGACAGCACATTCAGGTTTTCCGCCTTCGCCTGCACAAAGTTGTCATGCGTGATACTCAGTACACAGCTCAGGACGAAGAAGAGGATACTGACGAAGATGGCTATATAGGCGATGCGGATCACGAACAACGCCTTGTTCTCACCCTCCGCTTTTCTTTCGCGGTAGTAAGAGGTCAGAGGAGAAACCATCGGCGCACAGCAGAACGAAAAGGTGATAAGCGGCAGCGTCAGCCAGATATTTTTCAGTGTCACCGGAAGCGGCGTGGCTTTCATTTCAGCCGCCGCTCCGGTCAGGTTAGACAGATGCCAGTTCGGAATAAGTGATATAGCGATCAGCAGGACAGATGCCGCGAATGGCAGTGCCAGCGCGCTCATGATGGCCACAACTCTGTCCCGCCCCTTGCTCAGTACCGCATACAGTGCAGCGACCACGATAAATGACAGCGGTCCACGGCTGATGGCGGTAATGTGCAGATGTTCTGTCAGGAAATTATTCAGCGCATTAATTAGCGCCACCCCGTAAACCAGTGTGACCGGGAAGAAGGTCACGCAGTAGAACAGCGTGATCAGATTTTTGTCACGTCCGTTGAAGAAGGAACCGAAGATCGGCAGCGATCCATTTTCAGTCTGCTCTTCACGCATATACACACGGCACAGGAGCAAATGTGGTATCAGGGATAACGGCAGGCCCAGCAGGAGCATGACAAGAAAAATGACCGGGCCACGGATGCCGATTTCCACGGGCAGGAACAGCGTTCCCGCCCCGACTGCTGTACCATAGAGGCCCAGTGTCCAGATGTTATCCTGCCAGTGCCAGTTAGGGCGTGTTGTTATATTGCCTGAGAGAGTAGTGGCTTTATTCATCATGTTTTACCGCGTTGTTAGAGGGGCGACGATTTTATTTAATTTTTTTCTTTCTGTAGTCGTCGATGCGCCATGACGTCGCTGGAGGGAAGGATTTGATTTCGCATACCGTAAACCTTATGTGTATGCCTGCAATGATTATCGTTGTTCTTTGACGATGTTTTAACAGGCGGTTAATCATGAAAGGGATTTGTTAAATTAATAAACAAATAACGCCTGACTTTCCCTGCCTGTACGTTTGCCAATTAAAAAATAAATACCTTAGCTTAATAAGTATCATAAGCAGTCTTAATATTGAAGGGGGTATTTATTCGATTTATTCATGGGGTTTGAAAATAAACCAACCCACTGGCAATTAAAAACATTATAAAAACAATATTGTCACCAGCTCATATCTTTCGAACGGCGTCGTAACATTTGACTGTATTGAATGGTGGTTAAGGGGCACGAAGCATCGTTATGTCTGTTATTCAGAAAAAATACTCACATAAGTATCCGCTCCGGTTGGGGAGTAAAACATCCTGTCCCTGAAACAGGGTTCGGCACAGGACGTTTAATATCAGGTAAAAAGAGGACAGTGCTGTTTCTTTTGGCCAGTATCGCAGGGCTGACAGGAAACAGGCTTTCGCCTCTGGCCCCTCCTCAGGGAGCTCCGGACTTTACTGATAATGTTCCAGATTGGTTTCAGGGCCGGTTCTGGCTATTTCCTGTGCTTTTGCAAAACTTTCAATCAGGCACTTGTACTCAGGACAGACATGCTCTGCCAGGATTTCAGCAAAGCGGGAGCCTTCTGCACGATTCCACGTTCTCATGAGTTCCGCGACAATGGCAAATGTATCTGTCGGGATCGCACCTGCCTGTGCCACGCGCGCAATGGTCGTATCGGTCGCGATTTTTGACCAGTTACCCGAGGCATCCACAACACAGTAAACGTTGTACCCTTCCTGGACGGCACTCACAGCAGGAAACGCCATGCAAACGCTGGTGAGTGTGCCGGCAATAATCAGGGTTTTTCGGCCTGTCTTTTCAACTTCCTTCACAAACGCCGGATTGTCCCACGTATTAATCTGCCCGGTACGCGGAACATAGATGGCGTGTGGTGCATACTTATGGATCTCCGGGATAAGAGGACCATTGGGACCGTCAGGAACAGAGGCCGTTGTGATCACTGGAATGTTTAAAAGCGTGGCGACCTTGGCAATCGCTGTAACATAATTACGCAAGTCAGGGACAGGCACATCACGTACTGTGTTGAATAATCCACTCTGATGATCAATGAGTAAAATTACAGCATCATCAGCATCAATCATACCGTTTGTTGCAGCCATATTAATATCCTCATATTACCTTTTAAGCGTCGTCAGCTAATCCAGCACCGCGGTTTTACATCCATTTGTCACGTTTTTAATACATTGATAATCCATAATTAATGGTAGATTGATTCAGTAAAAACACAGCATATTTTCAAAACAATGGCTGCAGGATATTCCCGGCGTTGCTGACCATCACCCCAGACGACATGGTCCGTGTAGAAAAGCTGAAGGAGCAGGTCAGGGGAGGCCTGCCAGCCTTCGTTGACAGGGACGCAGGCATGACCCGAGGGAAATACTGCTCGTACAATATCATCATACCCAGTCTCTGGGGGCGGCCGGGCAGCGTTAGCCAGCGGTAAGCCATATGCATAGAGCAGACATCCGCATATGCTTGATATATACCTACCCGCGCCATCTCATATATTGACCCCATGCTGAGCTGTCCGTGCTGCTAAAATAGCTGGAATCGGCACGGTGTCGGGAAAATGATTGGTGGGAGTCACCATGAGAACTGCATCTGAGAGATCTTCCGACATACTGATTATGTCCACTGAGGAGAGTCCCATGCGTAAAGCCCGATTCGCCGAATATCCGATCATTGCCGTTATGAAGTCCGTCGAGACTTTGCCATGTGTTGACGCTAGGCCTGCAGGACGTTTTTGCTGAGCAGGACGGTGTATCTTTATCCGCCGGTCCCCAGCGTGATGAATCGGTGATCTATGCGTTGACTGAGCTGGCAGAAAGCTATCCTCGCTACGGTTTTAAGATGCTGTTCCAGCTGCTGTACAGGCAGGGTAATACCTGAAACCATAAACGCGTTCACCGGGTTTACTGACTGCTGAAACTGAATTTTCGTTGCAGTGAAAGGCTGCGTTTTCCTGTACGTAACCCGACGCCACTGGTGACGCCTGAAGCTCTTAACCAGAACTGGTCGATAGATTTTGTGCACGATGCGCAGGTTTGTGGCAGGCGCTTCCGGATCTTCAATGTGGTGGATGGCTTTAACCGCGAAACCCTCGCAATAGCAATTGACTTGAATATCCCGGCGCAGTGGGTTGTGAGAGTGATGGATAGAATAGTGGCAAACCGTGGATATTCACTGACGGTACGGGCGGACAATGGACTGGAATAAATCTCACTGGCTCTGGTGCAGTGGGCTGAAGAGTATGTTGTAATACTGGAATTTATTAAACTAGGTAAACTAAAGCAGAATGCCTTTATCGAACGGTTTAACCTGACCTACCGGACAGAAATACAGGTTTTTTTATCTGTTCAGCACTCTGAATGAAGCTCAGAAAATTACAGAACGTTGGCTGGTTGAATATGAATGCGAGTACCCCCATGAATCCTTGAATAATCTGACACCGGAAGAGTACCGGCTGATGGCTGAAACCCCGGAAATTTCAAAAAGTACATGGAACTAAAACTAGTGTGTTTAAACGTTTCGGTAGTATTAAGTCCTGTACAAACAGCTGTAGCTGTGTCGGTATTGGCTTCTGATTATGGTACGAATATTTTGTTATTTCACCTCAGGAAGAACGTCTAACTATGGGATACAGCACTTATCATTAGGCTGCACCACACACGGCAATGATACTGAAACTGATGGAGAAGGAGGGGGTAAGCTCATTACCCTTACTATTATAAATCTAATGGAAAATCTTTATATATTTTATCGGTGGCGTTAATTAACACTCGCCACCTTCATTATGATGCTAGTTCTAATTGAGTTTTTTGTTTATCTAAGTTGGCTCACCGTAAAAAAATTTATTTAACAGTTTGTTTTTATTGTGGGCGTAGATGAAAAACAAGGAAAGAGCAATAACTAGAAGAGTTACTATGATATAATACAATGAATTATTCGTATCAACGAGCGTAGCCACTATACTTATGATAGCTACATGCCAAAGATATACTGGCAGTGATATTTTTCCAAGTTTTGTTAGTAAGTTTTCATTAATAATTAACGATTTTCGGCACGTAGTGACTGTTAAATTGATAAGAGATAGATTAAATAAATACCAAAACATCGCATCAAGAAGTGGGGAGGGATTAATAAAATGTTTCAACAGTGGTACTATGAGGCATAAAATCAGAGATACATCTACCCTTATACTTACTATAGTATCATTTCCTAAAATATACCCAAGCAAAAAGAATGAGTAATAATAATAAAACCTTTTATCACCCAAATATTTTATTAAGGGATATGAGGAGGTTAAAGTTTCACCATAAGCATACCACGTAATAGAGACTATTGTTGATATAATAAACGCCCCAAAAATAAACCTATTGTTTTTGTTGATTATTTTTGTGTACGAAATAAAGAGCAGAATGGCTGGGATATACCATAAATGATAAAATGGGTAAATAATAGCGCCGACAATATGTTTGATATGTATTTTACTGATACCTATGGATAGATAAAAATATGAGCATGTGTATGCTAGAAAGGCTATTGCATATGGGGTTAGTAATCTTGTGTTATACTTGGTAAATAATGATTTAAATGTTTGTTTAAGATTTTTGTCTTTAATAAAGTATCCAGTTACTGCTAGGGAAGGTGCGAATAAGCAGGTCATTTCTTCCCAAGCTGACTCGCTGATTAAA
>NZ_JBEAJL010000107.1:0-32564 GCF_040065275.1 Klebsiella sp. JB_Kp042
CGCTCCGGATGAATATGATGATCTCATATCAGGAACTTGTTCGCACCTTCCCTAGCAAATCATCATCACTTATCAACTAAAATGGCTATGCAAAGGCTACGACGTTATATGAGGACCATCTACGATGTTCAAGACACCATATCTGAGTGTTTAGAGCATTTTTTGTCAGGTGATATTCAAGCTGCCTACGACCTCTTCGATAAGACCTTTAGTAGTAAAAGTAAAAGTGAGCATCTTAAAAACATTTGTATAAACCTGAACGAAATTTGTAATGATGACAGACCATTATATAGAGTAAGGAAATCAGATCGGTTTTTAGAAGATCGCAAGGAATTATTTCACATCCCATTTACAATGAGGCACTTAGTAAGTGCACAAAGATATTCTGTTGCTGGCCTTCCTTGTCTATACCTCGGAACATCACTATATATTTGCTGGCAAGAAATGGGAAAGCCTGACTTTGATAGACTTTATATATCGTCATTTAAATCGATAAGCAGCCCAACCGACAAGTTAATATTAAACTTCTCCTCGGAATTATTAAACTCGTCAATATCCCTTAAAAAAGATTATATTCTAAGAGTTATCCCCGAGGAGATATTAATTTCATATTTATGTTTGTGGCCATTAATAATTGCATGCAACTACATTAAAAAGCAACCTGATGCAGCGTTTAATGAAGAGTACATCATTCCTAACATATTAATGCAATGGATAAGCAAAAGAGAGCGCTCACCTATAATTGGCATAGCATATCGCTCAACTAAAATAACATCCATCAAGCATAGCAACTTGGCAATTAATGTTGTAATTCCACCTAAAGCAACTTACAAGCAAATGACAACAAATTTATATTGCCCAACTCTTTCTAAAACATTCAAATTAACAAAGCCTATATCATGGCAACTTCTTAAAACCTTAGATTATCCAATTAAAAGAGATACAGAATTTGATAAGGCAATCGATCATATACAAAATAGAGAAATTCAAAACTTTCATGAAGATTTGGTTAAATTTTATCCAATAACCGATTTCAGACGTCTTGAAAAGACCATTGATGAAGTTTTACCTTATGAGCCAATAGAAGGCAATTAATGGCGGCACTTTGGCGGCAGGGCATTAAAAACGCATAAAATGGGAAAACACCAAATGATAACAACATACTGTTTTTAAAAGTAAATAATTGTTTTTCTTATGATTAAAATGGTATGTAGGAATTTCGGACGCGGGTTCAACTCCCGCCAGCCCACCAAAATTCTCCATCGGTGATTACCAGAGTCATCCGATGAAGTCCTGAAGGCCCGCTCGGCGTAAGCCCTGCGGGCTTTTTTGTGCCTGTTGTTGTTCGAGAACATCCGGCTAAATCCTGTGATTATTGGTATACGATTTCACAAAGGGTGTCTGACGATCACGGCTGCTTTCGGTATTTCAGGTGTTCAGGTCACGCATATTCTGGACAGCATCGCACTATTTCGGGGCTACCCGGCGACAATAAGAACCGATCAGGGCCCGGAATTTACCTGCAGCGAACTGGATCAATGGGCCTTTGAACATAGTGTTGAGTTACGCTTAATCCAGCCGGGCAAGCCAACTTAGAACGGATTTATAGAGAGTTTCAACGGTCGCTTTCGGGATGAATACCTGAATGAGAACTGGTTCAGCGAAGTTCTTCATGCCCGGAAAATTATTCATGGCTGGCGGCATGACTATAACGAGTCCAGTCCTCATTCATCGCTGAATTACCAGACGCCAGCTGAATTTGCAGCAGGCTGGCGAAACAGGAAACATGAAGAAAAATCAACCTGAAGGTTATATCTAATACAGGAGGCAGATCAATAAAACGAAACACCAGCAGGCAGATGATTTCCCAGATAAAAGCAACAGCCATTCAGGTTACCGCCTGGAATTGCGATTATTTATCCCCAGAGATATCTATAGATTTAATTTTTTCAATAGCAACAACATTTCCAGACATCGCTTCATTGAGAACTTGTACAGCAGAACTAGCATCGCGGTTCTTAATGGACATGTAAACCTTAATATGAGCCTCCACGCTCTCAAGAGTAATACCCAGTGCACGGTTGAGCTCTTCAAGATAATAGTAATAGATATCTTTAATTGAACTCATAACATTGTAAAAGACACTATTATGAGAGGCCTTGACAATTGCCAGATGGAACTCGTAATCCGCTTCTGAATACTTTTTATAGTCACCCTTGTTGATCAGCATATTGTTCAATGCTTCTTCGAGCTGACGAATATCGTCTTCGGTAGCGTGCAAGACCGCGAGTTCCACACATTTAAATTCCACGGTTTGGCGGAAAATCATCATATCGTGAAATTCTTCGCGACTTAGGTGCATGATTGGGCGGGGCTCGTTACTCAACATGTGTGGAGTGAAGTTTTCGCTCACGTAGCTGCCGCTACCCTGCCGTGTCACCACTATCCCAAGATCACGAAAACGCTGTACCGCACTACGTACACTGACACGGCTAACGTTAAATGAGGCAGTTAGCTCCGCTTCCGAAGGTAAACGACTACCTGGCGCCCAACTGCCGTCCAGCAGCTTGCTGCAGATCTGATCATAAATTTCATTTACAACATTTTGTTTTTGAATGGATTTTATGCTCAAGATGGGTATCCGTTAAGATGTCGCTGAAGTAATTTATTGTATAACACTTCACTTTTAAGAACAAAGCGCCCGGCTGGGCGCTTTTCACCGTTAATCGAAACGAATGAGCACCTTAGCAGAGACATTTTTGTCTGTGGCGGTAATCAATGCGTCTTCAATTTGCTGGGGCGGGAACTCGGCGCTGATAAGCGGGCGAGGATCGACGCGACCATCCTCCAGCCAGCGTACCGCAGTGATGAACTCACCGATAAAACGGAATGACCCGACCCAATTGAGTTCTTTAACCAGCATCGGAGACACTGGCCAGCTTACCGGGCTGGCGCCCATCCCCACCTGAACGATGGTGCCTGCAGGGCGGGTGAAATCGACGGTGGATGTCACGGCAATCGGCGCGCCAGAGGCCTCAAACACGACATCAAAATAGCCTTTATGCTGCTGATAATAGACAACCTGTTCTTCAACCCGCGGATCCATCACCGCAGTGGCCCCCATCTGGCGAGCCAGTTCCAGGCAGCGTGGGCTGAGATCGGAAGCCACCACTTCAGATGCTCCTGCACTGCGCGCCGCCGCGACGATCAGACAACCAATGGGGCCTGCGCCAATCACCAGTACGCGTTTGCCGGTCAACTGGCCCGCCTTTTTTACTGCATGAATAGCGACCGCCAGCGGTTCCGAAAAGGCCATCACGTTTGCAGGCACGCGCCTATCGTAAGGAATACATTGCTCCGGTTTTACCACCACGTATTCAGAAAAACCGCCATTCACATGTGGATTGAACTGCGCGCTGCCCATAAAGCACATGGAGCCGCACAGATTTTGATGGCCGGAAAGGCACATCTCGCACTGATTGCAGGGGCTGGACGGGTTCACAGCAACCGTCTGGCCAACTTTCAGCTCGCTGCCTGCTGGCACTTTGCTGATCACGCCAACAAACTCATGGCCAATCACCATCGGATGCTTGAGGACAGACATCCCCGCGCGGCCATGCTGATAGTAGTGGATATCAGAGCCACAGATGCCGCCGCAAGCGACCTTCACGACGACATCATGTTCATCATGCTCGATTTCACGTGATTCAAAGCGTACGTCTTTTTCCGCATGGGCCAGACAAGCGTTACAGGTTATTTTTCCCATTTTGATGATGACCTCATTATTTGTTGGCAGTTGCCGGATTAATGGTATTCTTATCCACGGTGTCGGCATTCTTTTTTTCAGGCAGGATCACTTCAATCTTTCCCACCAAGAATATGTAGGCTAATAAGCCCAGTCCGGCGACGCCTGCGATATACCACATGGCGTACTGGAAGTTTTGCGTGCGCTGGAGAATAACCCCAATAACAATTGGACTAACGATCCCAGAAAGGTTCCCGCAAATATTTAAAAAGCCGCCCATCGTGCCGAGGAAATTACGAGGAATCACATCACTCCAGACCACCCAACCCAGGTTTGAAAAGGCGTTAGCAAAGAACGCAACAGACAGAATGATAATCGCAATAACCGGCTGGCTTTCAAAGAAATTGACCAGACCGATAATCATGGTGACGCATAGGCCAGCCATAACGGGTAATTTTCGTGCCAACGTTCGGGATTTTCCTTTTTTCAGCAGCATGTCGCTTAGCGTACCGCCACAAAGCACCCCCAGCATCGCCATAATATAGGGCAGCATAGCACCCACCCCGGCTTTTGAAATAGAGAGATGCAGCCCTTTTTCCAGGTAAACAATAAACCAGGTCAGGAAAAAATAGAGTGTAGACGAGCAGGCAAACTGGGTGATGAACAGGCCCCAAATCGTTTTTTTGCTGAGGAAGAACTTAATATCTTGCCAGCTAATTTTTGCACTCACGGAGGATTGGTTCGCCGAACCATAGCCGCCGCCTGCTTTAATATAATCCAGTTCTGCCTGGTTCACAGCGGTGCTGTGCTGTGGATCGCGGTAATACATAAGCCAGTAGATGCCAAACAGAATCCCGGCGCCCCCGGACAGATAAAACGACATTTCCCAACCGTAATTAGCCACAATAAAGGCGAGTGCAGGTGTCAGCAGCGCGAGACCAAGGTATTGTGCACTGGAATAAATCGCGGTCGCACGGGCTCGCTCATGGTCTGGGAACCAGGTTGCGATTATTTTCGTGTTAGACGGGAAGGACGGTGCTTCGGCAACACCAATTAATGCGCGGCAGGCCAGAAGCATGGCAAATGAAGCGGTTGCCGTCGCGAATAAATGGTGTGAGGCGAACCCCATCATAAAGGTAAAAATACTCCACAGAATAATTGCACCACCGTAAAGAATACGTGAGCCAATGCGATCAAGAACATAGCCGACAGGAATTTGACTGGCGGCGTAGGCCCAGGTAAACATGGAGAAAAGCAAACCCAGTTGTGTTGGCGTCAGACTGAAATCATTCTGGATATTCGAACCAGCAACGGCAAGATTGGCGCGATCCATATAATTAATTGCAGTCACAATAAACAGCAATGTGAGAATAAAGAGTCGTTGTCTTGAAGCCTTCATAATGATACCTGTGTTATATCGGCATGCATCGGGGTGAACACATGCCATCAATTTTAAAGGCGAGTAGGTAGAGTACGGGCGGCTTATAACACGGCGAGCCAGCCACCATCGACGTAAATAATCTGCCCGTTGATATAATCGGATGCTCTGGATGATAAGAAGACGGCCGTGCCGATAAGCTCATCCGGACGACCCCAGCGCTGAGAGGGGTTGCTGCTTTTCACCCAGGCGTCGAACTGTTTGTCTTCGATAAGTGCAGTGTTCATATCCGTCAGAATGTAGCCCGGCCCAATGGCGTTGGTCTGGATATTAAACTGCGCCCATTCTGCGGCCATCGAGCAGGTAAGCATTTTGATACCGCCTTTTGCCGCCGTGTACGGGGCAACGGTCGGTCGTGCAGCCTGGCTGGTAAGCGAGCCAATATTTATGATTTTGCCGCCACTGTTGCGGGCCATCATCCGTTTTGCCGCCGCGCGGGACACCAGAAATGCGCTGGTCAGGTTAGTGTCGATCACCTTCTGCCACTTTTCCAGCTCCAGTTCGACCATCGGTTTACGGTACTGAATACCGGCGTTATTGATCAGGATATCCACACTGATCCCTTCTGCATCGAGTTTGCTAAAAGCCGCCTCAATCGCCTGTTCATCGGTGACGTCAAAAGCCACGCCTTGTGCGTCGTAACCCTTGCTTGTCAGTGTATCCACGGATTCGGCCAGCAGTGTGTCGCGAATATCATTCAGGATGACCCGTGCGCCTGCAGCGGCAAGGCCCTCAGCGTAGGCAAAGCCCAGTCCGCGTGCAGAACCCGTCACCAGCGCCGTTTTCCCGGTTAAATCAAATAAAGCGTTCATGTTGTTTCCTCATTCGTTTAATTTGTATGACGACTGTCTTTTTTAAGGTTGAATTTTCGTCCTGATAAAATCAACAGTTCACCTATGAATTTGCAACAAGGATCACAAACAGCTCCACTTCGCGATCATATTATTACGATTAACAAATTGAATTATAAGTGTTTGTTTAATTTTCATTGAACGCAATTTGATCGCTATCACAGAATGGCACTCTAAGCGATCCTTTGTAAAAGAAGCGTGATATAACAGCACCAAGTTGTAGGACAACTTACAAATATGCACCATGTCATCCACAACGGTATGACATGCGGTAAATTCGCTGAGTTGAGGAGAGAAAGTGAGTAACCTGAAAATCACCAATGTGAAAACGATTCTGACGGCGCCGGGCGGCATTGATTTGGCGGTCGTTAAGATAGAAACCAATGAGCCGGGGCTGTATGGGCTGGGATGCGCGACCTTTACGCAGCGTATCTTCGCGGTAAAAAACGCGATCGATGAGTACATGGCGCCTTTTCTGATTGGCAAAGATCCGACCCGTATTGAGGACATCTGGCAGTCAGGCGCGGTGAGCGGTTACTGGCGCAATGGCCCGATCATGAACAATGCATTGTCCGGCGTGGACATGGCGCTGTGGGATATCAAAGGTAAGCTGGCGGGGATGCCGGTTTATGATCTGCTGGGCGGCAAATGCCGTGATGGGATCCCATTGTACTGTCACACTGACGGTGGCGATGAAGTTGAAGTGGAAGATAACATCCGCGCCAGAATGGAAGAAGGCTACCAGTACGTTCGCTGCCAGATGGGAATGTATGGTGGTGCGGGGACCGATGACCTCAAACTGATCGCCACGCAGCTGGCACGTGCGAAGAACATTCAGCCGAAACGTTCACCGCGCAGCAAAACGCCTGGCATCTACTTTGACCCGGATGCCTACGCCAAAAGCGTTCCGCGTCTGTTCGACCACCTGCGTAACAAGCTCGGTTTTGGCATCGAATTTATTCATGATGTCCATGAGCGCGTCACCCCGGTGGCCGCCATTAACCTTGCAAAGACACTGGAACAATATCAATTGTTTTATCTCGAAGACCCAGTCGCGCCGGAAAATATCGACTGGTTGAAAATGCTGCGCCAGCAGTCTTCCACGCCAATATCCATGGGCGAACTGTTTGTCAATGTTAATGAGTGGAAACCGCTCATCGACAACAAACTGATCGACTACATTCGTTGTCATGTGAGCACCATCGGCGGTATCACGCCGGCGAAGAAACTCGCTGTCTATAGCGAACTGAACGGCGTGCGTACCGCGTGGCACGGTCCTGGTGATATTTCACCAGTCGGGGTCTGCGCCAATATGCATCTGGATCTGAGTTCACCGAACTTCGGCATTCAGGAATACACGCCCATGAACGACGCGCTGCGTGATGTCTTCCCGGGTTGCCCGGAGATTGACCTCGGCTATGCCTACCTGAACGATAAGCCTGGCTTGGGTATCGACATTGATGAAGCCGAGGCGGCGAAATACCCGTGCGAGGGGGGGATCCCTTCCTGGACAATGGCGCGCACACCTGACGGCACGGCTTCAAGACCGTAAATAATAAAGACCCGGCTTAAATTTGCCGGGTCTTTATTACAGCTAGCCACTCACAATAATGAGTCCGACGAATCACCATAAAAATCCAACGCATAAATACGCCTTTCCCTATCAATACCGTCACCACTCTTTTTGCGCCTTCCCTTCTAAGCAACCTATAAACATCCCCAACAGAATTGATCTACTCCTGCACTAATTACGCCGCTGCCAGCCCATCGGTGATGACCAGAGTCATCCGATGAAGTCCTAAGAGCCCGCACGGCGCAAGCCCTGCGGGTTTTTTTGTTACCTGTGCGGTCATATTCTCTGTATAAATCTCGAGCATCATCTATGCTTGTTTTGCACCACGATGCCATATCGTAAAAAACCATGGTGCAAAAAGATACCTAACCAATTGAAATACCAAACTAATACCGAGTAGCAACTACGCGATGGCGACGGGCTGGCGTTGTTGATTAAGCCATTCGGCAGAAAGATCTGGTTCTTCAAATACACTCCCCCGGCGCTGAAAAAAAGGGCCACCATCAGCATTGGACCCCACCCCGCTTGGTGCCAAATGCCAACGCTGCAGCCATAATCTCACCATGGCGTGATGTAACAGATGACGACTGATGGTTATCTTCGTCAGGTACTTGATGTTTCTAAAGACAAAGAAAGGCGAATCATGGGCAGATTTCAAGGTAAACGCATCCTTATCACTGGCGGTACCAGCGGTATGGGATTTGCAGGCGCACTGCGCATTGTTAGTGAGGGCGGCAATGTTGCCATTACGGGCCTCAATGATGAAAGGCTGAAACGCGCCCGTAGTCTACTGCCTGAATCATCTCTCATTCTGAAAAACGATGCAGCCAGCGAAGCCGATATAAGCGTTCTTCAGGCAGCGATAAGCGACTGGGGTTCACTCGACGGACTATGGCTTAATGCTGGCTTCGCAGAAGTAGGTGCTCCGGAATCGGTGACAGCGGATGCTTTTAACCGCATGATGAATGCTAACGTCCGCGGCCCGATGCTGCAGCTTGCCGCTCTTTCTGGATCCCTCAATTCAGGCGCATCTGTTCTTGTCACCTCATCTTCATCTGTATATGAAGGTGCGTCAATGACCAGCCTCTATGCAGCAACGAAAGGGGCAGTTGTCGCAATGGTTAAAAGCTGGGCCTCTGCGCTGGCTGTGCGGGGTATTCGCGCCAATACGCTGGTACCGGGTCCGATCGAAACGAACTTTAGACATTTCATGCCGGAAGAGTCGCGTCAGCAATTTGAGGATTTTGTTGTCAGCCAGGTCCCCCTCGGCCGGGCAGGAACCCCGGAAGAAGCCTCTGCTGTCGCACTTTTTCTGCTTTCTGATGACGCATCCTATGTCACCGGCAGTCAGTACGCGGTAGATGGCGGGCTGGTGCATTACTAGATATGGCAACAGCGGCATCATTTCCTGATACAGATCCTCAAAGCCCCACTGTAGAAGTGGGGAAAATAACGGCCCCTGCTTTCATCAATAAACAATCCGTTACTCCAGAATCATCCATTTTTCGCTTAAAACAGCCCGACAACATCCGAACGCAACGAACAGATTCAATGTGCAATATCTCCCGTTACCCAGACTATCCATCAAACCGGTAAACACCAAAATGGTTCATTTGAAAGGATAAACGTGGTATTCAGGCATGTCGGGCGCGTGAAGAATCACTGACTGTTGATGCAGCGATGACATATCAGGCCAGCGACAGCAGTGTTATGTCCCTACCGCAATCTCAACTGGGCGGGGCGTTTATTCAGATGAGAAGGACTCACTCGGGGAGGGAGGCAATAATGGCAGATTCAGAACGCGATAAACCAGCTGCGTTGTCATTAAATATCGGCAGTAAAATAAGACGACTACGGCAGTCCCGGGGGATTTCGTTAAACGATCTGTCTAAATTGTCAGGGGTTTCAAAGGGAGCGTTATCCAAGCTGGAATCAGGATCTTCCAGTCCCCGAGTTGATACGCTGGACGCTATCGCCACCGCGTTACGTTTACCGGTCGGCGATTTGCTAAGCGGCAGCAGGATGTATCCCCGCTTTGAAAAATATCGCCCTGTGCCGGGCGAGTATTCGCAAATGATGAAATTCCGCATCGGCCCCGGCAATACCTCCGAGATATGGTTGCTGCAAATGGAACCGCGGGTCACCATCCACAGCCCCGGACATTCAGAGGGGGCGCATGAACATATTCTGGTACACAGCGGAACTCTGCGCCTGCGCTTGAGCCAGTATGAAGTCGTCACCCTGGAGCCCGGGGATTTTTATGCCTTCTCTGCGGAGATTGCGCACACGTACAGCGCAACGGAAACGGCGGTTAGCGCGACGGTGGTGATGACTCACCTCGAGCCCGGTTAACTCCGCCGCGCCATTATCGGACCTGGAGACCTGAGATATGGCGCCAGAGTTTCGGGCATCTGTTCACTTAAAGAAACAAAAACGGTCCGCTGAATGCCTGAGGGAAAATTATTTTAACAATAAAATTAATTAAATTCAGTCGATTGATTGCGAACTGATAAATATCTTCCCCCGTCATCGGGAAACCCGTTGTTCAGTTTGCGGGTTAACTGTATTGTTATTTCGAACAGCAGAGCCGGCCTGCTTGCGCTGTATTTCCCCACAAAGCAAAGCAAAGCAGGCGTAATAGCCGGGAATCTGGCCATAATACGGTCACTTTCCTGATGGTCCTGGCGTCTTTATATTAGCGCTCAATATCGCCTAACCCGGCTGTGCGCCGTGCGGCCCAATGCCTGCTCTTTTTTTATGACGAAATCAACCCACCCGCATTAAATATATGTGACGGAGAAGATGAATGCGTAAAGTTAATTTAAAAGACAGTTTTGCTCTGTTCAGCGATTACTGGAGCCCGAAAATTGTCGGCGAAATGAATAACGAATATGTCAAACTGGCTAAATTATCCGGAAAATTTGACTGGCATCATCATGAACAGGAGGACGAGCTTTTTCTTGTGGTCAGCGGCCGATTGCGAATGGGCTTAAGAACAGGCGATATTATTCTTGATGCCGGTGAGTTTATTATTGTGCCGAAAGGAACTGAGCATTGTCCTGAAGCGTTAACCGAAGAGTGCTGCGTCGTTTTACTGGAGCCAAAATCGACCCTGAATACGGGTAATATCGTCAATGAACGTACGGTGCGTGAACTGGATAAACTCTAATCGTCTGGCGGTGCGGAATAAACCGGGCCAGGGGAAGTTTTAGCGTTACCGGTTACCCGGCCCCCCTCTAAGGATAAAACCACCCATAACATCTCGCGCAACCCTTTCATACTCCGGCCGCGTCAGCGGCCGGAGGGATAGATTTACTCCCTGTCAGAATAGGCGTCCAGCATGGCAAAGACCGCCCACCGCGCCGCATCGTCTGCAATATTGTCAGGCAGCGCATCAGCCCGCAGATTGACATAAGCGTCGGCAGCCCTTCGGATGGCAATCCCGACAGAGTGACGATCGTGCGTTGCCAGAGTGGAAGTCAGCAGGCCATCGGGATCAATGCCGAGGGCTTCTATTCGGCGAACCCCGCGTTGCGGTAGATTGGCGCGACGGAACAGCATCGGTCCCAGCATTTGTTCGCGGAAGAAGGACAGCATCCCCAGCGCTTCGAAGAGTTCGCCCCTGCCCAGTTTAACCCCGGCATAATGCAGCCAGATCCAGGCTCGGGACTCAAACCACTCCGGCGTCATGTTCGGCCAGTAAGCGCTAAATTTTGCCAGCTGGCGCTTGAGAGCATCGCTATCACGGGTAAATAGCACGGCAGGCTCCTCAACGCGCTGAGTGAGCATGTCCAGGGTGATAAATTTGAGATCGACATGCAGAAGTTGCGGGCCAAACAGACAGATCAGCAGCCGAGGCTCGCCGACGTGTTCCCCGGTGAAAGCATGTAGCAGATGGCCGAGGGTTCCGGCGAACGCCATACGCTGAGCCATGATTTCGTCATAATAGAGAGGGTCGACCACCACCACGAAATCGAGATCGGAGTATTGATCAAACCCGCCATGGATAAACGAGCCGCCGGCGAGAAGGGCGAGGATCCGCGGGTCAGACTGTAATTTAAGCTTCAGTTGCTCTGCAAAACTTCTGTGTAAATCGGGGAGCGTATTAAACATACTTTTTCCTGTTCACAAAAAAGACAAAGCATTACAGAATATCGAGTGATTGATCGGCAGACCAGATATTTCTGCAGGAGTCCTGCGCTCCCATGAGGGGCTCCCGAAACGATAATCCCCTCAAACCACCTCGCTCATCCACTCAGCAAACGCCCGAACGGCGGGAGAGAGAAAGCGCTGGTGCGGATAGAGCAACGTGACGGGTACCGGGGGCGGCTGCCAGTCCGCCAGCACTTCCACCAGCCTCCCCTCCCGCAGGTGGTCAGCCACGATATTCTCCGCCAGCTGCGCCAGCCCAAATCCTGCCAGGCACATTTTTATATAAAGCCCCGTTTCATTCACCGCGGCGGTGCCGCTGACGGGTACAGAAAAAGTCTCGCCGTGGCGAAGGAAGCGGAACTCATCGGCCCGCCTCGCCTGGCCGGAGAAATAATGCACGGCCCGGTGCTGAGAGAGCGCCTCCGGTGATGGCGGCACGCCATATTCCCTGAGATAGTCCGGTGACCCGCAGGTGACCCAGCGAAAGCGGCCCAGAGGCCGGGCCACCAGGCTGGAGTTGTTCAGCTCTCCCGTGCGTATCACGCAGTCGACGCCTTCCTGAATGAGATCGACCTGCCGATCGCTGACCCCGATCATCAGGTAGATATCAGGGTAACGTCGGTAAAAGTCTTGCAGATGGGGCATGACGATGAAATGCGCGATGCCCGCGGGCATATCAACCCGCAGGCGCCCCTGAGGCCGCGCGACAGACTCGCTCAGGCTGGATTCGCTATGTTCGATGAGGGCGAGAATTTCCCGGCACTGCGCCAGATACTGCATCCCTTCCGGAGTCAGGCTCACCCGCCTTGTGGTCCGGTTCAGCAGTCGCACCTTCAGGTATTTCTCAAGGTTTTTAATGGTACTGGTGACAGTGGAGGCCGGCAGGGAAAGGGTTTCCGCGGCACGCACGAAGCTCCCTGCCTCCGCGACGCGCATAAACATCTGCATAGCCTGGATACGATCCACCTTCTTTCTCCCCTGTAGCGAGCAGCCTACCGACAGGCGGCATGATTATTCGTTGATTATGAATAATGAAAACAATTTACGCATCTTTTTGCGCTTAATCGCCTGGCGTATCGTTGCGCTGTGGATATCGCGTGAGGGGCCAAAAATGACCATGCCCTCAATAAATATCCAGAGAATCACCACGTTAAATAACACGCATAAAGGAAAAATAATGTCCGTTCAGCCTGTCGAATTACGTAAGGCGTATCGTTTATTGCAGGTCGGGTCCACCACCATGATTTCCGCAAAATATGATGGCGTCGAAAATGTCATGTCAGCCGCCTGGGTTGGGCTGGCAGGCGAGCGAAAAGTGGTGGCCTATATCGGCCCCCAGGCCTTCACTCGTCAGCTGGTGGAAAAGAGCGGCTATTTCGTCGTGCAGATCCCCGTAGTCAGCCAGATGGCAACCGTCCTCTACGCTGGCGGGCGCAGCTATGCCGACGCGCCGGATAAAAACGACACCATCCCCTTCTTTTATCAGCCGGGGTTCGATCTCCCCCTTGTCGCCGGCTGCGCGGGCTGGCTGGTGTGCAAAGTGATGCCTTACCCGGACATCCAGCAACAGCACAATCTGTTTATGGGCGACATCGTCGCCGCCTGGAGCGATGACCGGGTATTCCGCAACGGACACTGGATCTTTGATGATGCGCCGGACGAACTGCGAACCGTTCACTATGTCGCAGGCGGGCAGTTCTATGCCATCGGCAAAGGCAGCAAATTCGATCATGGACCGGGTAAGGACTGACCCTCCCCGGTCATGAGCATCACTGACGAGATGTCTGCGCGGCAGAGCGGCTGATACTCCGGCGCCAGACGCCGGGCGCCTGGCCAAACTGGCGCTTGAAGCTGCGGTTGAAGGACTGCTGGGAGTCAAAGCCGAGGGCGATCGCCACATTGAGGATCGGCTCGTTGCTGTGGGCTAAGCGTTCGACCGATTTTTGCAGCTTTTGCGCCCGGATATACTCCCCGAGGGGGTGCCCGGTATGTTCTTTGAAGATCCGCTGCAGGTGCCACTTCGAATAGCCGGCTCGCCGGGCAACGGTATCAATATCCAGACGGCTATCAAGATGGTTGTCGATCCAGTCGATCAGATCCTGAATGATGGCGCCAGTGTTCATCATATTTCCCCCTCGCGGCCGGTTAAAAGCATCTTTAGCAGTTGCATTAAAAGGTGGCCTGGTTTTACACAAAATGCAAGTTTTATTGTTGCATTTAAAACCCTGCCAGGATCGCGCCTTTTTTCTCCGGTGAGGATCGCACATAAAGTGCAACAATTATTCTTGCACTTAGTTAAACGCCTTCCTACAATCGCCGCGATAGTGTATTCGAAATTGTTACAATTTTGTGGCGATGATCGACACAAATGGCCTTAAGCCAGCCCGGACAAAGGAAGTGGCGCAGCCTCTCAGGCTGCGTCTTGCCCGGCGGCTACAATGACTGGAATAAAAATAATGAGCCTGCAAAAAACCTGGGGAAACATTCACCTGACCGCGCTCGGCGCGATGATGCTCTCCTTTCTGCTCGTCGGCTGCGACGACAGCGTCGCGCAAAACGCCGCGCCGCCCGCGCCTGCCGTCAGCGCCGCTAAGGTGTTGGTGAAGTCGATCAGTCAGTGGGATAGTTTTAACGGTCGCATTGAAGCGGTGGAGAGCGTTCAGCTCCGCCCCCGCGTCTCGGGATATATTGATAAAGTGAATTACACCGACGGCCAGGAGGTGAAAAAGGGCCAGGTGCTGTTCACGATAGACGACAGAACCTATCGCGCCGCGCTGGAGCAGGCGCAGGCGACGCTGGCGAGAGCCAAAACGCAGGCCAGCCTGGCGCAAAGCGAGGCGAACCGCACCGATAAATTAGTCCATACCAACCTCGTCTCCCGTGAAGAGTGGGAGCAGCGCCGGTCAGCCGCAGTTCAGGCGCAGGCCGATATTCGCGCTGCGCAGGCGGCGGTGGATGCCGCGCAGCTTAACCTCGACTTCACCAAAGTGACCGCCCCTATCGACGGCCGCGCCAGCCGCGCGCTGATCACCAGCGGCAACCTGGTCACGGCGGGCGACACCGCCAGCGTGCTCACCACCCTGGTCTCGCAGAAGACGGTGTACGTCTACTTTGACGTCGACGAGTCAACCTACCTTCACTATCAAAATCTCGCCCGCCGCGGGCAAGGCGCGTCCAGCGATAATCAGGCGCTCCCGGTGGAGATTGGCCTGGTTGGCGAGGAGGGCTACCCCCATCAGGGCAAAGTGGATTTTCTCGATAATCAGTTAACGCCAAGCACCGGCACCATCCGCATGCGCGCCCTGCTGGATAACTCGCAGCGGCTGTTCACGCCGGGTCTGTTTGCCCGCGTGCGTCTGCCGGGCAGCGCGGCGTTCCAGGCTACGCTTATCGACGACAAAGCGGTGCTCACCGATCAGGATCGTAAATATGTCTATATCGTTGATAAAGATGGCAAAGCGCAGCGACGTGATATCACGCCGGGGCGGCTGGCCGACGGTTTACGCGTCGTGAAGCAGGGTCTGAAGCCTGGGGATAGCGTCATCGTCGACGGCTTACAAAAAGTGTTTATGCCGGGTATGCCGGTTAACGCCAAAACCGTTGCCATGACCCCCAGCGCCGCCCTCAACTGATCCCTAATCAGAGAATCCAAGACATGGACTTTTCCCGCTTTTTTATCGACAGGCCAATTTTCGCCGCGGTGCTGTCGATTTTAATATTTATCACCGGGTTAATCGCCATCCCGCTGCTGCCGGTGAGCGAATATCCTGACGTCGTGCCCCCCAGCGTGCAGGTGCGCGCGGAGTATCCCGGCGCCAACCCGAAAGTGATTGCCGAGACCGTGGCGACGCCGCTGGAGGAAGCGATCAACGGCGTTGAAAACATGATGTACATGAAATCGGTCGCCGGCTCCGACGGCGTGCTGGTGACCACCGTGACCTTCCGCCCGGGTACCGACCCGGATCAGGCGCAGGTTCAGGTACAGAACCGGGTCGCGCAGGCGGAGGCGCGTCTGCCGGAGGATGTGCGCCGTCTGGGGATCACCACCCAGAAACAGTCCCCGACGCTGACCCTGGTGGTGCATCTGTTTTCGCCAAACGGTAAGTACGACTCGCTGTATATGCGCAACTACGCCACGCTGAAGGTGAAGGATGAGCTGGCGCGCCTGCCCGGCGTCGGCCAGATCCAGATATTTGGTTCCGGCGAATATGCGATGCGCGTCTGGTTGGATCCCAATAAGGTGGCGGCACGCGGGCTGACCGCCTCGGACGTGGTCACGGCGATGCAGGAGCAAAACGTCCAGGTCTCCGCCGGACAGCTTGGCGCCGAGCCGCTGCCGCAGGAGAGCGACTTCCTGATCTCGATTAACGCCCAGGGCCGTCTGCATACCGAAGAAGAGTTTGGCAATATCATTCTGAAAACAGCGCAGGACGGCTCGCTGGTCCGCCTGCGCGACGTGGCGCGCATCGAGATGGGTTCCGGTAGCTATGCGCTGCGCTCCCAGCTCAACAACAAGGATGCGGTCGGGATCGGTATCTTCCAGTCCCCGGGGGCTAACGCCATCGATTTGTCGAACGCCGTGCGCGCCAAAATGGCCGAGCTGGCCACCCGCTTCCCGGAAGATATGAAGTGGGCGGCGCCGTACGACCCGACGGTGTTCGTGCGCGACTCCATCCGCGCGGTGGTGCAGACGCTGCTGGAGGCGGTGGTGCTGGTGGTGCTGGTGGTGATCCTGTTCCTGCAGACCTGGCGCGCGTCGATTATCCCGCTGATCGCGGTGCCGGTATCGGTGGTCGGTACCTTCAGCATACTCTATCTGCTGGGCTTCTCGCTGAATACCCTGAGCCTGTTCGGGCTGGTACTGGCGATTGGTATCGTGGTGGATGACGCCATCGTGGTGGTGGAAAACGTCGAGCGCAATATCGAAGAGGGGCTTGCGCCGCTTGCCGCGGCGCATCAGGCGATGCGAGAGGTCTCCGGGCCGATTATCGCTATTGCGCTGGTGCTGTGCGCGGTGTTCGTGCCGATGGCGTTTCTCTCGGGCGTGACCGGTCAGTTCTACAAGCAGTTTGCGGTGACCATCGCCATCTCCACGGTGATCTCGGCCATCAACTCGCTGACGCTCTCCCCGGCGCTGGCGGCCCTGCTGTTAAAGCCGCACGGCGCGAAAAAAGACCTCCCTACCCGGCTGATCGATCGTCTGTTCGGCTGGATTTTCCGTCCGTTTAACCGCTTTTTCCTGCGCAGTTCGAACGGCTATCAGGGGCTGGTGAGTAAAACCCTCGGCCGCCGTGGCGCGGTGTTTGTGGTGTACCTGCTGCTGCTCTGCGCCGCAGGGGTGATGTTTAAAGTCGTCCCCGGCGGGTTTATTCCCACCCAGGACAAACTGTACCTGATTGGCGGCGTGAAGATGCCGGAAGGTTCGTCGCTGGCGCGCACCGATGCGGTGATCCGCAAAATGAGCGAGATCGGGATGAATACCGAAGGGGTCGATTATGCGGTCGCCTTCCCCGGTCTTAACGCGCTGCAGTTCACCAACACGCCGAATACCGGGACGGTCTTTTTTGGCCTGAAACCGTTCGACCAGCGCAAACACTCGGCGGCGGAAATCAACGCGGAGATCAACGCCAAAATTGCGCAAATCCAGCAGGGATTTGGCTTCTCCATCCTGCCGCCGCCGATTTTAGGATTGGGTCAGGGCTCCGGCTACTCCCTTTACATCCAGGATCGCGGCGGGCTGGGCTATGGCGCGCTGCAAAGCGCGGTGAATGCCATGTCCGGGACGATTATGCAGACGCCGGGGATGCACTTCCCGATCTCGACCTACCAGGCTAACGTGCCGCAGCTGGATGTCCAGGTCGATCGCGATAAGGCGAAAGCGCAGGGGGTATCGCTGACCGATCTGTTCGGCACGCTGCAGACCTATCTCGGCTCGTCTTATGTCAATGACTTTAACCAGTTCGGGCGTACCTGGCGCGTGATGGCCCAGGCTGACGGGCCGTACCGCGAGAGCGTGGAAGATATCGCCAATCTGCGCACCCGCAATAATCAGGGCGAAATGGTGCCGATCGGCAGTATGGTGAATATCAGTACCACCTACGGGCCGGATCCGGTGATCCGCTACAACGGTTATCCGGCGGCGGACCTGATTGGCGATGCCGATCCGCGCGTCCTCTCCTCCTCGCAGGCGATGACGCTGCTGGATGCCATGTCTAAACAGGTGCTGCCGAATGGGATGAATATTGAGTGGACGGATCTGAGCTTCCAGCAGGCCACCCAGGGCAATACGGCGCTAATCGTCTTCCCGGTGGCGGTGCTGCTGGCGTTCCTCGTGCTGGCGGCGCTGTATGAAAGCTGGACCCTGCCGCTGGCGGTGATCCTTATCGTGCCGATGACGATGCTCTCCGCGCTGTTTGGCGTCTGGCTGACCGGGGGCGATAACAACGTCTTCGTGCAGGTGGGGCTGGTGGTCCTGATGGGCCTGGCCTGTAAAAACGCCATTCTGATCGTCGAGTTTGCCCGCGAGCTGGAGATTCAGGGCAAAGGCATCATGGAAGCCGCGCTGGAGGCGTGCCGCCTGCGACTGCGCCCGATTGTCATGACCTCCATCGCCTTTATCGCCGGGACCATTCCGCTGATCCTCGGCCACGGCGCAGGGGCGGAAGTCCGCGGCGTCACCGGGATCACGGTGTTCTCCGGGATGCTGGGGGTGACGCTGTTCGGTCTGTTCCTGACGCCGGTGTTTTACGTGACGCTACGGAAACTGGTGACCCGCAGTAAGCCGGTCCAGGAGGATCTGCCCGCCTAGCCTGCGGCAAATAACAAAAAACCGCCTTCAGCTGAAGGCGGTTTTTTTTCGTCAGGACCAGGATTAATGCGCTTTTTTAAAGCGGGCGATCATTTCCGGTACCGGGTCGCAGCCGCTGGTATCGGCGTTTTTAAGCGCCTCCAGCGCGCTGGCCACGGTATGGCGAGCGAGGACGTTCAGCGAAGCCTGCTCCGCTTCGTCAGCGACCGATTTGAAGTACCAGCAGGCGTTGGCGCTGACCACGCAGCGGGCCGGGACGTCAGGGCGCGACGCCCACAGTTTTTTATCTTCGATAACGGAAAGATAGATATCACGCAGAGTGATTTTGTCCGCCGGGCGGCCAAGATGAATAGAGCCGTTGCGGCCAAGCGTGGAGACAATGATGCCGTCACGGGTGAGCGGAACCATTAATTTGCGGATAAAGCTCGGGTTGGCTTCCAGGCCGTAGGCCAGAATCGCACTCGTCGAACGTTCACCCATCTGCTCCGCCATTGCTACGCTGAGAACCATCTGCAAAGCTGTCGGGAAGCGGTAATCTAACATGGTATTGTCCTGGGTTGCGGTGAATCTTGTTCTTTTTGGCACCGCAGAGGTGAGTAATCAATAAACAACAATATAACAAATACGGGAATTTTTTTGAAGCAATCTGCGGTTAGCCTGCGAAGTAAATTTTCCTATTTCGTCTGCACAGGCGGGCTGAGAAACCGCGCTCTTCCGAAGCGGTTTGACTGGACGGCAATCTCCTCAGCGCTCCCCGGTGGCTGCCCGGTGGTATAGAAATCCGCTGCCATAACGGCAGCGGATCCTGCGGGAGGTTACGCCGTTAACTCCAGCTCGGTTTCAAAGGTGGTCACCGGCACAAACGGCAGATAGGAGATCCGCAGCCTCTCGGCCACCTTCAGGCGATGCCAGCCGGCCGGCAGGCCGCCGGGTTTGAGCACCGTGATGGTCGCCTTTTCACCGAAGTTCCACCGGTCGTCGTAGACTCTCTCCAGCTCGTCGAGCGTCCACTCCCGGCCGCGCAGCGCCAGGCGGATCGCCTGCCGCGGGATGGCTTCGCCGTTGAGGGTCACGGCGATATCTTCCACCATCGACAAACCCAGACCGCGGTAGTAAGGCAGACGGGCCAAAAAGCGCACGCCGATAACTTCCCCGTCGCGGGTGACGTTGCCGAAACCTTCGCGGCAGATAATATGCTGATCAAACATGATAATGCTCCTTACTGACCCAGCAGCGCCGGGGGTGGGGTTTCATCTAACAGGCGACAGAACATCAGCTGCTGGCGGCGGACCTGCTCCAGGCTGTCCACCTCCTGCGCATCTTCCACCCAGCGGTTGCCTTCATACTCGGAGCACACATACCCCTCATAGCCGCCCTTCTGCAGCACGCGGAAGATCTCATCGTAGGGAATTGACCACTCGCTTATCTCGTCGGTCATCTCATAGAATTTGGCATGAATGTTGTGGATCCGCGGCATAAAATCGAGCATCCGCTTCGGCTCGAACGCCGCGTTGTGGCGCAGCGTTTCCGCCATCGCCAGCTGCGGGCCCGGCCCCCATTTTTGCATCACATCCAGGATCACGTATTCGCTGAGCGTCCGCTCCTCATAGGCTTTCTCGATAAAATCCGCCGCCGCCTGCGGGCAACCGTTACGAATAAAGCGCTCTTTCCACACCCGCGGGAAGCGGGCTAAAAACATCCCCATATCCGGCAGGAAGCCCAGCGCCCGGGTGTTGGCTTTTTCATAGGCTTCAGCATGGCGAATAATCCACGGATGGTCGAAATGCAGCGGGGCGTGCACCTCCAGCAGAATGGTGATCCCTTTGTCTTCCGCATAAGGCGCCGCCGCCACCAGCACCTCCGGCGCCACGGAAACCAGAGAGCGGATAAAGCGCATGCCCAGCCGGGCGGCAAAATCGATGTCGTTTTGCACGCTGCGCACCTGCTCGTCAAACGGCATCGGCCGGTCTTTATAGCGTTTATAGTCGAGCATAAAGTCATGGCACACCGGCACCGTGTCATGGCGCTGCATCAGACGGCGCCAGTCGGCGATCGCCGCCTCCGGCATGCCGCACTCCGGCCAGCCGGCGAAGGTCTGTTCGCCGACGACTTCAATGCCGCGGGCGCCGAACGCCGCGCAGTGACCGATCGCCTGATCGAGGGACATCTTGCCGAGATAGGTCTCATTCTGAAAGCTGTACAGACTGACGCCGCGTTTTATTTTCTGAGTCATAAAAGTACCAGGTAAGTTGGTTAACAGGATAAGCCGGTCGCTTCGCGGGCGCGGGCCACCGAGGCCGCTGCGGGCAGCGACGGTTTATACTCCAGGCCAATGGCCCCGTTGTAGCCCAGGCGTTGCAGCCGGGCGATCACTTCTGGCCACTCGCCGCTGCGCGGATCCGGTTCGTTACGTTCCGGTGCCTGCGCTATCTGCACGTGTCCCACCCGGTGCATTCTGCCGCCGAGCACCTCCTCCATCTCCTCTTCCATCACCATCGAGTGATAGACGTCAAACAGCAGCTGCAGCCGCGGGCTGTCGACCGCCTCGATAATGTCCAGCGCCAGCCGGGTGTCGTTTAAGAACATCCCCGGATGATCGATGCGGGTGTTGAGCGGCTCCAGCAGCAGAGTGACCCCGGCGGCTTCCGCCAGCGTCGCCGCCTGGCGCAGGATGTGGATCGCCTGCGCCTGCTGTTCGGCGATCGCCACCCCTTCGCGGCTGAAGCCGGAGGCCACCACCAGCGGCGGCGACCCCAACTGGCGCGAGGCCGCCAGGCTGTCGCTCACCGCCGCCAGAAACTGCTCATGCTCCGCCGGATCCACCAGGCTGCGCCGGGGCTCCACCACGAAGCTCGACAGCCTCACGCCGGTCTCCTCCAGCGCCTGCGCCAGCGCCGCCAGCGGTTTATCACGCCAGAGATGAAACTCAACGTGGCTGAATCCCTGCGCTTTCGCCGCCCGGACCCGATCGCTGAAATCGGGATACTCTTCACGAAACAGCCATTCAATACATGCGGACAAATACATCCGACCCCCTTCTCTACTTGCCAGATCAAAACAAACAAAATTAGAATAAGAATTCTTATTCTGTTTCGGAGCGGCAGTGTGACGCCTTCCCTTCTGGCTTCGCGGTCAACAGCAGGATCTGACGCGGCATAACCAGAATGAGTGCTCTAATTCTAATCTCTGGTTGCTATAAATTGTCAACATTATTTAACAAGTTTTTAACCAAATCTGAAGGTACATCATGCTCAATAACGCTTCGGCGGCCGCGGTTCAGGCGCCTCCCTATACCAGCGAGCGGCAGCGCACGCTGGCCACGCTGGTGGTTTCGATAGCGCTGGTGCTGGAGATCATCGACGTCTCGATCATTAATGTCGCCATCCCGGTGGTACAGCGGGATCTGCTCGCCAGCCCGCGGCAAATTGAATGGGTGGTCACCGGCTACCTGTTCTTTTTCTCCATTCTGCTGCTCACCGGCGGTCGGCTCGGCGATCTGTATGGCTACCGGCGGCTGTTTATCAGCGGCCTGCTGGCGTTTGGCGCTGCGTCAGCCGGCTGCGGGCTGGCCGCCAGCCCGGAGATGCTGGTGGCGATGCGTATTGCGCAGGGGGCCAGCGGAGCGATGATGGGCCCGCAAATCCTCTCCCTGATGCAGGTTCTGTATCGCCCGCACGAACGTTTCCGGGTGATGAGTATTTTCGGCCTGCTCGGCGGCGCCGCCGGGATCCTCGGCCCGGTGCTCGGCGGGATCATCATCGAAAGCAATCTGTTCGGCCTCAGCTGGCGGCCGATCTTTTTGATCAACGTGCCGGTGATCGTCGTCGCCGTGATACTGGCCTGGCGGGCGCTGCCGGCGGTGCGCAGCCCAGCGGCCAAAGGTATCGATCCGCTGGGTACCCTGCTGGCGGTGGTGGGCGGCGGCGCGCTGCTGCTCACCCTGATCGAAGGCCCCGCCCTGCGCTGGCCGCTATGGATGGCGCTGCCGCCGCTGCTGTCGCTCATCACGGTGGCCCTCCTCTGGCGACATCTGCTGGGCCGTGAACGCCGGGGCGGCACGCTGTTGTTACCCCCCGCGGTGCTGCGCGACCGCTTCTTTCGCGCCGGGATCGTCATCACCCTGCTCTATCAACTGACCACCGCCTCGCTGCTGCTGGCCACCGCGCTGGTGCTGCAGAGCGGGCTGGGCTTCAGCCCGTTCCATACCGCCCTGCTGCACATCCCCTTCGCCCTCGGGGCGATGTTTTCCATCGCCGTCGCCGGCCGCCGGCTATCGCCTCGTCTTGGGCGTAACGTGACGCTGGTCGGGGTGGCCGTGCAGATGAGCGGCCTGCTGCTGATGGGCTACGGGATCGCCGCGGCGCCGGGGACGCTGCCGCTGACCGCGCTGGGTCTCGGGTTCGGCCTGTGCGGCTGTGGGATGGGGCTTATCTCCGCCCCGCTGCCGGCCTTTGCCATGGCGGCGATCCCGGTGGCCCACGCCGGCGCGGCGTCGGGATTATTTCGCACCGGCCAGCAGTTTGGCGCCGCCCTCGGCATGGCGACCCTTGGCGGCTTCTATCTGGCGCAAAGCGCCTCCGCGCCGGACGCCTGGCGCGGGGCGTTTATCACCCTGCTGACCCTCGGCGCCCTGATCCTGCTGGCGATTGCCGCCCTCAGCCGCCTGCTGCCCGTCTCGGTGCTTCCCCCGCCAGGGAAGCCATGACCTATCGCGTCCGGCAATGGCTGCTATCATGAGGAACCATTTATCAGGACGCACAAAGCTGTAGTACCTATTTTCTGTACACCTGCAACGGGCATGCGCCCGGAGAACAACAAAGGCAAGGACTGATATGGATGAGAACATCGATGTACTGATTATTGGCAGCGGCCCGGTAGGCGCCGCTTTCGCGCGGCGGATTGCCGACCGCCGCGCCGCGCGGATCCTGGTGGTGGAAGCCGGCGAAGCGCTGACGCCCGCCACCGGGGTTAATATCCGCAACCTGGCGCCAGCGCAGCGGGAAACGGCCTACGACCGCGCCCGGGCGTTTCCGCTGGCCGCCCTGCCAGAAAACCTGCCGGCAGACGCCCTGCAGGCGCGGCCCGGCACCCACCTTCTCGACCCGGCGGCGCCCCACAGCGGCATGCCGGCCGCCGCGCTCTCCACTAACCTCGGCGGCATGGGCGTCCACTGGACCTGCGCCTGTCCGCGACCGGGCGGCAGCGAAGTCATTCCCTTTCTCGATCCCCGGGAGATGGCCGACGCCTGGGAGTCGGCAGAGCATTATCTGCAGGTGACCCGCGAAGGATTTCCGGCCACCGCCATCGGCCGGCAAATCGTCGATGCCCTTAATCAGCACTTCGCCAGCGACCGTCCACCGGCGCGGCTGGCGCAGCCTATGCCGCTGGCCTGCGCCGCGACGCCGGAGGGCAAGCCGCGCTGGTCCGGCGTCGACGCGGTGCTCGGCGAGCTGGCGGAGGAAGAGACCCGCCGCCAGCGCGGGGTGGAGATCCGCACCGCCACCCTGTGCACGCGGATCCTCAGCGAGGACGGCGTCGCCCGCGGGGCGGAGCTGCGCGATCTGCTTACCGGCGAACAGTATGTGGTGACGGCCAAAGCGGTAGTGGTCGCCGCCGATGCGCTGCGTACGCCGCAGCTGCTGTACGCCTCGGGCATCCGTCCGCGGGCGCTGGGGCGCTGGCTCAACGATCAGCCGCAGGTGATCGCTCTGATTGAAGTGGACGCCCCGCCGGCCGCCGTCGCGCCGACCTCCCCGGTGCGCGACGGACGGGACAATGTCTCCGGCGTCACCTGGTTGCCGTTCCATGAGCCCGATTTTCCGTTCCACGGTCAACTGATGCAGATGGATACTTCGCCGATCGCCTTTGCCCAGCCGTCGGGTACCCCGGCGAAGCCGGTGGTGGGCCTGGGGCTGTTCCTCGCCAAGGAGCTGCGCGAGGAGGATCGGATCGTCTTCAGTGATGAAACCGACGCCGTAGGGCTGCCGAAAATGCAGCTGAACTATCAGTTAACCGACGGCGATCGCCGCCGTTTACAGCAGGCGGTGGCAGTGACTGAACGCGTCGGCGCCGCGCTGGGCCGCGTGGCGCCCGGCGGGGAGGCCATGATCCTGCCGGCGGGCACCTCGCTGCATTACCAGGGAACCTGTCGCCTGGGAGAAGCGAACGACGGCAACAGCGTGGCCGACCGCCGCTCGCGGGTCTGGGGTTTTCACAATCTGTACGTCGGCGGCAACGGGGCGATCCCCACCTCAACCGCCTGCAACCCGACGCTGACCAGCGTCGCGCTGGCGATCCTCGCCGCTGACGATATCGTGACGCGGCTGCTGTAGCGCCTCTGGCTCACCGGGGCACAAGCGGCCCCGCTCCCCGCGAAAGGCGACACCGGTCGCCTTTTTATTACCGCAATAACCACATAAAACAAATGGTATTTTTGTTTGTGATGGATCACATACGTAATCACAATTTTTCCCCGCGCCGTTCCTGCTCCTACTCTTAAATCCGCGGCTATTTCCGCCGCCACCTGTATCCCTGACCTGCATACTAAAAAACCGCGCCGCCGCCAACGACAGGCGACCCGCGCGATAAAAGGAGAACGTCGTGAGCCATAGTCTGAATCCGCCCCACGCGCCGCAAGCCGGCGCGATCCAGGGCATCATCATCGCCCTGACCGCCTTTCTGCCCATCCTGGCGATCGTTTCCCTGGCGCCGGCGGTCCCGACGCTGATCCAGCACTTCGCCGGCGTGCCTTATGTCGAAACCCTGGTGCCGCTGATGCTCACCGCGCCCGGTCTGGTGATCGCCATCGCCGGGCCCTGCACCGGCTGGCTGGCGGATAAATTTGGCCGCCGCAAACTGCTGCTCAGCGCCACGCTGCTGTATGGCATCTGCGGCACAATGCCGCTGTACATCACCTCCCTGACCGGCATCTTTTGCAGCCGCCTCGGCGTCGGGCTGGCGGAGGCGGTGGTATTGACCATCGCTAACACCATGCTGATCGATTACTTTGACGACAAACAGCGCCGCTTCTGGCTGACGGTGCAGGGGGTGATTGGCCCGGCGCTGGCGGTGCTGGTGCTGGCCAGCTCCGGCTATCTGACCGCCCTGCGCTGGAACGGCGCCTTTATGATCTACTTTGTCGCCATCCTGCTGTTTCTGGCGATGTACTTCTGGATGTTCGAACCCGCTCAGGCGGCCCGTCCGCAGCACGCCGCCCAGGCGGCGCAGCATAATCCGTTTCCGTGGCCGCGAGTGATCGCCCTCAGCGTGCTTACCTTTGTCTGCGCCATCATTTATTACGTGTACACCATCAACGGCGCCAACGCCTTTCATACCCTGCAAAACGCCAGCCCGCAGCGTATCGGCCTGATTATGTCGCTGGTCAGCCTCGCCGTGCCGGTCGGTTCGCTGCTGTTCGGTCTGGTCTCCCGCCGCTATACGCCGGAGCGCGTGCTCGCCATCATGCTCTGCCTGATGGGGATCGGAATGCTGGTGGTGGGCGAATCGCGGACGCTGATCGCCATGGGGATCGGCTCCGCCATCCAGCAGCTGGGTGCCGGCATGGCGATTAATGCGATGATTTACTGGGTAGGGTCGTTGATTCCGCCCGCCTACTGCGGCCGGGCGATGGGCGCCTGGTCCGGGGCCTTCTTCGCGGGCATGTTCGTCAGCCCGATTATCGTCGGCGCGATCCGCCTGCGGGCCGGGAACGATGTGCTGAGCGCCTTCCTGACGCTCGGCATCGCGGCGCTGGTGCTGGCCGCCGCGATATTTCTTTATACCTTCTCCCGCCATAGCCAGCGCCTGCGTCAGCACAAGCAGGCCAGCGCCTGGCAGTTAGCGAAGTAAAATCCCGCGGCTTAGCCGGCCTCGACGGGGGTAACCAGATAGCTCAGACACATCATGCCCAGATGGCGTTTGAGCTGTTCCCAGTCGCCCTCGCCGGCGGCTTCTGCCGCCGATCCCAGGCCGAGGAAGCGCGCCAGCGCGGCATACGAAACCGTAAAGCAGAAGCGGGCGGCCTGCTCTGGCTCCGGGTGGCGGATCTCCGCCGCGGCGTCGAGCAGCTGGTCGATAAAGGTCTGCTCATTTTTCTGGTAAGCGGCTTTACCAATCCCCGCCACGCGCTCATCATCCGCCCGCGCCATAAACGGCCGCAGGATCCCGGCATGGCGACGCAGATACTCCGCCTGGACATCCATCAGCGCCGGAAGCCGCTGGCGCAGCGGCAGATTGCGCGCGTGCAGCTGCTGGATCAGCTGCTGCCATTCGGCGTCCAGCTCCTGCATCACCTCCATCATGACGGCGATAAACAGATCTTCTTTGCCGCCGAAGCGGGCATAGATCGAGCCGACAGAAACGCCCGAGCGTTTACTGATTTCAGCAATGGTCAGCAGCTCAAAGGTGCCTTCATGCAGGATTTCACGGCTGGCGGCCATCAGCCGCTCCAGCGCCACCCGGCTCCGGTCCTGTTTCGGCTGGCGCATCGCGGGAAGATCGGTCATCGCAGTTCTCACCTCTTTATCCATAGAAAACCCCCGCAGTGTATTGCAGTTAGCGACCACGCTGCAAATTGCCCACCCGACTCCCCCGTCGGCGATGTGGCAAAAGTGTGATGGCGGTCATTTTCATTCTTTGATAAACAACTAGAATCATAATTCTAATTCTATTTAATAATAACAACCACCACACAACCCAGGAGTTGCTATGCGTTTCTCTGTTTTCCTCGTCGGCCGTTCCACCGCCCCCGAGCAGGATCGTTTTGTCATGCAGTCGCTGATCGATCATGCGCGCCAGGCCGAAGATCGCGGCTTCGATGCGGTCTTTATGCCAGACCATCACTTCACCGGCTATGCGCCGATGTCCAGCGATCCGTTTGTCTTCGCCGCTTACCTGGCCGGCCAGCTGAAAAAGATCCACTTCGGCATGTCGGTGACCACCGTCCCGCTGCACCACCCGGTGCGCTTCGCCGAGCGCGTTAACCTGCTGGATCAACTCACCGAAGGCCGCCTGCTGGTGGGCATCGGCAGCGGCACCACGCCGGAAGAGATGATCGGCTTTGGCGTGAACTACAAGGACGCCTCCAGCCTGCTGCAGGAGAACCTCGATCTGGTCCAGCGGCTGTGGGAGAAAAATATTGAAGACGATCCGATCATTTTCGAAACCGGCCACTATAAGGGCGCGGTAGTCCAGCGCATCGTTCCTGCCCCCTGGCAAAAGCCGTTCAACCGCATTATGCCGGTGGCGCTGCGTGAAACCAGCATGCAGCGCGCCGCCGATAACGGCTGGCCGGCCTTTATTCCCGCGTTTACTCCGCCGATCCCGGCCAGCAACGATCCGTTTGGCCAGCTGACCCACTATTTCACCCGCTACCGCGATGCCCTGCTCAACGCCGGCCATAGCGACGAGGTGGTGAACCACTGCCTCTCGTGGACCACCCACACCTGGCAGTGCGTCCATATCGCCCCCACCGACGAGCAGGCCCGCGAAGAGATGCTGCAGATCATGGGCTGGTACCAGCAGGCGATCGACCGGGAATATGAGTACAACAAGCGGGCGGAAGAGTTCAGCGGCGTTACGCTGCACCGCCATCCGGACTGTTTCAGCGAAGAGTGGATCAAAACCTGGTGCCTGTACGGCAGCCCGGAGACCGTCGCCGAGGAGCTGGAACGCCATCAGCAGCTGGGCATCGGCAACGTGCTGCTCGGCTTCACCAACGGCCCGCTGACCGAGGAGCGCCTGCGCCTGAGCCAGCAGTCGATCTCGTTGTTTGCGGACCAGATCCTGCCGCGCTTTCGCTAATCCGACCGGGAGATCCTGCTATGAATAAACCTGCTTTCTCACGCCCGCCGCTGCTGATCGGCATCGGCGGCACCACCCGCCCGGGCTCCAGCACCGAGCGCGCCCTCGCTGCCGCGCTGGCCCACGCCCGCACGCTCGGCGCGCAGACCCAGCTGTTCGGCGGCGCTGAACTGGCGGCCCTGCCGCCGTTTAACCCGGAAGTCACCACCCGCACGCCGCAGGAAACGGCGTTTGTCGACGCCGTGCGCCAGGCCGACGGCATTCTGCTGGCCTCGCCGGGCTACCACGGCGGGGTGTCTGGCCTGGTGAAGAACGCCATCGACCTGCTGGAAGATTTGCGCGGCGACAGCCGGGTCTATCTTGATGGCCGGGCGGTGGGCTGCATCGTCACCGCCGCCGGCTGGCAGGGTTGCAACACCACCCTCGGCGCCATGCGCGGGATCGTTCACGCCCTGCGCGGCTGGCCGACTCCGCTGGGGGTGACCCTCAACACCGCCGGCGTGTCGCTGTTCGACAGCGAGGGCCGCTGCACCGACGACGCGGTCCAGCGCGCGCTGGCCACCGTAGCCGAACAGGCGCTGGCCTTCGCCCCCGATGCCCCCTTACGGAGACATGCCGATGCCTGCGCTCAGTCTGTCGCTTAGCGTTGCCGAAAAAGCGCGGCTCACCGCCGGGATGGGGATGTGGTCCACCCACCCTATCCCCCACTCCACTCTGGGTTCAGTCACCCTGTCCGACGGCCCGATGGGGATCACCGGCGGCCGGGTTGACGAGCGGGATATTGCCCTGCTCAGCCCCTGCGGACTGGCGCTTGGCGCCAGCTGGGACCGCCAGCTGGTCAGCCGGGTTGGCGGCGTCATCGGCGAGGAGGCGCTGCGCACCGGAACGCAGGCGCTGCTGGCGCCTAACCTGAACCTGTTGCGCAGCCCCCTTGCCGGCCGCGCGTTTGAGCTTTTCGGCGAAGACCCGCGGCATATCGCCGAGCTCGGCGCGGCGTGGATCGACGGCGTCCAGCGCCAGGGGGTGGGCTGCATCGTCAAGCATATGGTCTGCAACGATTCGGAAACCGATCGGCGGACCATGAACGTGGTCGTCGATGAAGCCACCCTGCGCGAAGTCTATTTCTGGCCGTTCGAAGTGGCGGCCAGCCGCGGCGTCTGGGGCATGCTGACCGCCTATAACCGGGTGAACGGGATCTATTGCGCCGAGCAGCATCAGGCCATCAGCCAGTGGCTGAAGCGCGATCTCGGCTGGGACGGGCTGGTGATGTCCGACTGGTTCGGTACCCAGAACGGCCCGGCCAGCTTCCGCGCCGGGCTGGATCTGGAGATGCCGGGCCCGGCCCGCCATATGGGCGAGCGCCTGCTGCCCGCGCTGATGGACACCGACAGCGACGCCCGGCGGCTGGACGATGCCGCCGTCCGGCTGGCGCGGCTGGCCGAACGGGTCAGCCATCCCCTGCCCTGGGATGGCTCTGCCGCCGCCGAGGCGCAGCGGCGTCACACCCTCGAAGAGGCGGCGGCGGCGGGGTTTGTCCTGCTGCACAATCGCCAGCGGCTGCTGCCCCTCGCCGCGCAGGCGGGACAGCGGCTGGCGGTGATTGGCCCCAACGCCACGACGCCCTGCTTCCAGGGCGGGACCTTTGCCAGAGTGGCGCTGATGCCGGGGCTGATCTCTCCTCTGGAGGCCATTCGCCAGCGCTTTTCCGCCGCCGGGGTCGAAATAAGCTATGCCCAGGGGGTGGAGAGCGATTACCGCATCCCGCCTCTGCATCATCTGCCGCTGCGCACCGCCGCCGGCGAGCGCGGCCTGGACGTTGCCTACGCCACCGCCGACGGGGGCGTGGTTCATCAGGAGGTGCGCGACGCCTCCTCGCTGATCTGGTTCCGCGATATGCCGGGCGTCGGCGACATGCTGCGCCTGACCGAACGCGCCACCGTGACGGTAAGCTGCCAGTTCACCGCGCCGGTGAGCGGCCGCTACGGCTTCTGGATCGGCGGCACCGGGGAGATCGCCCTGCAGCTGAACGGCGAGCGTATGGCGACCTTTAACGGCGAGGCGCTGGAGGGGGATATCATGGGCAAGCTGATGCAAGCCCCACATACCCGTCTCGACTTCCCGCTGCAGGCGGGGGAAACCCTGACCTTCCGGGCCGAGATGGCGCTGGGCAGCAGTATCGCCCACGGCATCTGGTTCGGCTGCCAGCCCCCGCAAACCATCGACCTGCTGCAGCAGGCGGTCGACCATGCCCGGGCGGCCGACAGCGTGGTGCTGGTGATCGGCGAAACGGCCGATGCCGGTCTGGAGAGCATCGACCGGGACGCTACCGCGCTGCCGGCGCATCAGGTCGCCCTGATCCGCGCCGTCTGCGCGGCGAATCCGCGGACGGTGGTGGTGCTCAACGTCGCCCATCCGGTGGATACCGGGTGTCTCGCCGACGCAGCGGCGGTCATGGTCGTCTGGTATCCGGGCCAGGAGTTTGGCCCGGCGCTGGCCTCGGTGCTGGCCGGGGATCGTGAGCCTGGCGGTCGCCTGCCGGTGACCTTCGCCCAGCGTCTGGACGACTATCCGGTGCGCAGCCTGACGCCGGACGCCGCAGGGGACCTCTGGTACCACGAGCGCCAGCAGGTGGGCTATCGCTGGTTTAACGCCCGCGAACGCCCCGCCGCCTGGTCCTTTGGTCACGGTCTGGGGTATGCCGATATCACCCTGAGCGCCGCCGCGCTGACAGGCGACGAGGTGGATGCTATGCAGCTGCGCTGCCGGCTGGAAAACCGCGCCGCCCGCGCCGGAAAAGCAGTGGTCCAGCTCTACCTGCGGGGGCCGGAGACGGCCTGGTCGGCGCTGGCGGAGTTTGCGGCGGTCAGCGTCCCGGCGCACGAGGAAGTCGCCCTGACCCTTGCCCTGCCGCGTCACGCGCTGCAGCGCTGGCAGGTGCCAGCCCAGGAATGGCGCCTGGCCAGCGGCTCCTGGCAGCTGGCGGTGGGTTTCGCCAGCGACGATATCCGGGCAACCTTCGATTTCGTGCTGACTCCCGACGGGAAAATCAGCCACCGGGGCTAAGCCCGGATCGATGTCAAAGAGGGTCGGCAACGTGCCGGCCCTCTTTTTTTATTCCTGCGCCAGCCGATTCGCGAAAAAAAAACCGCCCGGCGGCGGCGTACCAGCGGGCGGGGTTAAAAGCCTGAGGCGATCGGTGTCAGAAGTTCCAGTACATCGAGGACTGCCAGAGGACCGCCGACTCATGCTTCGGCACCAGCGTCGGGTTATCCTGCCAGGTGATACCGTTGATCCAGTAAATACCTTTCGTCACGCGCAGGGCGTGCGACAGGGAGATGGCGTTGATGCTCTGCGGCGCTTCCATCCCCGCCTCGCCGACATAATCGCGGAACTTTTTACTGATAAAGGAGCGGGTGTAGCCCAGCGAGGTCATATCCTGCTCGCGGCCGGGAAACAGGCCGATGTCAAAGAAGGTCACCTGAAAGTCGCTGGTGTAAGCATTGCGATCGTCCGGCGCGTAGTCCGCTTTCACATCGAGATACAGCCCCAGCGGAAGCCCTTTTTTCGGCTGGGTCAGCTGCATGGTGTTGGCGACGTAGAACGCATAGTTACTACTGCTGTCGCCGGGCTGGTCAAAATACTGGTAGTGCGAGGTGTTATAGATAGCCCCGGCGCGGAACCACAGCGATCGCTGCGACTCGCCCGCCGCCTGCTTAAAGCCAAACTCATTCACCAGGATCGGGTTGGCGCCATCGACGTGCCATTTCAGCCCCGAGGGGTTCTGCTCCACGTCGTCGAGATGTCCGGCAGGCGACATACTGCGGCTGACGGCAAAGTTGTTATAGAACTTCTTATCGCTGTCGCGGACGATGGCGGTGAAGGTCGGCGTCGGCGCGTTGAGGCTGATCCCCAGCTGCACCGGGATCACGCTGGTCGGCCCCAGCGCGGCTGACGAGGAGTTACCCCCCAGCACCATGCCGTAAAACTGACGAATTAACGGATAAAAACCATACTGCAGTTCCAGCTGGCCGTTTAATAAGGGCTGGTTCACCGCCAGCACCGCAATATTATGCAGTTCCGGATAGCTATCATGATAATTCGAGGTCGCCCACTGGGGAGAAAAGGTAAATTGCGCGTCTTTGCTAAGGAAGGTGCGAACAAGTTCCTGATATGAGATCATCATATTCATCCGGAGC
>NZ_JBEAJL010000108.1:0-26811 GCF_040065275.1 Klebsiella sp. JB_Kp042
CCCCGGTTTGCGTCGCCATCCCGTAGGCCTGATAAGCGAAGCGCCATCAGGCAGTATGGCGGTAGAGCATCAATTCCCTGTGATGTGAGCATGTCGTCCAGGTGTGATGTCACGTTGATGCCGGGCGGCGGCTACGCCTGACCCCGCCTGGGTTGTGCGGCAGGGGGAATCCCCGGGTTTGTGTCGCCATCCCGTAGGCCTGATAAGCGAAGCGCCATCAGGCATGGGTTTGATTAGCCGTCCCACCGCCCGGGATACCCCGGGCCGTTTTATGCCTGACGATTACACCTCATAATCCAGCTCATCCTGCTTTGCCGGCGGAACGATCTGCACCTTCTGCACCCGATGGCTGTCGACCTGCAGCGTGCGCAGGGTATAACCGTCAATCTCAATGGTTTCTCCCACCTGCGGCACATGCTGCAGATACTCCATCAGCAGACCGGCAACAGTGTGGTACTCACGTTTATCATCCAGCGGCAGCGGAACATACTGCACCAGATCCTCCAGCGGCATATGGCCGTTAACCGTCCACGAACCGTCCGGATGGTGCTGAATATCGTGCCGGGCGTCGATCTCCTCCACCTCGTTGGGCAGATTGCCGGCAATGGTCTCCATCACGTCGCTGAGGGTCACAATCCCCTCGACGGAGCCAAACTCATCCACCACAAAGGCAAAATGGGTGCGGGCCTGACGAAACTGCTCAAGGGCGGAGAGGAGCGGTAACCCCTCCGGAAAGACCAGCGGCTGGCGCACCAGCGCCTGCAGATCCAGCGGCTCCTGGCGCAGGGACTGCTGGAGCAGGTCGATAACATGCACCACCCCCAGCAGGTCTTCATTATCCTTTCCGCCGGTGACCACCAGGCGGGTGTGCTGATTTTTTTCCACCAGGCTGCGGATCTCTTCCTCCGGCGCGCTGAGGTCGATGCGCTCGATATCATGGCGGGAGGTCATAATACTGCTGACGCTGCGCTGATTAAGGTTCAGCACCCGCTCAATCATCAACCTTTCCTGCGGATTAAACAAAGGATGATGGTCCTGATCGGCGACCAGCGACGCCGTGTCAGCATCCAGTTCAGCTTTTTCCTTCTGACCGCTCAGCAGGTTCATTACCGCCTCGGTAGTGCGCTGACGCAGCGTCATATTGGCGGAGAGAAAGCGACGGCGGTTAAACAGCGCCAGCTGGTTAAGGGCTTCAATCATCACCGAGAAGCCAATTGCCGCATATAAATAGCCTTTCGGAATAATAAAGCTGAAGCCTTCAGCAATCAGGCTGAAGCCGATCATCAGCAGGAAGCTCAGACAGAGGATCACGATGGTCGGGTGGCTGTTAACGAAGCGCGTCAGCGCCTTGCTGGCCATCAGCATCAGGCTGATAGCGATGATCACGGCGGCCATCATCACCGCCAGGTGGTCGACCATGCCGACCGCGGTGATCACCGAGTCAAGCGAGAAGATAGCGTCAAGCACCACGATCTGCGCCACCACGGCCCAGAATTTGGCCCCTCTGCGCTGGGTGGGATTATCGCTGTCTTTTCCCTCCAGCCGCTCATTAAGCTCGACGGTCGCTTTAAACAGCAGGAACAAGCCGCCGAACAGCATAATTAAATCGCGGGCGCTGAAGCTGAAGTCGTGAAAAACAATCAGCGGTTTGGTAAGGGTGACGAGCCAGGAGATAGAGGCCAGCAGCAGGAGACGCATCACCATCGCCAGCATCAGGCCAGTGATCCGCGCGCGGTCGCGCTGGGCGGGCGGGAGCTTCTCAGCGAGGATAGCGATAAAGACCAGGTTATCGATACCTAACACCAGTTCGATAACGACCAGCGTGACGAGACCTGCCCAGATTGACGGATCGGCAATCCATTCCATATGTATTAAAACCTGTACGACTGCGGTATGTGTTACCACGATCATGGATAAGATGGGTATAAAATGCAATAACGACGCGGATAGCGCTATGCCATGGGTGGATATATTTCCAGCAGATTAAGCGAACCGATAAGAATTATGTTCCGGTAAAGAACAGTGAAAAAATAACACCATGGCGGTTGCCATGGAATAAGCGGGCCAATATCAGAACGTCTGCCGCTGGCTTTCCGCCAGGGCGCAAAAGCGGCGCTGTGCCACCGCTCATCGCAGCGAGAGGTGATGCTTACGCTATGGGGGAAGAGCGTAATCCCTCGCAAAATCGGCATAATTCAGCTCATAAAGGGGGCGCAGAATAGGGCGGCTCCTGGTTTTATTCCGCCGATTATGGCTTGTATAGCGGCCTGTCCAGCGGTAAATGCTGAAATATATTGCCTGGATAAATTTATTATCTATACCTATTCTTTGCGGGCATAGGTGCGGCACGGCAGCCCTGGCGTGCTGGCGCGCCCTGTGGACGGGGATCTCGGCCACTTTGCACGGCGCAGAGAAACGCGCCGCTGAATAACCTGATCGAGAATAAGATTATTCTCACTTCAAACTGTTGGTAAAAGGGAGTTATGTGTATTCTTTTACGTGACAGTGAATTTAAGAATTTGGCGGGCAGATGCCCGGGCAGTATCCGTGTATTATCAGTTTCAATGGATTTGTGACATGTACAATTTTGCAAAACCGCGTGTTTTGCAACCAAACAGGTGAAGATGAATATGGCGAATTTGAAAGCGGTTATTCCGGTCGCAGGACTAGGCATGCATATGCTGCCGGCCACCAAGGCAATTCCAAAGGAGATGTTGCCGATCGTTGATAAGCCAATGATTCAGTACATTGTTGACGAAATCGTCGCCGCCGGGATCAAAGAGATTGTTCTGGTGACGCACTCCTCGAAGAACGCGGTGGAAAACCACTTTGATACCTCCTACGAGCTGGAAGCCCTGCTTGAGCAGCGCGTGAAGCGCCAGCTGTTGGCGGAAGTCCAGGCCATTTGCCCGCCGGGCGTAACCATCATGAACGTGCGCCAGGCGCAGCCGCTGGGTCTGGGCCACTCCATCCTCTGCGCCCGCCCGGTCGTCGGGGATAACCCGTTTGTGGTGGTGCTGCCGGATATCATCCTCGACGGCGGTACTGCGGACCCGCTGCGCTATAACCTCGCCGCCATGGTCGCCCGCTTTAACGAGACCGGCCGCAGCCAGGTGCTGGCGAAACGCATGCCTGGGGATCTCTCCGAATACTCCGTGATCCAGACCAAAGAGCCGATGGTGGCGGAAGGGCAGGTAGCACGTATCGTCGAGTTTATTGAAAAACCGGACGAACCGCAGACTCTGGACTCCGACCTGATGGCGGTGGGCCGCTATGTGCTGTCGGCAGATATCTGGGCCGAACTGGAGCGCACCGAGCCGGGCGCCTGGGGGCGTATCCAGCTGACCGACGCCATTGCCGAGCTGGCGAAGAAGCAGTCCGTCGACGCGATGCTGATGACCGGCGAAAGCTATGACTGCGGTAAGAAAATGGGCTATATGCAGGCTTTCGTCACCTACGGAATGCGTAACCTGAAAGAGGGCGCCAAATTCCGCGAAAGCATCAAAAAACTGCTGGCCTGAACGCCAGCCTGAGACCGAGCGGCAGGCTCTGAACATCGGTCCTGTCGCTCGTAACGTTATGCAGAATTTATTCATAACGTGAATGTTATAACGATTGTAAAGAAACGTATGGCTTCGGAGACTTCTGGTAGTTTGTCTCTGGCCTCTGTGGTGCAATGGTCGGAGTAGCGGCAATAATGCTTTATGGATAGTCACTTAGTGCGACAATTCCTAAAGTGCAGGGAAAGCGGTCAACGTCAGCCAAAAATAAAACTTGACTGCGATCATGTTTCCGCTTTAAACATCTCACTTGCATGCATAAAAATGTGAAATGAATTGGCATGCGAGCTGGTACAGACATTATGGATAATCCCTGAGCACGGCAGTGGACATCATCGAAGGATTACAGGTATATGAACTGGCAACTCATCTCATTTTTTGGCGATAGCACCGTTTTGCTGCCCAGCGCAGCGGCGCTGTTTATTGTTCTGATGCTGCGTAAAACGTCGCGGTTGCTGGCGTGGCAGTGGAGTTTGCTGTTCGGCATCACCGGCGCCATCGTCTGCGCCTCCAAACTGGCCTTTATGGGCTGGGGATTGGGTATTCGCGAGCTGGATTACACCGGCTTCAGCGGCCACTCAGCGCTCTCCGCGGCCTTCTGGCCTATCTTCTTGTGGCTGCTTAGCGCCCGTTTTTCGGCGGGTGTGCAAAAAGTAGCGGTCGCCACTGGCTATGTTTTAGCCGCAGTGGTGGGGTATTCACGGCTGGTCATCCATGCGCATTCCGTCTCGGAAGTGATCGCTGGCCTGCTGCTGGGTGCTGCTGGCAGCGCATTATTCTTACTACTACAAAAGCGCACTACTCATTCCGAATATATGTATATTCCCTGGGGAGGACTTGCATGTTTGGTGATGGTTCCGCTTATCCTGTTACATAGCGGCAGTAAAGCGCCGACTCAGTCCCTGCTGGGGCAGATCGCCACTACAATTGGTCCGTTGGACAAGCCCTTTACCCGCAACGATCTGCACAAGCAGTCCTGGTAATTGCCATTTGTTTTACAGGGGAAATTAAGTTTTCGCTGGTTAATTAGTCAAATAAGAAAATAATCTACTATATGCCGGGCAATTGATAATTCATATTTATGAAATAATGAAGTGCTACTACATTGATATTGCATATTTGCCTGGATATAGCCGTGATCAGACGTTTCTTATATGCGCTGAGAAAGGACCTGGAGCACGTCTGCTGAATATTCCTTACCAGGAAACTATTAGAAATTGTAGTTGACTTAAACGCCATCATCTGATTTTTGAATGGCGTAACCTTAACGTAAAAGATGTTGTTTTACAGATGGTTAGCTTCATTCTTGATAGATTGGAAACAACTGGACACAGTCTGGCCGTTTACTTAGTGAATAATCTTAAGTGTTGACCGCTTATTTTTGCCAATAAAAGGGCAGGTGGTATTAACTGGCAGATATTCGGTAACAAGACTCCCAATTGTGACCGAAATCCCGTAAACTTAACGCCGCAAAAATAAAGGCCTGGCCAATTATTCATCCACAGGTCGATAAAATAAGTCGTTCAGGTAGTCAGTGCGCTGGTAGCTGTTAAGCCAGGGGCGGTAGCGTCTCTGAAACCACCTGTTGCTGCACAAAATACCTCCTCTGAACGGCCTTAAAATTCGATGCTCTTTGGGTGATTACCGCCACAGGTATCTATGATGCTCATCAGACATCCTCAAAAGGGGTCAGGCGCGGCTGCTGATATCACCGGTACACCAACTTTCCCGTCTCATCGATAGCCTGTACGGTAAAATTCGCCTACATTGTGAGCTGGGTGGATGTGATAAGGGTATCAAACAGCTTAGGGTAACTATACTTGCCTCGCCGGTGTTGCACAGTGAAGTCAGCTGGTGCCGCGAGCGCTTTCTATCTTGGTATTCCCCTCATTCTCATTGAGATACGACAGCGGGGCTGAAAATGGATCTTGTACAATGATAAAAATTGCGCGCATTGCCGTGACGTTGGGTTTGCTTTCTTCCCTGGGAGCCCAGGCTTACGCGGCTGGGTTAGTGGTAAATGATAACGATCTGCGAAACGACCTTGCCTGGCTTTCCGATCGCGGGGTCATTCATCTGAGCCTGTCGACCTGGCCGCTGAGCCAGGAAGAGATCGCCCGGGCGCTAAAAAAGGCCAAACCGTCCTATTCTTCTGAGCAAGTGGTGCTGGCCCGTATCAATCAGCGACTGTCTGCTTTAAAAGCCGATTTCCGGGTCACCGGCTACACTTCAACCGACCAGCCGGGGACCCCGCAGGGGTTCGGTCAGACGCAGCCGGCAGATAACTCCTTAGGCCTGGCGTTCAACAACAGCGGCGAGTGGTGGGATGTCCACCTCCAGGGCAACATCGAAGGGGGAGAGCGGATCAGCAACGGCTCGCGCTTCAACGCCAACGGCGCCTACGGCGCGGTGAAGTTCTGGAACCAGTGGCTCTCCTTTGGCCAGGTACCGCAGTGGTGGGGGCCGGGCTATGAAGGCAGCCTGATCCGCGGGGATGCCATGCGGCCTATGACCGGCTTCCTGATGCAGCGAGCAGAGCAGGCCGCACCAGAGACCTGGTGGTTACGCTGGGTGGGTCCATGGCAGTACCAGATCTCCGCCAGCCAGATGAATCAATATACCGCTGTGCCTCATGCCAAAATTATCGGCGGACGTTTCACCTTTTCACCTTTCCAGTCTTTAGAATTAGGCGCGTCGCGCATTATGCAGTGGGGTGGGGAAGGGCGGCCTGAGTCATTTAGCAGCTTCTGGGATGGTTTAACCGGTAAAGACAATACCGCCGCAAACGATCCCAATGAACCGGGCAACCAGTTGGCTGGGTTCGATTTTAAGTTCAAACTTGAGCCGACTCTTGGCTGGCCGGTGAGCTTCTACGGGCAGATGATAGGCGAGGATGAGTCGGGTTTTCTACCTTCGGCAAATATGTTCCTCGGCGGGATCGAAGGGCACCACGGCTGGGGTAAGGATGCTGTTAACTGGTACGTGGAAGCACATGACACGCGCACCAATATGAGCCGAACCAATTACAGTTATACCCATCATATCTATAAGGATGGCTACTATCAGCAGGGTTATCCGCTGGGTGATTCAATGGGCGGGGATGGCCAACTTGTTGCTGGTAAAGTTGAGCTTATTACGGAGGATAACCAGCGCTGGAGTACGCGCTTAGTATACGCGAAGGTTAACCCGGAGAATCAGTCGATCAACAAAGCGTTCCCTCATGCGGATACTCTAAAAGGTGTACAGCTGGGCTGGAGCGGCGATGTTTATCAGTCGGTTCGTTTGAATACCTCCCTGTGGTACACCAACGCTAACAACAGCGACAGCGATGACGTTGGGGCCAGCGCAGGGATAGAAATACCGTTTAGTTTATAAGGCTGAATGCTGAAAACAGGGGAGAGAGGGTGGTAGCGCTGCAGGACGCAGTCAGCTTTTTTCTCTCCACAAGCCGGTAGGGAAGCAACGGCTATGACAGCTGCTCAGGAATTGGCAAATCTTGTTTTACTGATGATGTGACATTATGAAGAAAAAACTTGTTAGATTTTCGGCATTAGCGTTGGCAATAGGTTTTTTATCGGGTTGTACAATCATCCCAGGTCAGGGATTAAACAGTCTGCGTAAAAACGTCGTGGAACTTCCGGACAGCGATTACGATTTGGATAAGCTGGTTGATGTGTATCCAATGACTCCGCAATTAATAGCTCAACTCCGGACAGATCCTATAATTGCACGTTCGAATCCGCAATTAGATGAGTTACTTAAAAGTTACGAATACCATATTGGTATTGGTGATGTATTGATGGTTACCGTGTGGGATCATCCAGAATTAACAACCCCGGCGGGTCAATATCGCAGTGCAAGTGATACTGGGAACTGGGTAAACTCTGATGGAACAATTTACTACCCATATATAGGCCGAGTGAATGTTTTAGGTAAAACTCTTAGTCAGGTTAGAACTGAGATTAGTAATCGACTTACGACATACATTGAAAGTCCTCAAGTTGATGTTAGTGTGGCGGCTTTTCGCTCTCAAAAGGTTTATGTAACAGGTGAAGTTCAAAAATCAGGGCAACAGCCTATCACTAATATTCCATTGACAATAATGGACGCAGTAAATGCGGCTGGTGGATTATCAGCTGATGCCGATTGGCGGAATGTAGTTTTAACTCATAATGGAAAAGACACAAAGATATCATTATATGCATTAATGCAAAAAGGTGACCTCACGCAGAATAGATTATTATATCCAGGTGATATTCTTTATATTCCAAGAAATGATGAACTCAAGGTATTCATTTTAGGTGAAGTCGGTAAACAGACAACCCTTAAGATGGATCGAAGTGGTATGACCTTGGCTGAAGCCTTAGGAAATGCGGAGGGTATATCTCAGGAAACTTCCGATGCTACAGGTGTTTTTGTTATCCGCCAAATGAAGAATGAAAAAAATGGGAAGATCGCAAGTATTTATCAGTTAAATGCTCAAGATGCATCTGCTATGGTATTGGGGACAGAATTCCAATTGCAACCATATGATATTGTATATGTTACAACTGCCCCAATAGTTCGCTGGAATCGTGTTATAAATCAATTATTACCAACAATTAATAGTGTCAGATATACAGTTGAGCCAGTTAACACAATTCACAAATGGTAAATTTATGTTTGATAAAATACTTGTTATCTGCACAGGAAATATTTGCCGCTCACCAATAGCAGAACGGTTGCTACGCCAAATGATGCCAACAAAAATAGTCAAATCAGCGGGGTTGGCTGCATTAGTAAATAATGCGGCAGACTTGACGGCACAAAAAATAGCGAATAAGCATGGTGTTTCTCTAGACGGCCATAAAGGAATCAAATTTACGGCAGATATAGGCCGTCAATATGACTTGATCTTAGTAATGGAGAGGCACCAGATTGAAGCGGTTTCAACGATAGCGCCTGAATTACGTGGGAAGACTATGTTATTAGGTCATTGGATGAATCAAAAAGAAATACCTGACCCATATCGTAAAAGTGACGAGGCATTCGAATCAGTTTATATACTGATTGACCAAGCATGTAAACTTTGGGCGAAAAAACTTCAGGCTTAATATTCTTGGATAAAATTGTATGACTACAGAAATTAAAAATAAGATGTCCGAAAAAGACGGCGAACATTTAGACTTAGGTCGACTTATTGGAGAAATAATAGACTATCGAAAGTTAATTATCGCCGTGACGATGGCATTCACCGTCATGGCAATATTATATGCCCTTTTTGCAACACCTATATATCAGGCTAACGCTCTTATTCAAGTTGAGCAAAAACAAGGTAATGCGATTTTAAATAGTCTGAACCAAATGTTACCTGATGGTCAGCCACAATCAGCACCAGAAATTGCTTTACTACAATCTAGGATGATATTGGGTAAGACAGTTGATGATCTTAATCTACAATATCATATCGAGCAGGAATACTTACCTGTAGTCGGTTCAGGTTTAGCAAGATTGCTTGGTGAAAAGTCTGGTACGTTAGACATTGCTCACCTCGAATTACATGCATCCAATGAAATTAGTCCTGTTATAAAATTTACAGTTGTTAATAATCAAAAGTATAAAGTAGAGGGTGAGAATTTTACTGCCGAAGGGCAAGTAGGGGTAAAATTAGATAATGCCTATCTTTCTATATTAGTTAATGAGATAAAAGCCAGCAAAGGAACTGTTTTCACCATACAACAATATTCTCGACTAACGGCTATTGCAAAATTGCAGGATATGTTTAATGTAACAGACCAGGGGAAAGACACTGGTATTCTTCTGTTAACAGTGACAGGAGATGATTCCGAATTAGTTAGAAAAATATTAGATAATATAAGCGAAAATTATCTGGAGCAAAATGTTGCACGACAGGCTGCTCAAAACGAAAAAAGCCTCGAGTTTTTAAATGAACAATTGCCAAAGGTTAGGCAAGAACTTGATGTTGCCGAAGATAAATTAAACACATATCGTAGACAACAAGACTCTGTAGATTTATCCCTTGAAGCAAAAGCTGTTCTGGATCAAATAGTTAATATTGATAACCAGCTTAACCAGTTAACATTCAAAGAAGCTGAAATATCACAATTATACACAAAAGAGCATCCAACATTTAAAGCGCTTCTTGAAAAACGTCAAGTATTACAGCAAGAAAGAAAAAAATTGAATGCTAAAGTAAGCGCAATGCCATCAACGCAACAGGAAGTTCTGCGTTTAAGCCGGGACGTAGAGTCTGGCCGTGCTGTTTACATGCAACTACTTAATCGACAGCAGGAACTGAGTATCGCAAAATCTAGTGCGATAGGTAACGTTAGAATAATAGATACGGCAATTACGCAACCTGCACCGGTGAAACCTAAAAAAATATTAATAGTACTTATTGGCATTGTTTTAGGATTTTTGGTATCAATTGCAATTGTACTCTTTCGTGTGTTACTTCGTAGAGGAATTGAATCACCTGAACAACTTGAAGAGATCGGAGTTAATGTATATGCAAGTGTTCCGATTTCAGAAGCTTTGACAAAAAATAATAAATTTAATGGAACACATAAGCAGCAAAAAACCGAAACACTTTTGGCCATTACTGATCCTGCCGATTTAGCTATTGAAGCAATCAGGGGATTAAGAACAAGTATTCACTTTGCAATGATGGATGCACGAAATAATATTCTGATGATATCAGGCGCAAGTCCGAATGCAGGGAAAACATTTATCAGCACTAATTTGGCTGCAGTTATAGCGCAAACAGGTAAAAGAATATTATTCATAGATGCAGATTTAAGAAAGGGATATGTGCATGAAATTTTCACAACTAAATCGAAGGTAGGCTTATCAGAGTATTTATCTGAGGGACGGGATATTAATGAAATAATAGTTACAATAGAAAACTGTGGTCTTGATTTTATACCTCGAGGGCAAGTGCCGGCAAACCCAGCTGAATTATTAATGCATGAAAGATTTAATAATCTTATCGAACAAGTAAGAAATAAGTATGATTTGGTGATTATTGATACGCCGCCAATTTTAGCTGTAACAGATGCAACAATCGTAGGACGTTATGCAGGTACTTCTTTATTAGTCGCAAGGTTTGAAGAAAATACCGTGAAAGAAATTTCGGTAAGTATTAAACGATGTGAACAAGCAGGGATAACAATTAAAGGTTGCATTATTAATGGTGTAATAAGAAAAGCAAGCAGTTACTATAGTTATGGGTATAGCAACTATGGCTATAGCTATTCGGATAAAAAGTAAGTATGTCATATTGTATGATTAATTATAGAAAAACTTACATGGTTATACTATAGCTACTGATACATTGTATCAGATGTTGTTGAGGAATTTATGACTCATTTAATGAAGAATATATTATGCAGCACTGCCTTGGCCTTGGCAGACTTTATGAGTATAATTGTTTCTATTTATCTCTCATTTGGAATAATGTCATTAGTCGTCACTGATTCACAGTACAGAATATCTGAACATCAGGCGGGTGGGTTGATATTATTACACTGGATCTTAGCTGCTATTTGTGTCAGTTGGTTTGGCGCACGCTTGCGACATTATTTTTATCGAAAAACATTTTGGTATGAATTAAAAGAAATATTCAGAACACTATTAATTTTCTCGATTATCGAATTAGCAGTTATGGCTTTTTCAGAATGGTATATATCAAGATACTTGTGGTTGCTAACATGGTTTTTAACATTATTAATCTTACCAATAGCGAGAATTTTAGTTAAGGCTACCCTCGAACACCTTGATGTATGGCAAAGAGAAACATGGATAATAGGTGATGGAAAAAATGCACATGACGCATATCTTGCAATAAAAAGTGAGCGAAATTTAGGGCTGAAAGTTGTTGGTTTTGTATCTCATGAAACACAAAATAGAAACGTAGCTTCAATCGATAACATACCGGTGATCACTGCAGATCAGAAATGGTTAAGTAGTATTAATAAACGCCTTCAGTTTATTGTTGCAGTTGAATCTAATGAAGGTGACATTAGAAATACTTGGCTGAGAGAATTAATGATCCGTGGGTATCGCTTTGTTTCAGTTATACCAACCCTCCGTGGTGTACCATTAGATAGTACTGATATGTCATTCATATTTAGTCATGAAGTGATGATTTTCCGAGTGCAGCATAATCTTGCGAAATGGTCATCGAGGTTGATGAAAAGAACATTTGATATCATTGCATCTATAGGTATCATCATTTTGCTTCTTCCTCTACTTGCATATATCTCTCTTAAAGTTAAAAAAGATGGAGGGCCTGTGATTTATGGACATCCTCGGGTAGGTAAAAACGGGCATATCTTTAAGTGCCTAAAGTTTAGGTCTATGGTTGTGAATTCAAGTGAAGTACTTAGGAATTTACTAGAAACAGACGAACAAGCGAGACAAGAATGGAACGAAACATTTAAGTTAAAAAATGACCCTAGAATCACCTCGATTGGCCATTTTTTGAGACGTACTAGTCTTGATGAGTTACCGCAGTTATTTAATGTTCTTAAGGGTGAAATGAGTTTAGTAGGACCGAGGCCAATTATATACGAAGAGTTATCTCGCTATAATGAAGAAGTGGATTACTATTTGTTAAGTAAGCCAGGGATGACAGGTTTATGGCAAGTAAGTGGACGAAGTGATGTTGACTATGGCACAAGAGTCTATTTAGATGCATGGTATGTAAAAAATTGGTCCATGTGGAATGATATTGTAATCTTACTTAAGACCGTCTCTGTTGTGTTACGTAAAGAAGGGGCATACTGATTTTAATATAAAACATCTTATGACTAACATGTATTGTTTTTGCAACGAATAACATTATGAAAAGACGTAACTTTATTAGTCTTAGTTTAGCGTTGATAAGTGTAAAAGTATTTCCTTTATTATCAAAAGAAAAGGATGGAGAAAAATATACAGCTCTGAAAGAGCTAATGCAAGGAAAAAAGGATATAGTAGTACCGAAGGGAAATTACTTCATAAATGAACCAATTAATGTTCCTTCAAATACAAAGCTTGTATTTGAAGAGGGTGCAATGATATATGTTACTGCTGAAGCACACGTTAAATGTATATTTAGCATTAACAATGCTTCGCATATAAAAATTATTGGCGGAGTATTTCATGCGCTTGATGACACTTGTGAAGTTATCAATATTAAAAATGCGTCAGATTCGATATCAATCGATGGACTTACTTGTTTTGGCCTAAGGTTAGGTAGTATAACTAATGAAGATAACAATAGGTACGCAAGTAATGACAATATAATGATCACTAATTGTTCAGGGATGGCACAAAACATAAGAACTAGAAAAGCTTTTTTAGAATTCAGGTACGTTAATGATTCTTCTTGTAGTAAATGCAATATTAAAGGGTATTATCATGGATTATTATTTTGGGGAGGAGATGCGAATCCAAAACATAGTAAGGATAGAAATAAAAGATGTTCAAATATCATTTTAAATAATAACCATGTATGTGATGTAGTAAAAGGAGGTATATGGGGGGCAATGGCGGAACGGGTTCTCATAACAGAGAACTATGTTGAAAATGGGGGGGACGTAGGAATTGACTTCGAAGGTTGTACTGGATGTGTGGCTAGTAAAAACACCGTTAAATATTTCAAAAACGGCGGATTGTCTACTTTTTTTGTTTGCAATGATATAGTTTTTGAATTTAATAATATAGTGTGTTCAGATAAGACTGATGCTGGTGCTATATTCAATTCATCTCAAAGGAGAAATAATAAAAATATTATATTCCGGAATAATTCATTTTTAAGTAAGAGTGGTATTTCGAGGTTTGCACAACACGGTGCAGTGGATGATTTGCTGATAGAAAGAAATCGGTTTAACAATGTTGCTATAAAGTTAGATAGTAATAACAATGGAGATATAACAATTAAGGACAATTCTTTTTATTATTCTGAACGTATTATACATGAATTAAGTTTTATTAAAATTTCAAACGTTAATAAACCACATGCAGTGATTACAATTGTAGGGAATGATTTTAAATCCATAACAGACAATACTGATAGTAGAATGGGGGTAATCGAAATAAATAAAAGTAAAGCGCCAAAGGTAATAATAAAGAATAATACTAACAATGCAGACAGACACATTAAGTTTGAACTGAAAATTAATGCTGAGAATACAGATAAAGTACTAGACAATAATTCAAACATAACCATAGAAACTATGAATGCGAATTAAATAGTTTTATGGAGTTAACATGGAATAATTAATGAAATCAGTAAAGAATTTTTTTATTTATATTACATTAGCGTTTCCAAAAGCTGGGTTGAAAATAAGTGGATTTCCACTGTACTTATCATTAATAAGTTCATTTTATTTTATGGCATTGGGTGTTAAGTACGGATTTAGCAGGAGAAAGGAATCCTTATGGTGTATTATTCCGATTATTTCGTTGTTAACTACTTTATTATTTAACCAGTTTTCATTTACTGCAGTCTTTTTCTCTGGGGCATCCTATCTGGGTATACCAGCTTTGTTAGCATACATTGTATCTATATTTTCTTTTTATTGTTATTATGGAGCTATTAGTCTAAAAAACGATTACGAATGGAAGAAGAAACTTATTTACGTGTTTTATTTTTTAATTGGCTATGCTTTTTTACAGAAAATTTTAGGTGACTATACAGTAGTTATTCCGGGGATAACAGCTTCATTCCAAGATGCACTGACTCCAAATTTCTTAGCAGGTAAAAATAATATGATTTGGGGAATGAATTATTTAAAGGCAACATCTACTTATCAGAACGGAAATTTGTTTGGAGCTAATCTACTATTAATTGGTTTTGCTGTTATTGCTAATAATATTACTGATAAGAAAAAAATAATAGTACCGATGACTTTATTGGGTATTACGGTGCTTCTGACTGCTTCTGCTTCTGTTTATTTAGGGATGATTGCAGCGATTATATGGATGGTCTTTTTTTCTAGAAATAGAAATTCAGCGTCAGTTATTGCGATTTTTTTTGGCGGGCTTTTTCTCGCCATTATTGCAATTGTTATATTAAGTACTGATAACATTTTTTCACAACTTATATATGAACGAGTTTTAAATAGGGATCTGTCCGCAGGCGGTGGCAGAATGGAAAAAATTAATGATTACGTTGAGCATATTAGTCAAACCCCATGGTTATTAATAAATGGAATGTTGTTTTATAATAAACCTTTCTTAGAGGTTTATGAAATTCTTCCGGGTGCAATACTGCAAATTTTTGGAATTTCTATGTTGTTTTTCTTTGTGGCATTTATTATATCAAAAATTCGTGTATTTTTTTCATCCCCTTATATTTTACCCTTTGTTGCATATTTTAGTGCTTCCTTATCGGATGGTGCTTTTTGGCTGCCACCTACAGCAACAAACGTCTTCATAATTATGGGTCTTTGCACACTTTGGCATAAAAATTCATTACCTAAAATATCCTGATAATTATAAATGCATAAGCAAAACTATATTCATTAATGTAATAGAAGGTGACAATGAAGAATGTATTAATATTTTGTCGTGCTTATCCACCCAGCATAGGAGGTGGAGGGGAAATTTCTACTAAGATGCTAGCAGAAAAATTATCTGAATTCGGATATCAAATTAACGTTGTTGCTGTAAATAGTGTGAAAGAGTACAGAAAAGAAAGTAAAGTGTCCATATATAGAATTCCGTACAAAAATCTATATTGGTCTTTGGAGAAAAAAGATAGTAAAATTGTAAAGCTGTTGTGGCATTGTATTGATTCGAATAATATCTTTATGAAGAAACAACTCAATCAGCTTTTAGGTGACATTAATCCAGATATAATCATAACAAGTACGATAGAAGATATATCCTCTATCGTATGGAAAATTGCCAGTGCTAAGCAGATTAGAATCATTCATATACTTCGTAGCTACTCTTTATTGTGCGTTAATGCCAATATGTATAAGAATGAGAATTGTAATGAACAGTGTGGTGGATGTAAGATCTTAACATACCCAAAAAAAATTAATTCAAAATATGTAACTGATGTCATAGGGATAAGTCAATATATTCTAGATAAACATATTGCAAATGGCTATTTCCCTAATGCTTTACAAAAAGTGATTTATAATATGTGCTTGGATGATAAAATTGATACTAAAAAATATGAGGGGCGAAATAATGATGATTATCGAATTGGATATATAGGCCGTATACATATTACTAAAGGAATTGAATTATTATTTGAAGCCATTAATAATATAAAGGAGAGTTCATTATGTAGACGTATAACAGTAATGATTGCTGGCGATGGCGATGAAGAATATATACATAACCTGAAAACAATTGCTTATGAAAATAAAATAAATGCTGTGTTTTTAGGAAATATGAATGCAAATGAATTTTTAGACACGATAGATTTACTGGTAGTACCTTCGCTTTGGCAGGAACCTTTTGGTAGAGTTGTAATCGAAAGTCTGGGTCGTAAAGTGCCAGTGGCCGCGAAAAGTTCGGGGGGGATTCCTGAACTACTAGAGAACAACAAAAATTTTTTATTTAGTTCAAGTGAGCAATTAGCTAATATAATTGTTATGTACTTCAATTTTCAAATTGAGTTTAAGTTTGATACTGTTGCATTTGAAACTGAAACTATTCTTTCAAAATGGTCATCTTTACTCCGATAGTTAGGGTCGAAGAATATATGTATAAAGTTCTATATGACAAAAGATGGACTGGAGAACACGGTATTGGTCGTTTCGCAAAAGAAATCGCTGATAGGATAAAATTTGATGCGTTCATTGATAATAAACTCAGGCCGACCAACCCACTTGATGTTTTTATTACTCCTTGGTATTTAAAATCATCTAAATGCGTGTACTTTACGCCAGGTTTTAATGCACCATTTTTCTTTGCTGATAAATCAATTATAACTATCCATGATTTAAATCACATTGATATTAAAGGTAATGACAGCCTTCTAAAATCATTTTATTATGAATTCGTATTGAAGCGAGGTTGCAGAAAATGTTTGAAAATATTTACTGTTTCAGAGTTTTCTAAAAGCAGAATTGTCGAATGGAGTAATGTAAATCCTGAGAAAGTTGTTGTTGTTGGTAATGGTGTGTCTAGTGGGTTTTCGCCAAAAGGAGAAAAATTTCTTCCAGGATTCGAGTATTTTCTCTGTGTGAGCAATAGGAAAAAACATAAAAATGAGAAACGGTTAATTGATGCCTTTGCGATTTTGAGGGAAAACTATAATATTAAGTTGTTATTTACAGGCTCGCCAAATGATCAAATTAATAGATATATAGAATTTAAAAATCTTACAAAGGATATCATTTTTTGTGGACGAATCAGTGAGAATGATTTTCCAAAATATTACCGAGGAGCCAAAGGTCTTCTAATGCCTTCATTATATGAAGGTTTTGGTTTACCTGTTATTGAAGCGATGGCTTGTGGCATTCCCGTGTTAGCCTCAAATACAACCGCCTTAGGTGAGTTAGCGACTGGTTGTGCGATCACGATAGATCCTAATTCTATAGATGAAATGGTTGCCGGAATGGAAACATTAATTACAGATCAAGACGTTAGAGATACTCTTATTAATCAAGGCCTTGAGCGTTCTAAAAATTTCTCTTGGGATGAAACAGCTCGCATAATTAAACATGAAATTAACCACATTAAATTACGTCTTCAATCTTCATAGAATTATATAATGCAATTTTATATTTATTTCAAAATGAACTTGCTTCTCTTTAATTATAAGGTTTAATATGATAAATAGAATTAATGTAGGGATTGTGACTGATTGGTTGGTAACATTTGCTGGTTCAGAAAAAGTAGTCGCAGAATTTATTAATGCTTTCCCTGATTCAGAGTTATATGCGGTTATTGATTTCTTAAAAAAAGAAGATAAAAATAAATTTTTAAATAAAACCATTCATACTAGTTTTATTCAAAAATTACCAAATGCAAAAAAAAATTATCAAAAATACTTACCTCTAATGCCGTTCGCAATTGAGCAACTCGATGTTACCAAACATCAGATTATACTGTCCAGTAGCCATGCTGTTGCAAAAGGTGTCCTTACTGGACCTGACCAATTACATATTAGTTATGTACATTCTCCTATACGGTATGCATGGGATTTGCAAAATCAATATTTAAGAGAATCATCTCTGGATAAAGGTTGTAAATCGATTATTGCACGCTGGATATTGCATAAAATGAGAATATGGGATGTGCGTACTGCAAACGGAGTTGATCACTTTGTAGCCAACTCAAAATTTATTGCAAGACGAATTCAGAAAGTGTACGGCAGGACTGCAGATGTTATATATCCGCCAGTTGATACAAATCGTTTTAAACTCAATACCAATAAAGATGACTATTATATAACAGCATCTAGATTAGTACCTTATAAACGTGTTGATTTAATCGTTGAAGCCTTCACTCATATGCCCCATAAAAAATTAATTGTTGTTGGTGACGGTCCTGAAATGAAAAAAATAAAGTTGAAAGCATCATCCAATATTGAAATTCTTGGCTATCAAGATAATGATAAAATGAATGAGCTAATGGAAAGGGCAAAAGCATTTGTTTTTTGTGCAGAAGAAGATTTCGGTATTTCTCCTGTTGAAGCTATGGCATGTGGCACTCCCGTAATTGCCTTTGGTAAAGGTGGTGTATTAGAATCTGTTGTACCGTTAGGCGAAAACAAACCAACAGGAATTTTTTTCGAAGAGCAATCTGTTTCATCAATATGCTCTGTAATTCAGAAATTTGAAGAAAAATATGATATTTTTGATCCTTTTAATTCCAGGGAAAGAGCTGAATTATTTTCTGAGGAGCGTTTTAGAAAAGATATTACAACTTATGTAGACGATAAATGGAAAAGTTTTAGAGAGTCAAAGAATATTGTATATTAATTGTCAAACATCTTTTGTCATTGATAAGGTAATAAAATGAGTAATTTAGCTATAATACCTGCACGAGGCGGTTCAAAAGGGATTCCTGGTAAAAATATCAAATATATTGCAGGGAAACCTCTTATTGCATGGAGCATTGAACATGCTCTACAATCAGAATCTGTTGAGCGTGTTATAGTAAGCACTGATTCAGAAGAAATTGCAAAAATTGCAAGGGATTTTGGTGCTGAAGTTCCTTTTTTACGGCCTTCAGAATTAGCAAATGATAAGGCTCCTACTGAGCCCAGTTTGATCCATTGCATCAATTGGCTTGCTGAACATGAAAGTTATAAACCAGATTTTACAGTCTTATTGCAAGCAACATCGCCAGTTCGAAGTTCCGAAGTAATTGATAGTGCTTTTGAAAAATTAATAAATCAAAATGCTGATTCATTGCTTACCGTTTGTGAGTTTTGGCATTTTTTATGGGAAAATTCTATTGAGCCAAAGGCTTTATATGATTATATGAACCGTCCACGTAGACAGGATATTCTTCCTGAAAATATAAAATTTAAGGAAAATGGTTCTGTTTATATTACTAAAACAGATATTCTTATGGAAACGAAAAACAGACTTGGAGGTAAAATTGCTTCTTTTGTGATGCCTGAGGAAGAGAGCTTTGAAATTGATACTCAGATTGATTGGGATATTGTAGAAGTTATTTTACAGAAAAGAATTGAGGGCTAATTATGTTGATTCAAAATAAAGTTTCAGATTTTCTTGTTTTCGAAACCGAGTCAGTTTTAAAAGCTCTCGAAAAAATTAATCAGAACAAAAACAGAATTGTATTTATTGTAAATGAAAATGGTAAACTCAGTGGTTCGTTTTCAGATGGTGACTTTCGTCGTTGGATAACTACCGGCGATTTCGATTTTAATATTGAGATTTCCCAAGTGATGAACACCGCATTTCTCTCAAAGAGGATTGATGCCTCTCGTAGAGACATCGAGAGTTTATTTACCAAGGGCATAAATGTTATACCGTTAATCGATGAATATCGACGTTTTGTAGCGGTTGCGATACAAGATGATAGAGGTATTTCAATTGGCAAGCATGTCATTTCAGAGTCCTCACCCGCGTTTATTATTGCTGAAATTGGTAATAATCATAATGGTGATATCAACTTGGCAAAACATCTTGTTGATCTTGCTGTTGAAGCTAACGCTGATTGCGTAAAATTTCAAATGAGGGATTTAGGTCAGTTGTATAAAGGAGGCGAGGATAAAGATAAATCAGCAGATCTTGGTGCTCAGTATACACATGATCTGCTTAGTCGTTTTCAATTAAGTAACGAAAGTTTGATTGAAGTTTTTGACTATTGCAAAGCTAAAGGGTTGACACCAATGTGTACACCTTGGGATTTAAATAGTCTTAACGTACTAGAGCAGTATGGAATGGAAGCATATAAAGTTGCTTCGGCAGATTTTACCAACCATGAAATGTTAGAAGCACTTGCTGCTACAGGTAAACCACTAATTTGTTCCACTGGGATGTGTACTGAAGCTGAAATCAAAAAATCTGTTGAATTCCTTAAATCTTTAAGTGCTCAATTTGTAATTTTGCATTGTAATTCTACTTATCCTACACCATTCAAAGATGTAAATTTATCCTATATAAAAAGATTACAAAATATTACTGGTGGCGTTGTTGGTTATTCTGGACACGAACGTGGTATCTCTATTCCTATTGCAGCAGTTGCACTTGGAGCTAAGGTAATCGAAAAACACTTTACTATTGATAAAGCAATGGAAGGCAATGACCATAAGGTTTCATTACTTCCAAATGAATTTTCAGATATGGTATCTAAGATTCGCGAGGTCGAAGAGTCAATGGGTAAGGGAGGTGAAAGGTTAATCACGCAAGGTGAAATGATAAATCGTGAGAATCTCGCAAAAAGTTTGATCATTAATCAAGATCTAAAAAAAGGGCAAATAATAACTCGCAGTATGGTTGAGATTAAAAGTCCTGGGCAAGGTTTACAGCCATTATATATCGACCAGTTAATTGGGCGGAGTGCTATTAGAGATTTTGTAAAGGGTGATTTTTTTTATGAGTCTGATTTAAATGACGTGCCAGTTGAATCAAGGAATTATTCATTTAGTCGTCCGTTTGGTATTCCTGTTCGTTATCACGATTATGATAAGCTCAAGGCTAAATCAAACCTTGATTTTGTTGAATTTCATTTAAGCTATCAAGATCTTGAACTTAATTTAGCTGACTTTTTTATTGATCAACAAGAAATGGGATTTGCGGTTCATAGCCCCGAATTGTTTGCTAATGATCATATACTTGATCTTGCCTCTGAAAATGATAAATATAGAATCAAATCCATTGATTATTTAAACAAAGTATGCGAGATAACCCGGCAACTTAAACATTATTTCCCTGTTACAGAACGGCCTGTTATAGTAGTAAATGCTGGCGGATTCAATACTAAAGGTTTTATACCTAAAGAAAAGACAGCCCAGCTCTATAAGCGTGTAGCTGAATCGCTATCCCAAGTTAACCAAGAGGGTGTTGAAATAATTATTCAAACGATGCCTCCATTTCCATGGCATTTTGGTGGGCAGAGTTACCATAATTTATTTGTTGATTATACTGAAATTTCTGATTTTTGTAGCAATACAGGCTATCGTATTTGTTTTGATACATCTCACTCGATGATGGCTTGTAATTATTATGGCTGGGATTTTCACGAATTCACATTAGCTGTTGCAAAATATACAGCACATATGCACATTGTTGATGCATTAGGCGTTGATGGCGAAGGGGTACAAATCGGTAAGGGCGATGTGGATTTTGAAATACTGGCGGAGGATCTTAATCGAGATGCGCCTAATATTCAATTCATCCCTGAAGTATGGCAGGGCCATAAAAATAGCGGTGAGGGTTTCTGGGGTGCTTTAGATTTCTTGGAAAAATATCTATAATGAAAAAATTAGCTGGTGCAGCGATGCTATCAGCAGGTGATATCTTAGGGAAGCTGATTGGCTTCCTTATTTTACCGTATTTGACTTCCAAAATGGGAGTCTCTGAATATGGCCTGTTGACATTATATCTTTCTTTTATTCAAATACTTATTATATTAATATCCTTTAGTGGACAAGGACTTTTGCCAGTCAAATATATACAGGAGAATGAAAATGCAAGTTTAATTTTTAGACACGACAATATTAATTTGGCCATTTTTTCATCAATTTTTATTTTGTTAGTTTTTGTTTTTTTTAAATTTTTCTTGAGTATTAACATTCCTTTTTCTGCTGCTTTTTTTATTGTTTTTGCGTCTTTGGTACAAGGGGTTAATGTTATTAATCTTTCACACTTAAGGATTAGCCAAACATATAAATTAGCTTCTATTGGGCAATTCTCATTATCAGTTCTCAACGTATTATTTACGATTGCTCTATTTTCTTTATTAGATGGAACTGCCGAATATAGATTAATGGCGGTAACATTATCTTTTCTTTTAGTTCAGCTTTTTTATTCCTATTCTATTTTTTCAAAAATAAATGTGGATTATAGCAAAAGGAGGACAAGTAAACGGCAATCATATAAGGAAATTATGTTATATGGAATATCTCTGTGGCCACATCATGCTAGTTATTGGATAAAATCAACAATCGATCGTTTTTTTATTGCCCATTATATGAGTGTTGCGGTTGTCGGCGTTTATGGCCTTGCATTACAGCTATCATCAATATTAATGCTCTTTTTTAGTGTCATTTCTCAAGCTTTTCAACCGTTTATTTACAGATATCTGAATGAAAAGGATTTCCTTTCTGTTAAACGAATTCAATATATATATGTTTGTTTTGTATTGTTTTGTGCCCTTGTTTATTATATCGTTACCCCTTATGCATTCCCTTATCTTTTTAGCCATAAATTCAATAAGGCAATACTCTATTTTAACTATCTACTCCCAGGGACGGCTTTTATGTGTATTTATTATATCTATACTCATGTGCTGTTTTTTTACAAGAGGAACAAGATAATTTCGACCATTACCGCTTCATCAATGCTTGTCCATCTCATTGGTATCCTTTGTGTTATATTAATACACATTTCGGTCGAGATGTTTTGCGTTGTATATACTGTTTCTAGTGCGTTTGCATGTATTGCTACGGCCTACGTTTGCAGCAAAAATATTAAAGCAATGAGGAGGAGTATGAATGATTCGTAAGATAAAAAAGATATATAGAAATATTTTGAAAGCTATCTATGCTAATAAAGTGCGTCGTAACGCTTTGAGTATAGGTGAAAATTTAAAAATTAACTTTAAAACTAATGTGACATCTAAAACCTCGTTGGGTGATAATTTTAACTCTAATGGATTGAACATCATAGGTAAGGGGCGGGTAAAAGTTGGTAATAATTTTCATTGTGGGTTTGGTTGTATTATTTTGACTGAGAATCATAATCATATGGGGAGCGCAATTCCTTACGACACAACATATATAATCAAAGAAACAATAATTGAGGATAATGTATGGCTTGGAATTAATGTCATCTTATTGCCAGGTGTTACAATTGGTGAGGGGGCTATTATACAGGCTGGTAGTGTTGTTGTGTGTGATATACCTCCATTAGCTATTGCTGGTGGTCATCCCGCAAAAGTTTTCTCATGGAGAGATAAAGAGCATTATTATAAATTAAAAAATGAGAAGTCATTTCATTAATATTAGGGGGTTTCTTGAAATACTTGGCCTATATTGAATCTCCATTGCAAGCATTTAATTTACTAGAGTATGTAGAGGTTAATAAAATAACAGTTGATATTTTGATTATTAATAAAAAAACTACCGTCTCTTTACATAATTACTCTCAGATATCTTTTGTTCTAAGTAAACTTAAAGCTAAAACAATCTTTGAAATTGATATTGAGGCCGGCAAGAAAAATATTTTCAAGATAAAGAAGACTATTGATGCTTTCCTCAGTAATAGTAAGGAGTCATTTTTATTGATTGGTGGCGAATACAGATCGATGATTTTTTGGTATATCTGTGGGAAGTTTTCACAACGTAAGGTTGTAATTTTGGATGATGGTACTGCAACACTGCGTATCAATAGAACTTATCGGCATTTTAAGAGATTAATGCGCGATCTGTTGATGCGTGCCTTAGGTTTTGTGGATGCATTTATTGAGCCAATTGTTTTTTTCTCTGTATATGATCTTACTAATAAAATTGCCAAGCACGATATATTGATTTTACATAAATATGAATCTTTTCAGGGTAAAATGGCATCCTTTTCTAAGGGACAAATAACAATCTATATTATTGGTTCTCCTTTTTTTGAAGCTGGTGTTATTGATGACAATAATATTGAGATGCTAATAACTTTAGAAATGATTAATAAACTTAAAGGGAAATACTCCACTTGTGATGTTGTATATATTCCGCACAGGCGCGAGAGTGAAGACAAGCTAGAGCGAATTAGGGAAGTTATACCCGTGGAAAAACTAGGTTATCCATTTGAGTTACTCCCCTTAGTTTCAGAGAAAAAGATTACTATCATTGCTGGATTTTATTCCTCGCTTTTTGATAATATGTATGCTATATGTGGAAAGGATTTAATAATCGAATGTTTTTGTTTGCCTGAAAAGGTTATTAATCCTTCTTGGTCTGTTTTTGTATCTGATGTTTATGAAAATTATAAAAAATACCCGAGCGAATCTTTTATTTTCAACCAAATCACATGATTATTTTTTTCTTGCTGGAATATTTCTTTCATTGACTATGCATATATTCTGCTTGTATGTTGTGATTTGATATTTCTATATACGAATTACAATCTTTAAGTTAATATATACTGAATAGTTCAACTGCGAACATCTCGCAGTGACCACACCTGACAGGAGTATGTAATGTCCAAACAACAGATCGGGGTTGTCGGTATGGCTGTGATGGGGCGCAACCTTGCGCTTAACATCGAAAGCCGTGGTTATACCGTCTCCGTTTTCAACCGCTCGCGTGAAAAAACCGAAGAAGTGATTGCCGAAAACCCCGGCAAGAAACTGGTTCCTTACTTCACAGTACAAGAGTTTGTTGAATCCCTCGAAACACCACGTCGTATCCTGTTGATGGTGAAGGCCGGTGCTGGCACCGATAGCGCCATCGACTCCCTGAAGCCTTACCTCGATAAAGGTGACATTATCATTGATGGTGGCAACACCTTCTTCCAGGACACCATCCGTCGTAACCGTGAACTGTCTGCCGAAGGTTTAAACTTTATCGGTACCGGGGTTTCTGGCGGCGAAGAGGGGGCTTTAAGAGGGCCTTCCATCATGCCTGGTGGTCAGAAAGAAGCCTACGAACTGGTAGCTCCGATTCTGAAGCAGATTGCGGCGGTGGCTGAAGACGGCGAGCCGTGTGTGACCTATATCGGTGCTGACGGTGCGGGCCATTATGTGAAGATGGTGCATAACGGTATTGAGTATGGTGATATGCAGCTGATTGCGGAAGCCTATGCGCTGCTTAAAGGCGGTCTGGCGCTTTCTAACGAAGAGCTGGCGCAAACCTTCACCGAATGGAACGAAGGCGAGCTAAGCAGCTACCTGATCGACATTACCAAAGATATCTTCACGAAGAAGGATGCAGAGGGTAAATACCTCGTTGATGTCATTCTCGATGAAGCAGCCAACAAAGGTACCGGCAAGTGGACCAGCCAGAGTTCACTGGATCTCGGCGAACCTCTGTCTCTGATCACCGAGTCCGTATTTGCTCGTTATATCTCTTCTCTTAAAGACCAGCGTGTAGCCGCGTCGAAAGTGCTGAGCGGCCCGCAGGCACAGCCGGCTGGTGACAAAGCGGAATTTATTGAGAAAGTGCGTCGTGCACTGTACCTCGGTAAAATCGTTTCCTATGCTCAGGGCTTCTCCCAGCTGCGTGCTGCTTCTGATGAATACAACTGGGATCTGAACTACGGCGAGATCGCTAAGATTTTTCGCGCTGGCTGCATCATTCGTGCGCAGTTCCTGCAAAAGATCACCGATGCTTATGCGCAAAACGCCGGTATTGCTAATCTCCTGCTGGCGCCATACTTCAAACAGATCGCCGATGACTATCAGCAGGCGCTGCGTGATGTCGTAGCTTATGCCGTGCAGAATGGTATTCCGGTACCGACGTTCTCTGCCGCAATTGCCTACTACGATAGCTACCGTTCCGCAGTTCTGCCCGCTAACCTGATTCAGGCTCAGCGTGATTATTTTGGTGCGCACACCTATAAGCGTACTGATAAAGAAGGTGTATTCCATACTGAGTGGTTGGAATAATCTTTTTACGCTACAGCCAGGCCAATTGGCCTGGCTGTTATCTATTGTTTGTTACTCTAAGATAAATTGAGCACAATCATCTTATCTGCATTACATCTTTGTTTATCTGTATCTAATAACACAAGTATTTATCTTTTAAGAATTTGCCATATTTATACTTTTGTATGCCTATATTAATCTGCTTCTGGCCTCAGTAAATTACTGGGTGTTAAATAACAGGGTTTATAATTAAAGGAAATTATTATGTTACTTCCTGTGATAATGGCTGGTGGTACCGGCAGTCGTCTCTGGCCGATGTCTCGCGAGCTTTACCCGAAACAGTTCCTCCGGCTGTACGGGCAGAACTCCATGCTGCAGGAAACCATCACCCGACTCTCGGGCCTTGAAATCCATGAACCGATGGTCATCTGTAACGAAGAGCACCGCTTCCTGGTCGCCGAACAGCTGCGCCAGCTCAACAAGCTGTCGAACAATATTATTCTCGAGCCGGTCGGGCGCAACACCGCTCCGGCCATCGCCCTGGCGGCCCTCCAGGCCACCCGACGCGGCGACGACCCGCTGATGCTGGTCCTCGCCGCCGACCATATCATCGATAACCAGCCGGTCTTCCACGACGCCATCCGCGTCGCCGAGCAGTATGCCGATGAAGGCCATCTGGTCACCTTCGGTATCGTGCCGAACGCCCCGGAAACCGGCTACGGCTACATCCAGCGCGGCGTGGCGCTCACCGGCAGCGCCCACACCCCGTACCAGGTGGCCCGCTTCGTGGAGAAGCCGGACCGCGAGCGCGCCGAGGCTTACCTCGCCTCCGGGGAGTACTACTGGAACAGCGGCATGTTTATGTTCCGCGCAAAAAAATACCTCTCCGAGCTGGCTAAATTCCGCCCGGATATCCTCGAAGCCTGCCAGGCCGCGGTGAATGCCGCCGACGACGGCAGCGACTTCATCAGCATTCCGCATGACATTTTCTGCGAGTGCCCGGACGAGTCCGTGGACTACGCGGTGATGG
>NZ_JBEAJL010000109.1:0-26196 GCF_040065275.1 Klebsiella sp. JB_Kp042
CGGGCGACAACATCAAAATGGTTGTTACCCTGATCCACCCGATCGCGATGGACGACGGTCTGCGTTTCGCAATCCGTGAAGGCGGCCGTACCGTTGGCGCGGGCGTTGTAGCTAAAGTTCTGGGCTAATTCGTTAGCTTTGAATAAAAAAGGGCGCTTCGGCGCCCTTTTTGCTGTCCGTCGTTCAGCGAAAAGGGCGGTGCTACTGGCGATTCATAACGTGCGCTGCGGCGGATAATGAGTAAATGGTCTATTGTAATCATAACTATTCTCATTTAATATTTGTGCATAAATTGAACGGGAGTTTATATGTACGTTTGTTTGTGCAATGGCGTCAGCGATAAAAAAATTCGCCAGGTTGTTCGCCAGTTTCAACCGCAATCTTTTCAGCAATTACGTAAGTTTGTTCCCGTTGGAAATCAATGCGGTAAGTGTGTTCGCGCGGCGCGGGAAGTTATGGAAGATGAATTAACCACCATGCCGGAATTCAAAGAAATCGCCTGAAGTCCACGCTTCTCTTTTGACATCCCTATAGGCCGGACTACGCTTCAATGAGTGGAAGCGGAGGGACTATATAATGAAAGGTGATGTCAAAATCATAAGTTATCTCAATAAATTATTGGGAAATGAGCTGGTCGCAATTAATCAGTACTTTCTCCATGCGAGAATGTTCAAAAACTGGGGCCTGATGCGCCTCAACGATATTGAGTACCACGAATCCATCGACGAAATGAAGCACGCCGATAAATACATCGAGCGTATTCTTTTTCTCGAAGGTATCCCGAATCTGCAGGATCTCGGCAAACTTGGCATCGGTGAAGATGTGGAAGAGATGCTGCAGTCCGATTTAAGACTGGAGCTGGAGGGGGCGCAAAACCTGCGCGAGGCGATCGCCTATGCCGACAGCGTCCATGACTACGTCAGCCGCGATATGATGATTGAGATCCTGGCGGATGAAGAAGGCCATATCGACTGGCTGGAAACCGAACTCGATCTGATCGGCAAAATCGGTCTGCAAAATTACCTGCAGTCGCAGATCAAAGTGTCAGACTAGCCAGCGTCTGACTCCCGCACCAGAAACCCGCGGCCGCCAGAAATGGCCCAAACGGCAGCGGGTTGTTCCCCCTCCATTTACTGCTCCCGCCGTACCTGGCGTACAAACCTGATACTGCCCACACCGCGCAGGCGAGCAGCGATGCCACCAGTAGAAGCTGCGGCAGCAATCGCCAGCCATGCCAGGCGCCGAGGGCGGCGAGATACTTGATATCCCCATACCCCAATCCCTCATAGCCGCGGATCCCGCGATATAGCCAGTAAAGCGCAGCCAAACAGAGATAGCCGGCTATCGCCCCCCAGACGGCATCATGAAGCTGGTACGGCGCCAGACAGAGATAAAAAAGCAAACCACTCCACAGCAGGGGACAGGTGTAACGGTCGGGCAGCAGGCCGTGACGCAGGTCCTGGTGGCATAAGGCTAAGGTCAATCCGCTATAGCACAGCAAGAAGGGGAGGGCGGCGAGCATGGTTAACCCCGCAATCGTCAAAGAACATCGTCTCACTATGCTTATTGTCCCCGTTCAGTGCAAAAGGCACTTCCCTGGAATGGATGGCGCCATCCGCGTTAATTTGCCGCGTTGTCACCCGGTACCGTTCGCTAGCGCGAAGGTGCGCAAATCCTGGTGATGATTTTCTAAACAGCACTTGCGTAGCGCCAGAATTTGCGTATAATGCGCGGGCCTGTCAAAGTTGACGGCCGGTTCAATATGAACCCTGGTAATCGCAGTTGGGTTATCAAACAATGTCCCCAATCGGGGGGCTATGTAAGAACGGTTACACTCTCCCATCAATCGTAATGGGTATGAGGAGTAATCATTTCGTCTATAAAATAATTGGAGCTCTGGTCTCATGCAGAACCAAAGAATCCGTATCCGCCTGAAAGCGTTTGATCATCGTCTGATCGATCAATCAACCGCGGAAATCGTCGAGACTGCTAAGCGCACTGGTGCGCAAGTCCGTGGTCCGATCCCGCTGCCGACCCGCAAAGAGCGCTTTACCGTTCTGATCTCCCCGCACGTCAACAAAGACGCGCGTGACCAGTACGAAATTCGCACTCACAAGCGTCTGGTTGACATCGTTGAGCCAACTGAAAAAACCGTTGATGCTCTGATGCGTCTGGATCTGGCTGCCGGTGTAGACGTGCAGATCAGCCTGGGTTAATCAGGTCATCGAGCGATTGAGAGGTTGAAACAATGATTGGTTTAGTCGGTAAAAAAGTGGGCATGACCCGCATCTTCACTGAAGATGGCGTTTCTATCCCAGTAACCGTAATCGAAGTTGAAGCAAACCGTGTTACTCAGGTTAAAGACCTGGCTAACGATGGCTACCGCGCAATCCAGGTTACCACCGGTGCTAAAAAAGCTAACCGTGTAACCAAGCCGGAAGCGGGTCACTTCGCTAAAGCTGGCGTTGAAGCTGGCCGTGGTCTGTGGGAATTCCGTCTGGCTGACGGCGAAGAATTCACCGTAGGTCAGAACATTAGCGTTGAACTGTTTGCTGACGTTAAAAAAGTTGACGTAACCGGTACCTCTAAAGGTAAAGGTTTTGCTGGTACCGTTAAGCGCTGGAACTTCCGTACCCAGGACGCTACTCACGGTAACTCCTTGTCCCACCGCGTTCCGGGTTCTATCGGTCAGAACCAGACTCCGGGCAAAGTGTTCAAAGGCAAGAAAATGGCAGGTCAGCTGGGTAATGAGCGTGTAACCGTTCAGAGCCTGGACGTAGTACGTGTTGACGCTGAGCGCAACCTGCTGCTGGTTAAAGGTGCTGTCCCGGGTGCGACCGGTAGCGACCTGATCGTTAAACCAGCTGTGAAGGCGTGAGGAGATAGCAATGGAATTAGTATTGAAAGACGCGCAGAGCGCGCTGACTGTTTCCGAAACTACCTTCGGTCGTGATTTCAACGAAGCGCTGGTTCACCAGGTTGTTGTTGCTTATGCAGCTGGTGCGCGTCAGGGCACTCGTGCTCAGAAGACTCGTGCTGAAATCACTGGCTCCGGTAAAAAACCGTGGCGCCAGAAAGGTACCGGCCGTGCGCGTTCTGGTTCTATCAAGAGCCCGATCTGGCGTTCCGGTGGCGTGACCTTTGCTGCTCGTCCGCAGGACCACAGTCAAAAAGTTAACAAGAAGATGTACCGCGGCGCGCTGAAAAGCATCCTGTCCGAACTGGTACGTCAGGATCGTCTGATCGTTGTCGAGAAGTTCTCTGTTGAAGCGCCGAAAACTAAGCTGCTGGCACAGAAACTGAAAGACATGGCTCTGGAAGATGTGCTGATCATCACCGGTGAGCTGGACGAGAACCTGTTCCTGGCCGCACGTAACCTGCACAAGGTTGACGTACGTGATGCGAACGGTATCGACCCGGTTAGCCTGATCGCCTTCGACAAAGTCGTAATGACTGCTGATGCTGTTAAGCAAGTTGAGGAGATGCTGGCATGATTCGTGAAGAACGTCTGCTGAAGGTGCTGCGCGCACCGCACGTTTCTGAAAAAGCGTCTACTGCGATGGAAAAAACAAACACCATCGTTCTCAAAGTTGCTAAAGACGCGACCAAAGCAGAAATCAAAGCTGCTGTGCAGAAACTGTTTGAAGTCGAAGTCGAAGTCGTTAACACCCTGGTTGTTAAAGGGAAAGTTAAACGTCACGGACAGCGTATCGGTCGTCGTAGCGACTGGAAAAAAGCTTACGTCACCCTGAAAGAAGGCCAGAATCTGGACTTCGTTGGCGGCGCTGAGTAAGTCGGAGGAGTAATACAATGGCAGTTGTTAAATGTAAACCGACATCTCCGGGTCGTCGCCACGTCGTTAAAGTGGTTAACCCAGAGCTGCACAAGGGCAAACCTTTTGCTCCGTTGCTGGAAAAAAACAGCAAATCCGGTGGTCGTAACAACAATGGCCGTATCACCACCCGTCATATCGGTGGTGGCCACAAGCAGGCTTACCGTATTGTTGACTTCAAACGCAACAAAGATGGTATCCCGGCAGTTGTTGAACGTCTTGAGTACGATCCGAACCGCTCCGCGAACATCGCGCTGGTTCTGTACAAAGACGGCGAGCGCCGTTACATCCTGGCCCCGAAAGGCCTGAAAGCTGGCGACCAGATTCAGTCTGGCGTTGATGCTGCAATCAAAGCAGGCAACACCCTGCCGATGCGCAATATCCCGGTTGGTTCTACCGTTCATAACGTAGAAATGAAACCAGGTAAAGGCGGTCAGCTGGCTCGTTCCGCTGGTACTTACGTTCAGATCGTTGCTCGCGACGGTGCTTATGTCACCCTGCGTCTGCGTTCTGGTGAAATGCGTAAAGTCGAAGCAGACTGCCGCGCTACTCTGGGCGAAGTTGGCAATGCTGAGCATATGCTGCGCGTTCTGGGTAAAGCAGGTGCTGCACGCTGGCGTGGTGTTCGTCCTACCGTTCGCGGTACTGCGATGAACCCAGTAGACCACCCACATGGTGGTGGTGAAGGTCGTAACTTTGGTAAGCACCCGGTATCCCCGTGGGGCCTGCAGACCAAAGGTAAGAAGACCCGCAGCAACAAGCGTACTGATAAATTCATCGTACGTCGCCGTAGCAAATAATTTTAGAGGATAAGCCATGCCACGTTCTCTCAAGAAAGGTCCTTTTATTGACCTGCACTTGCTGAAGAAGGTAGAGAAAGCGGTGGAAAGCGGAGACAAGAAGCCCCTGCGCACTTGGTCCCGTCGTTCAACGATCTTTCCTAACATGATCGGTTTGACCATCGCTGTCCATAATGGTCGTCAGCACGTTCCAGTATTTGTTTCCGACGAAATGGTCGGTCACAAACTGGGTGAATTCGCACCGACTCGTACTTATCGCGGCCACGCTGCTGATAAAAAAGCGAAGAAGAAATAAGGTAGGAGGAAGAGATGGAAACTTTAGCTCAACATCGCCATGCTCGTTCTTCTGCTCAGAAGGTTCGCCTTGTAGCTGACCTGATTCGCGGTAAGAAAGTGTCGCAGGCCCTGGATATTCTGACCTACACCAACAAAAAAGCTGCTGTACTGGTCAAGAAGGTACTGGAATCTGCCATTGCTAACGCTGAACACAACGATGGCGCTGACATTGATGATCTGAAAGTTGCGAAAATTTTCGTAGACGAAGGCCCGAGCATGAAGCGCATTATGCCGCGTGCTAAAGGTCGTGCAGATCGCATCCTGAAGCGCACCAGCCACATCACTGTGGTTGTGTCCGATCGCTGAGACTCTGGAGACTAGCAATGGGTCAGAAAGTACATCCTAATGGTATTCGCCTGGGTATTGTCAAACCATGGAACTCTACCTGGTTCGCGAACACCAAAGAATTCGCTGACAACCTGGACAGCGATTTTAAAGTACGTCAGTTCCTGACTAAAGAACTGGCTAAAGCGTCTGTATCTCGCATCGTTATCGAGCGTCCGGCTAAGAGCATCCGTGTGACCATTCACACCGCTCGCCCGGGTATCGTTATCGGTAAGAAAGGCGAAGACGTAGAAAAACTGCGCAAGGTCGTAGCGGATATCGCTGGCGTACCTGCACAGATCAATATCGCCGAAGTTCGTAAACCTGAACTGGACGCAAAACTGGTTGCTGACAGCATCACTTCTCAGCTGGAACGTCGCGTTATGTTCCGTCGTGCGATGAAGCGTGCTGTACAGAACGCAATGCGTCTGGGCGCTAAAGGTATCAAAGTTGAAGTTAGCGGCCGTCTGGGCGGCGCGGAAATCGCACGTACCGAATGGTACCGTGAAGGTCGCGTACCGCTGCACACTCTGCGTGCTGACATCGACTACAACACCTCTGAAGCGCACACCACTTACGGTGTAATCGGCGTTAAGGTATGGATCTTCAAAGGTGAGATCCTGGGTGGTATGGCTGCTGTTGAACAACCGGAACCGGCTGCTCAACCTAAAAAGCAGCAGCGTAAAGGCCGTAAATAAGGAGCGTCGCTGATGTTACAACCAAAGCGTACAAAATTCCGTAAAGTGCACAAAGGCCGCAACCGTGGTCTGGCGCAGGGTACGGATGTTAGCTTCGGCACTTTCGGTCTGAAAGCTGTTGGCCGTGGTCGTCTGACTGCACGTCAGATCGAAGCAGCACGTCGTGCTATGACCCGTGCAGTTAAGCGTCAAGGTAAGATCTGGATCCGTGTATTCCCGGACAAACCGATCACCGAGAAGCCGCTGGAAGTTCGTATGGGTAAAGGTAAAGGTAACGTGGAGTACTGGGTTGCCTTGATTCAGCCGGGTAAAGTCCTGTATGAAATGGACGGTGTACCGGAAGAGCTGGCCCGTGAAGCATTCGGCCTGGCAGCAGCGAAACTGCCGATCAAAACCACCTTTGTAACTAAGACGGTGATGTAATGAAAGCAAAAGAGCTGCGTGAAAAAAGCGTTGAAGAGCTGAACGCTGAGCTGCTGAACCTGCTGCGTGAGCAGTTCAACCTGCGCATGCAGGCTGCAAGTGGCCAGCTGCAACAGACTCATCTGCTGAAGCAAGTGCGTCGTGATGTTGCACGCGTTAAGACTTTACTGACTCAGAAGGCGGGTGCGTAATGACCGATAAAATCCGTACTCTGCAAGGTCGCGTAGTTAGCGACAAAATGGAGAAATCCATTGTTGTTGCTATCGAACGTATGGTGAAACACCCGGTTTACGGCAAATTCATCAAACGTACGACCAAACTGCACGTACATGACGAGAACAACGAATGCGGTATCGGCGACAAGGTTGAAATCCGCGAATGCCGTCCGCTGTCCAAGACTAAGTCCTGGACGCTGGTTCGCGTTGTAGAGAAAGCGGTTCTGTAATAGAGTACGCATTCTCGATACGGATAAACGGCTCAGCGATGAGCCGTTTATTTTTTCTACCCATATCTGGTTTGTGGTGTTATAATGCCGCGCCCTCGATATGGGGCTTTTTAACGACCCTAATTTTCGGGTCTCAGTAGTAGTTGACATTAGCGGAGCACTAAAATGATCCAAGAACAGACTATGCTGAACGTCGCCGACAACTCCGGTGCACGTCGCGTAATGTGTATCAAGGTTCTGGGTGGCTCGCACCGTCGCTACGCAGGCGTAGGCGACATCATCAAGATCACCATCAAAGAAGCAATTCCGCGTGGTAAGGTCAAAAAAGGTGATGTGCTGAAGGCGGTAGTGGTGCGCACCAAGAAGGGTGTTCGTCGCCCGGACGGTTCTGTCATTCGCTTCGATGGTAATGCATGCGTTATTCTGAATAATAACAGCGAGCAGCCTATCGGTACGCGTATTTTTGGGCCGGTAACTCGTGAACTTCGTACCGAGAAGTTCATGAAAATTATCTCTCTGGCACCAGAAGTACTCTAAGGAGCGAATCATGGCAGCGAAAATCCGTCGTGATGACGAAGTTATCGTGTTAACCGGTAAAGATAAAGGTAAGCGCGGTAAAGTTAAGAATGTCCTGTCTTCCGGCAAGGTCATTGTTGAAGGTATCAACCTGGTTAAGAAACACCAGAAGCCGGTTCCGGCTCTGAACCAACCAGGCGGCATCGTTGAAAAAGAAGCTGCAATTCAGGTTTCTAACGTTGCAATCTTCAATGCGGCAACCGGCAAGGCTGACCGTGTAGGCTTTAGATTCGAAGACGGCAAAAAAGTCCGTTTCTTCAAGTCTAACAGCGAAACTATCAAGTAATTTGGAGTAGTACGATGGCGAAACTGCATGATTACTACAAAGACGAAGTAGTTAAGAAACTCATGACTGAGTTTAACTACAATTCTGTCATGCAAGTCCCTCGGGTCGAGAAGATCACCCTGAACATGGGTGTTGGTGAAGCGATCGCTGACAAGAAACTGCTGGATAACGCAGCAGCTGACTTGGCAGCAATCTCCGGTCAAAAACCGCTGATCACCAAAGCACGCAAATCAGTTGCAGGCTTCAAAATCCGTCAGGGCTATCCGATCGGCTGTAAAGTAACTCTGCGTGGCGAACGCATGTGGGAGTTCTTTGAGCGCCTGATCACTATTGCTGTACCGCGTATTCGTGACTTCCGCGGCCTGTCCGCTAAGTCTTTCGACGGTCGTGGCAACTACAGCATGGGTGTCCGTGAGCAGATCATCTTCCCAGAAATCGACTACGATAAAGTCGACCGCGTTCGTGGTTTGGATATTACCATTACCACTACTGCGAAATCTGACGAAGAAGGCCGTGCTCTGCTGGCTGCCTTTGACTTCCCGTTCCGCAAGTAAGGTAGGGTTACTTAATGGCTAAGCAATCAATGAAAGCACGCGAAGTAAAGCGCGTGGCTTTAGCTGATAAATTCTTCGCTAAACGCGCTGAACTGAAAGCTATCATCTCTGATGTGAACGCAACCGACGAAGATCGTTGGAATGCCGTTCTCAAGCTGCAGACTCTGCCGCGTGATTCCAGCCCGTCTCGTCAGCGTAACCGCTGCCGTCAAACAGGTCGTCCGCATGGTTTCCTGCGGAAGTTCGGGTTGAGCCGTATTAAGGTCCGTGAAGCCGCTATGCGCGGTGAAATCCCGGGTCTGAAAAAGGCTAGCTGGTAATTGTCACCAATTGAATCACGGGAGTAAAGACAGATGAGCATGCAAGATCCGATCGCGGATATGCTGACCCGTATCCGTAACGGTCAGGCCGCGAACAAAGCTGCGGTCACCATGCCTTCCTCCAAGCTGAAAGTGGCAATCGCCAACGTGCTGAAGGAAGAAGGTTTTATCGAAGATTTTAAAGTTGAAGGCGACACCAAGCCGGAACTGGAACTGACTCTTAAGTATTTCCAGGGTAAAGCTGTTGTAGAAAGCATTCAGCGTGTCAGCCGCCCAGGTCTGCGCATCTATAAGAAAAAAGATGAGCTGCCGAAAGTTATGGCCGGTCTGGGTATCGCAGTTGTTTCTACCTCTAAAGGTGTTATGACTGATCGTGCAGCGCGCCAGGCTGGTCTTGGTGGCGAAATTATCTGCTACGTAGCCTAATCGGAGGAAAAAATGTCTCGTGTTGCTAAAGCACCGGTCGTTGTTCCTGCCGGCGTTGATGTAAAAATCAACGGTCAGGTTATTACGATCAAAGGTAAAAACGGCGAGCTGACTCGTACTCTCAACGATGCTGTTGAAGTTAAACATGCAGATAATGCACTGACCTTCGGTCCGCGTGATGGTTACGCAGACGGTTGGGCTCAGGCTGGTACCGCGCGTGCCCTGCTGAACTCAATGGTTATCGGTGTTACCGAAGGCTTCACTAAGAAGCTGCAGCTGGTTGGTGTAGGTTATCGTGCAGCGGTCAAAGGGAATGTAGTAAACCTGGCTTTAGGTTTCTCTCACCCGGTTGATCATCAGCTGCCTGCGGGTATCACTGCAGAATGTCCGACTCAGACTGAAATCGTGCTGAAAGGCGCTGATAAGCAGGTGATCGGCCAGGTTGCAGCAGATCTGCGCGCCTACCGTCGTCCTGAGCCTTACAAAGGCAAGGGTGTTCGTTACGCCGACGAAGTCGTGCGTACCAAAGAGGCTAAGAAGAAGTAAGGTAACACTATGGATAAGAAATCTGCTCGTATCCGTCGTGCGACCCGCGCACGCCGCAAGCTCCAGGAGCTGGGCGCAACTCGCCTGGTGGTACATCGTACCCCGCGTCACATTTACGCACAGGTAATTGCACCGAATGGTTCTGAAGTTCTGGTAGCTGCTTCTACTGTAGAAAAAGCTATCGCTGAACAACTGAAGTACACCGGTAACAAAGACGCTGCTGCAGCTGTGGGTAAAGCTGTCGCTGAACGCGCTCTGGAAAAAGGCATCAAAGATGTTTCCTTTGACCGTTCCGGGTTCCAATATCATGGTCGTGTCCAGGCACTGGCAGATGCTGCCCGTGAAGCTGGCCTTCAGTTCTAAGGTAGAGGTGTAAGATGGCTCACATCGAAAAACAAGCTGGCGAACTGCAGGAAAAGCTGATCGCGGTAAACCGCGTATCTAAAACCGTTAAAGGTGGTCGTATTTTCTCCTTCACAGCTCTGACTGTAGTTGGCGATGGTAACGGTCGCGTTGGTTTTGGTTACGGTAAAGCGCGTGAAGTTCCAGCAGCGATCCAGAAAGCGATGGAAAAAGCCCGTCGCAATATGATTAACGTCGCGCTGAACCACGGCACCCTGCAGCACCCGGTTAAGGGTACTCACACGGGTTCTCGTGTATTCATGCAGCCGGCTTCCGAAGGTACCGGTATCATCGCCGGTGGTGCAATGCGCGCCGTTCTGGAAGTCGCTGGGGTTCGTAACGTTCTGGCTAAAGCGTATGGTTCCACTAACCCGATTAACGTGGTTCGTGCAACTATCGACGGTCTGGAAAACATGAAGTCCCCGGATATGGTCGCTGCCAAGCGTGGTAAATCCGTTGAAGAAATTCTGGGGAAATAAACCATGGCAAAGACTATTAAAATTACTCAAACCCGCAGTGCAATCGGTCGTCTGCCGAAACACAAGGCAACGCTGCTTGGCCTGGGTCTGCGTCGTATTGGTCACACCGTAGAGCGCGAGGATACTCCTGCTGTTCGTGGTATGGTCAACGCGGTTTCCTTCATGGTTAAAGTTGAGGAGTAAGAGATGCGTTTAAATACTCTGTCTCCGGCCGAAGGCTCCAAAAAGGCGGGTAAACGCCTGGGTCGTGGTATCGGTTCTGGCCTCGGTAAAACCGGTGGTCGTGGTCACAAAGGTCAGAAATCTCGTTCTGGCGGTGGCGTACGTCGCGGTTTCGAGGGTGGTCAGATGCCTCTGTACCGTCGTCTGCCGAAATTCGGCTTCACTTCTCGTAAAGCGATGATCACCGCAGAGATCCGTCTCTCCGATCTGGCTCACGTAGAAGGCGATGTAGTAGACCTGAACGCGCTGAAAGCGGCTAACATTATCGGTGTCCAGATCGAGTTCGCGAAAGTGATCCTGTCTGGTGAGGTAACTCGTCCGGTAACTGTTCGTGGCCTGCGTGTGACTAAAGGTGCTCGTGCTGCTATCGAAGCTGCTGGCGGTAAAATTGAGGAATAAGTAGCAGATGGCTAAACAACCGGGATTAGATTTTCAAAGTGCCAAAGGTGGCCTTGGCGAACTGAAACGCAGACTTCTGTTTGTGGTCGGTGCGCTGATAGTGTTCCGTATTGGCTCTTTTATTCCGATCCCTGGTATTGATGCCGCTGTACTTGCCAAACTGCTTGAGCAACAGCGAGGCACCATCATTGAAATGTTCAACATGTTCTCTGGTGGTGCTCTCAGCCGTGCTTCTATCTTTGCATTGGGGATTATGCCGTATATCTCGGCATCAATCATCGTGCAGCTGCTGACGGTGGTTTATCAACCGCTGGCGGAACTGAAGAAAGAAGGGGAGTCTGGTCGTCGTAAGATCAGCCAGTACACCCGCTACGGTACTCTGGTGCTGGCGATATTCCAGTCGATCGGTATTGCTACCGGTCTGCCGAATATGCCTGGTATGCAGGGCCTGGTGATTAATCCAGGCTTTGCATTCTATTTCACCGCTGTTGTTAGTCTGGTCACAGGGACTATGTTCCTGATGTGGCTCGGCGAACAGATCACTGAACGCGGTATCGGTAACGGTATCTCGATCATTATCTTCGCCGGTATCGTTGCGGGACTCCCGCCGGCCATCGCCCATACTATCGAGCAAGCGCGTCAAGGCGACCTGCACTTCCTCCTGTTGCTGTTGGTTGCAGTATTAGTATTTGCAGTGACCTTCTTTGTTGTATTCGTTGAACGTGGGCAACGCCGCATTGTGGTAAACTACGCGAAACGTCAACAGGGTCGTCGTGTCTATGCTGCACAGAGCACACATTTACCGCTGAAAGTGAATATGGCGGGGGTAATCCCGGCAATCTTCGCTTCCAGTATTATACTGTTCCCGGCAACCATCACGTCATGGTTCGGGGGTGGTACTGGTTGGAACTGGCTGACAACAATTTCGCTGTATTTGCAGCCTGGGCAACCGCTTTATGTGTTACTCTATGCGTCTGCAATCATCTTCTTCTGTTTCTTCTACACGGCGTTGGTTTTCAACCCGCGTGAAACAGCAGATAACCTGAAGAAGTCCGGTGCATTTGTACCAGGAATTCGTCCGGGAGAGCAAACGGCGAAGTATATCGATAAAGTGATGACTCGCCTGACTCTGGTTGGTGCGTTGTACATTACTTTTATCTGCCTGATCCCGGAGTTCATGCGTGACGCGATGAAAGTGCCGTTCTACTTCGGTGGGACCTCGCTGCTTATCGTTGTTGTCGTGATTATGGACTTTATGGCTCAAGTGCAAACTCTGATGATGTCCAGTCAGTATGAGTCTGCATTGAAGAAGGCGAACCTGAAAGGCTACGGCCGCTAAAACTGGTCGCCCGAGAAGTTACGGAGAGTAAAAATGAAAGTTCGTGCTTCCGTCAAGAAATTATGCCGTAACTGCAAAATCGTTAAGCGTGATGGCGTCATCCGTGTGATTTGCAGTGCCGAGCCGAAGCATAAACAGCGCCAAGGCTGATTTTTTCGCATATTTTTCTTGCAAAGTTGGATTGAGCTGGCTAGATTAGCCAGCCAATCTTTTGTATGTCTGTACGTTTCCATTTGAGTATCCTGAAAACGGGCTTTTCAGCATGGTGCGTACATATTAAATAGTAGGAGTGCATAGTGGCCCGTATAGCAGGCATTAACATTCCTGATCACAAACATACCGTAATCGCTTTAACCGCTATTTTCGGTATCGGCAAAACCCGTTCTAAAGCCATCTGCGCTGAAACGGGCATCGCTGAAAATGTTAAGATCAGTGAGCTGTCTGAAGAACAAATTGATATTCTGCGTGAAGCAGTAGGTAAATTTGTCGTTGAAGGTGATCTGCGCCGTGAAATCACCCTGAGCATCAAGCGTCTGATGGACCTTGGTTGCTACCGTGGTTTGCGTCATCGTCGTGGTCTCCCGGTTCGCGGTCAGCGTACCAAGACCAACGCACGTACCCGTAAGGGTCCGCGTAAACCGATCAAGAAATAATCGGGGTGATTGAATAATGGCAAAGGCACCAATTCGTGCACGTAAGCGTGTAAGAAAACAAGTCTCTGACGGCGTGGCTCATATCCATGCTTCTTTTAACAACACCATCGTTACCATTACTGATCGTCAGGGTAACGCACTGGGTTGGGCAACAGCCGGTGGTTCCGGTTTCCGTGGTTCTCGCAAATCCACTCCGTTCGCAGCTCAGGTTGCAGCAGAGCGTTGCGCAGAAGCCGTAAAAGAATACGGCATCAAGAATCTGGAAGTTATGGTCAAAGGTCCGGGTCCGGGTCGCGAATCTACCATTCGTGCACTGAACGCCGCTGGTTTCCGCATCACTAATATTACTGATGTGACTCCGATCCCTCATAACGGTTGTCGTCCGCCGAAAAAACGTCGCGTATAACGCTGCGTTTTCCAGGTTAGTTGGAGAAAGAAAATGGCAAGATATTTGGGTCCTAAGCTCAAGCTGAGCCGTCGTGAGGGCACCGACTTATTCCTTAAGTCTGGCGTTCGCGCGATCGATACCAAGTGTAAAATTGAACAAGCTCCTGGCCAGCACGGTGCGCGTAAGCCGCGTCTGTCTGACTATGGTGTGCAGTTGCGTGAAAAGCAAAAAGTTCGCCGTATGTACGGTGTGCTGGAGCGTCAGTTCCGTAACTACTATAAAGAAGCAGCACGTCTGAAAGGCAACACCGGTGAAAACCTGTTGGCTCTGCTGGAAGGTCGTCTGGACAACGTTGTATACCGTATGGGCTTCGGCGCCACTCGTGCTGAAGCACGCCAGCTGGTTAGCCACAAAGCGATTATGGTAAACGGTCGTGTTGTTAACATCGCTTCTTATCAGGTTAAAGCGAATGACGTTGTCAGCATTCGTGAGAAAGCGAAAAAGCAATCTCGCGTGAAAGCCGCTCTGGAGCTGGCTGAGCAGCGTGAAAAGCCAACCTGGCTGGAAGTTGATGCTGGCAAGATGGAAGGTACGTTCAAGCGTCAGCCGGAGCGTTCTGATCTGTCTGCGGACATTAACGAACACCTGATCGTCGAGCTTTACTCCAAGTAAAGCTTAGTACCAAAGAGAGGACACAATGCAGGGTTCTGTGACAGAGTTTCTAAAACCGCGCCTGGTCGATATCGAGCAAGTGAGTTCGACGCACGCCAAGGTGACCCTTGAGCCTTTAGAGCGTGGCTTCGGCCATACTCTGGGTAACGCACTGCGCCGTATTCTGCTCTCATCGATGCCGGGTTGCGCGGTGACCGAGGTTGAGATTGATGGTGTACTGCACGAGTACAGCACCAAAGAAGGCGTTCAGGAAGACATCCTTGAAATCCTGCTCAACCTGAAAGGGCTGGCGGTGAGAGTTCAGGGTAAAGATGAAGTCATCCTTACTTTGAATAAATCTGGCATTGGCCCTGTGACCGCAGCCGACATTACCCACGACGGTGATGTCGAAATCGTCAAGCCGCAGCACGTGATTTGCCACCTGACTGATGAGAACGCTGCTATCAGCATGCGTATCAAAGTTCAGCGCGGTCGCGGTTATGTGCCGGCTTCTGCCCGAATTCATTCGGAAGAAGATGAGCGCCCAATCGGCCGTCTGCTGGTCGACGCCTGCTACAGCCCTGTAGAGCGTATTGCCTACAATGTTGAAGCTGCGCGTGTAGAACAGCGTACCGACCTGGACAAGCTGGTCATCGAAATGGAAACCAACGGCACAATCGATCCTGAAGAGGCGATTCGTCGTGCGGCAACCATCCTGGCTGAACAACTGGAAGCTTTTGTTGACTTACGTGATGTACGTCAGCCAGAAGTGAAAGAAGAGAAACCAGAATTCGATCCGATCCTGCTGCGCCCTGTTGACGATCTGGAATTGACTGTCCGCTCTGCTAACTGCCTCAAGGCAGAAGCTATCCACTATATCGGTGATCTGGTACAGCGTACCGAGGTTGAGTTGCTGAAAACGCCGAACCTGGGTAAAAAATCTCTTACTGAGATTAAAGACGTGCTGGCTTCCCGTGGACTGTCTCTGGGCATGCGCCTGGAAAACTGGCCACCAGCAAGCATTGCTGACGAGTAACCGGATCACAGGTTAAGGTTTTACTGAGAAGGATAAGGTCATGCGCCATCGTAAGAGTGGTCGTCAACTGAACCGCAACAGCAGCCATCGCCAGGCTATGTTCCGTAACATGGCAGGTTCGCTGGTTCGTCATGAAATCATCAAGACGACCCTGCCGAAAGCGAAAGAACTGCGTCGCGTAGTTGAGCCGCTGATTACTCTTGCCAAGACTGATAGCGTTGCTAATCGTCGTCTGGCATTCGCCCGTACTCGTGATAACGAGATCGTGGCAAAACTGTTTAACGAGCTGGGCCCGCGTTTCGCGAGCCGCGCCGGTGGTTACACTCGCATTCTGAAGTGTGGCTTCCGTGCAGGCGACAACGCGCCGATGGCATACATCGAGCTGGTTGATCGTGCTGAGCCGAAAGCAGAAGCTGCTGCAGAGTAATCTGTAGTAACGTAAAAAAACCCGCCCCGGCGGGTTTTTTTATATCTACCCCATCCCCACTTCACTACAATATCTGTACTCTTTTTGTTCATCCCCGGAGCCGTAGAATGTGGTTACTGGATCAGTGGGCAGAACGCCATATCCTCGATGCCCAAACCAAAGGCGAGTTCGATAATTTACCCGGTAGCGGCGTGCCGCTAACGCTCGATGACGATTCGCATGTACCGGCCGAGCTGCGGGCAGGCTATCGCCTTCTGAAGAATGCAGGGTGTCTTCCCCCGGAGCTGGAGCAGCGCAAAGAAGCGGTGGCTCTGGCAGACTTGCTTAAGGGGGTCCGTCAGGACGACCCGCGGCATGCCGAACTCAGCAAGCGCCTTGCTCTGCTCGAGCTTAAGCTGCGTCAGGCAGGACTGAACACCGACTTTTTACGCGGTGAGTACGCCGATGCGTTGCTGCACAAAATTAATCAGGAGTGAATATGTATCGTATTGGTGAGCTGGCAAAACTGGCTGATGTGACGCCAGATACCATCCGTTATTATGAAAAACAGCAAATGATGGATCATGATGTGCGCACTGAGGGGGGATTTCGTCTTTACTCGGATAACGATCTTCAGCGTTTGCGCTTTATTCGCTATGCCCGTCAGCTGGGCTTTACTCTGGAAGCGATCCGCGAATTATTGTCGATCCGTATCGATCCGGAGCATCACACCTGTCAGGAGTCGAAAGGGATCGTTCAGGCGCGATTAAGCGAAGTTGAGGCGCGGATCAACGAGCTACAAACGATGCGTCGCTCTCTGCAACGGCTCAATGATGCGTGCTGCGGCACAGCTCACAGCAGCGTTTACTGTTCGATCCTCGAGGCCCTTGAGCAAGGCGCCAGCAACGGCAATACCGGGCGTTGATTTTTTGTGGGCGCGGATCTACACTCGCGCGGAATTCACACATCCACTGGAGTTACTATGAGTCGCTATCAGCATACCAAAGGACAAATTAAAGATAACGCCATTGAGGCACTTCTCCACGATCCATTATTCAGGCAGCGCGTAGAGAAGAATAAGAAAGGGAAAGGAAGCTATCAACGTAAAGATAAACATGCAGCAAGGAATGACCGGGAGGCCAGTGGCAAGCAAGCGAATCGCTTTTTTACCACTGGCCTTCTGCTTTCACTGCTGATTAAGAACGGTTGTTTTGTTCTTTCAGCAGATCGCGAATTTCGCTCAGCAGGACTTCTTCTTTAGAGGGCGCTGGCGGTGCCGCCGGAGCCTCTTCTTTCTTACGATTTAACTTATTCATCAGTTTAATCGCCATGAAAATGGCAAATGCGACGATGATGAAATCGAAAACGTTCTGAATAAACACCCCGTAGTGCATCACCACTGCCGGTACATCACCCTGGGCATCGCGCAGCGTGACGGCAAACTGTTTAAAATCGATCCCGCCAATCAACAGGCCGAGCGGCGGCATAATAATATCCGCGACCAGCGACGAAACAATTTTACCGAATGCTGCACCGATGATCACACCCACTGCCAAATCGACAACGTTCCCGCGCATCGCGAATTCGCGAAACTCTTTTAAAAAACTCATTTTATTCTCCTTGAGCCAGCTGACGTTGTAAGTTTAACAAATGTATTTTCATTTGCCATTCCCCGTAGAGCGTTACAGGAAAATATTAACCTTTGAATAATAAGGGATAATAAAAGGCGCCTGTTCGACGCCCTGGGAATTACAGGAAGAAGGGGCTTGGCTGGAACAGCCTTTCTACATCGGAAATAAACTTTTTATCAGTCAAAAACATGATCACATGATCGCCCTGCTCGATCCGCAGATTATTATTGGCGATCATCACGTCATTCCCGCGCACGACGGCGCCGATGATCGTGCCTGGCGGAAGCTTGATCTCATCGATCGACCGCCCGACCACCCGCGAGGTGCTCTCATCGCCGTGTGCCACTGCTTCGATCGCTTCCGCAACGCCGCGGCGCAGGGAGGAGACGCCGACAATATCGGCCTTACGGACATGGCTGAGGAGGGCGGAAATCGTGGCCTGCTGAGGCGATATCGCGATATCAATGACGCTACCCTGAACCAGATCCACATAGGCTCTGCGCTGGATCAGCACCATCACTTTTTTGGCCCCCATTCGCTTGGCCAGCATCGCAGACATGATGTTTGCTTCGTCATCGTTAGTGATGGCAATAAACAGGTCCACCTGGTCAATATGCTCTTCGGCCAGCAGCTCCTGATCCGATGCATCACCGTAGAAGACGATAGTATGCTGCAGTTTTTCTGCCAGCTCAGCGGCTCGCTGCTGATTGCGCTCGATAAGCTTAACGCTGTAGTCTTTTTCCAGCTTATGGGCCAGGCCCGCGCCAATATTGCCGCCGCCGACCAACATGATGCGTTTGTAAGGTTTCTCCAGACGCTGGAGTTCGCTCATGACCGCGCGAATATGCTGCGAGGCGGCAATAAAGAAGACTTCATCGCCGGCCTCGACAATCGTCGAACCCTGTGGGCGGATGGGGCGATCGTGGCGGAAAATGGCGGCCACGCGCGTATCGATATGCGGCATATGCTCGCGCATGGTGGACAACGCATTCCCCACCAGCGGACCACCGTAATAGGCTTTCACCACGGCGAGGCTGACTTTACCTTCGGCGAAGTTCACGACCTGCAGCGCGCCGGGATATTCTATCAGGCGATGAATATTGTCGATGACCAGCTGTTCCGGAGCGATTAAGTGATCGATGGGCACAGCTTCAGAATTGAAGAGCTTTTCCGCATCGCGGACGTAATCAGGCGCACGAATACGGGCTATACGGTTTGGCGTATTGAATAATGAATAGGCGACCTGACAGGCCACCATGTTGGTTTCATCCGAACTGGTGACCGCCACCAGCATATCGGCATCATCGGCTCCTGCCTCGCGCAGTACGCGGGGGTGAGAACCGTGCCCCTGGACGACACGCAGGTCGAACTTATCCTGCAGGCTGCGCAGACGGTCGCCATTGGTATCAACCAGCGTAATATCATTGTTCTCGCCGACGAGGTTCTCCGCCAGCGTGCCGCCGACCTGGCCGGCGCCCAGAATAATAATCTTCATCTGCAGTGATCCATTAGTTCCGACGTTTGATTAGCTTAGCGTAAAAGAAGCCATCGCCTTCTTCCGCACCCGGCAGATTTTGCTGTCCCGGGCTTGCCGGCGTACCGGTTGCGTGAAGCTCTGCATCCGGGGTCCGCGCGAGGAACGCGGCAATTTGCTGACTATTCTCTTCCGGCAGAATAGAACAGGTAGCGTAAACCAACGTGCCGCCTGGCTTCAGATGCCCCCAGATGGCATTGAGGATCTCGGCCTGCAGCTGGGCTAAATCGCCGATATCCCGATCCCGGCGCAGCCATTTGATATCCGGGTGGCGGCGGATAACGCCGGTGGCGGAACAGGGGGCATCCAGCAGAATACGATCGAACTGCTCGCTGCCACACCACTGCTCAGGGAAGCGACCATCGCCCTGTTTGACTTCGGCTTTCATGCCCAGCCGTTTCAGGTTGTCATAGACGCGGGAAAGACGCTGTTCATCAATGTCCACCGCCATGACCTCAGCCTGGGGAGCGACTTCCAGAATATGCGTCGTCTTGCCGCCCGGCGCGGCGCAGAGATCGAGAATGCGCTCGCCGTTTTCCGGCTGCAGATAGCGCATGCAGCCCTGGGCCGAGGCATCCTGAACGGTTACCCATCCTTCGGCAAAACCCGGCAACGCATGGACCGGGGCAGGGGTGGCCAGACGCACGGCGTCGGGATAGTCAGGGTGGGTGAAGCCCTCTAAGCCAGCCTCTTTAAGCAGAGCAAGCCATTCGTCTCGGGAATGATGGTTGCGGTTAACGCGCAGCCACATCGGCGGGCGCTGGTTGTTCGCATCGACGATCTCCTGCCATTGTTGCGGCCAGGCCTGCTGCAGACGCTTCAGCAGCCATTTGGGATGAAGGTAGCGGTTTTCCTGCCCGGCGAATTCTGCCAGTAGCTCTTCCTGCTGGCGCTGAAACTGGCGTAACACCCCATTGATCAGCCCTTTAAGCTGCGGGCGCTTAATCGCCACCGCGCCTTCTACCGTTTCAGCCAGCGCGGCGTGCGGAGGGATGCGGGTGTAGAGTAACTGATAGAGCCCAACCATAATCAGAAAGTGCACGGTGCGCTGTTTGCCGGTCATCGGACGCGCCATCAGCTTGCTGATAAGCCACTCCAGCTGGCTGAGCGTACGCAGTACGCCAAAACACAGCTCCTGCAGCAGCGCTTTGTCTTTATCGCTGACTTTTTGCTGTAGAGGGGGCAGGACGTTGCTTAAAGACTGACCTTTTTCAACGACTTGCTCGATAGCCTGGGCGGCCAGGCTGCGTAAATTTATATTCTTTTTCATAAGCGCAAAAATAAAAATGCCCGGCGAACCCGGGCTTCAGAAGAGACGACCGTCAGGCGAGACGGGTGCCAGGAGTAAACCACTCCCGGCGGGAATTGAGTAAATCCTGGGCGCTCATCGCTTTTTTACCCGCAGGCTGTAGTGACTCCAGACTGAGGATCCCATCGCCCGTGGCGACCTGGATACCCTGTTTGGTTGCTGCCACGATAGTACCCGGTTCGGCATGCGCAGCTTCGGCAATGACCGATGCCCGCCACACTTTTAGCGGCTGCCCGTCAATTTCCAGCCAACTCATTGGCCACGGATTAAAGGCGCGGATGCAGCGCTCCAGCTGTGCGGCAGAAAGCGACCAGTCGATGCGAGCTTCTTCTTTACTCAGCTTCTCGGCGTGGCACACCAGCGATTCATCCTGTACTTCAGGCTGTGCGGTGCCGTTGGCCAGCTGGGCTAAGGTTGCCAGCAGACCTTGAGGGCCGAGCTCGGCCAGCTTATCGTACAGGCTGCCGCTGGTATCCTCTGCGGTAATGGGGCAGGAAAGCTTATACAGCATATCACCCGTATCAAGGCCGACGTCCATCTGCATGATGGTTACGCCTGTTTCGCTATCCCCGGCCCACAGCGAACGCTGGATCGGCGCTGCGCCACGCCAGCGCGGTAGCAGGGAGCCGTGAACGTTGATGCAGCCCAGACGGGGCATCTCCAGCACCGCTTTCGGGAGAATCAAACCGTACGCCACCACCACCATGATATCGGCGCCGAGATCGGCGACTAATTGTTGGTTGTCCAGCGGACGCAGGGAAGATGGCTGGAATACAGGTAAGTTATGGGCTTCAGCCAGCACCTTTACCGGGCTCGGCATCAATTTTTTGCCGCGGCCAGCAGGACGGTCTGGCTGAGTGAATACGCCAACAACCTGATGTTCAGACGACAACAGCGCGTCAAGATGACGCGCTGCAAAATCGGGGGTGCCGGCGAAAATGATACGTAGTGATTGTGACACGGTATTCCTTGTTATCAGGCACGGGAACGTAAACGATCCAGTTTCTCAACCTTCTGACGAATGCGCTGTTGTTTGAGCGGTGACAGATAATCAATAAACAGTTTGCCGACCAGATGATCCATCTCATGCTGAATACAGATAGCCAGCAGGCCATCGGCCTCCAGTTCAAATGGCTTACCGTCGCGATCCAGCGCTCGGATCTTCACTTTTTCCGCACGCGGCACCAGGGCGCGCTGTTCCGGAATCGACAGGCAGCCTTCTTCAATGCCCGTTTCGCCATCTTTTTCCAGCAGCTCCGGGTTGATTAACACCAGCTGCTCTTCACGATTTTCCGACACATCAATAACGATAATGCGCTGATGGATATCGACCTGGGTCGCGGCCAGACCAATGCCCTCCTCAGCGTACATGGTGTCGAACATATCATCGACGATACGCTGAATTTCCGCATTCACTTCTTTGACCGGCTCGGCGACTTTGCGAAGGCGCTCGTCCGGAATATGTAACACTTGCAAAACTGCCATAAAGTTCCAGAGTCGTATTCAGGAGTTGATAAGATTATTAGCTCTATTCTAGACAAAACACCCTGCAATTGACAGTCTCACTGTCCAATCGCAAAGATTGTCAATACCGCTTATGGCAGGGGGTAAGGATGACGCCCGACGAGATTTGGCTGCGGCTGATGAAGGTCAGTAACTTGTATGGCGACAGAATGCTGAAGATCGCACAGCGCTTATGCGCAGCCGCCAGCGTTGATCGTGAAGCGCTGCATGCTGTCGGGATGTCCGCGGCGCAAGCAATGTTATTTTTTCGGCTTGACGGGCGTGAGCTTGATGAGACGCGGCGCTGGCTGGAGCACCCGGAACATCATCTGTTACGGGCCGACGATCCGCGCTTTCCGTTTCGGCTAAGGGCCATCGCTGATTACCCCGGTGCGTTGTTGGTCAGCGGCGATCCCGCTCTGCTTCACAGCGCGCAGCTTGCCGTTATTGGTAGTCGCCTGCATTCCTGGTATGGCGCTCGCTGGGGGAAGCTGTTCAGCGAAACGTTGGCGCGTAAAGGAATGACTATCACCAGTGGGTTGGCGTTAGGCATTGATGGCGTAGCGCATCGCGGCGCGCTCGCGGCCGAGGGCAAAACCATCGCGGTACTGGGCAACGGACTGGGTAAGGTTTATCCGCGACGCCATGCAAGCCTCGCCCAGCAGATCATCGATAATGGCGGTGCGCTGGTGTCTGAATTTCCACTAATAACGCCGCCGCTTCCCGCGCATTTCCCCAGGCGCAACCGGATTATCAGCGGCTTGAGCCTGGGCGTGTTGGTGGTTGAGGCGGCATTGCGAAGCGGCTCGCTGGTTACCGTCCGCTGTGCTCTGGAGCAGGGAAGGGATGTGTTTGCCCTGCCTGGGCCGATAGGCAATCCGGGATCGGAAGGCCCACACTGGTTAATTAAGCAAGGCGCGGTGCCGGTGACCTCGCCAGAGGATATTGTGGAATACTGGCACAACGAGCTGACCTGGCTAACTGATACGTCTGATTCGATAAATAATTGCGCCGATCAGCCGTCTGTAGCATTGCCATTTCCGGAGCTCCTGGCTAACGTAGGAGATGAGGTAACACCTGTTGACGTTGTCGCTGAACGTGCCGGCCAATCTGTGCCAGTAACCGTAGCTCAGCTACTTGAACTGGAGTTAGCAGGCTGGATCGCAGCTGTACCCGGCGGCTATGTCCGATTAAGGAGGGCAAGCCATGTTCGACGTACTCATGTATTTGTTTGAAACTTACATCCATAGCGAAGCAGAAATGCGCGTGGATCAGGACAAACTGACGCGGGATCTTACCGACGCAGGTTTTGAGCGGGAAGATATCTATAACGCGTTAATGTGGCTCGAGAAACTGGCTGATTATCAGGAAGGTCTCGTTGAACCCATGCAGCTCGCTTCCGACCCACTGTCGCTTCGGGTATATACCGAAGAGGAGTGCCAGCGTCTGGATGCCAGTTGCCGGGGATTTTTACTCTTCCTCGAGCAGATTCAGGTGTTGAACCTCGAAACGCGAGAAATGGTGATAGAGCGCGTACTGGCGCTGGATACGGCAGAATTTGAGCTGGAGGACCTGAAATGGGTCATCCTGATGGTACTGTTCAATATTCCGGGCTGTGAAAACGCCTATCAGCAAATGGAAGAATTACTCTTCGAAGTAAATGAAGGTATGCTGCATTAATCTTTTTGCAGCAACATCGAGTTGTTATGACCAAATCAGCACTGTTTTCGGTGCGTAAAAATGAGCCCTGCCCGCAGTGCGGGGCTGAACTGGTGATCCGTTCCGGGAAACATGGCCCGTTTCTCGGCTGTTCGCATTATCCGGACTGTGACTATATCCGTCCCCTGAAAAGTCAGGCGGACGGGCATGTCGTTAAGGTGCTGGAGGGGCAAGCATGCCCATCGTGCGGCGCGGTTATGGTGCTACGCCAGGGGCGTTTTGGGATGTTCATTGGCTGTAGCCGCTATCCGGAATGCGAACATACCGAGCTAATTGATAAACCAGATGAGACGGCTATTGCTTGCCCGCAGTGCGGACAAGGCCATCTGGTCCAGCGTCGTTCCCGTTTCGGTAAAACCTTTCACTCCTGCGATCGCTATCCTGATTGCCAGTTCGTTATCAATTTTAAACCGGTGGCGGGCGAATGCCCTGAATGCCATTACCCGCTGTTAATAGAAAAGAAGACGGCGCAGGGGCTCAGACGCTTCTGTGCCAGTAAACAATGTGGAAAGCCGATCCCGGCGGAATAAATCAGTGAACAATAACCTGCCCTCAGAAGCCGTCGCCCATGCCGTGGCGGTCCTGAATAATGAACATGTCATCGCCTATCCCACGGAAGCTGTTTTTGGCGTCGGCTGCGACCCTGACAGCGAAACGGCCGTTATGCGTCTGCTGGAGCTGAAGCAGCGTCCTGTTGAGAAGGGATTGATCCTTATCGCCGCTAGCTTTGAGCAGCTGAAGCCCTATATTGATGATTCTCGGTTAAGTGACTCGCAGCGGGCAGCAATCTTTTCCTGCTGGCCAGGACCGGTGACGTTTGTATTCCCGGCTCGTCCTGAAACGCCACGCTGGCTGACGGGTCGTTTTGATTCGCTGGCCGTACGCGTAACCAACCATCCGCTGGTGATTGAATTGTGCGAAGCCTACGGAAAACCGCTGGTCTCGACGAGCGCCAATCTCACCGGTCAACCGCCTTGCCGCACTACCGCAGAGGTCCGTGCTCAGTTTGGTGACAGCTTCCCGGTCGTGGATGGCGCTACGGGCGGACGTCAAAATCCATCTGAAATACGTGATGCCCTGACGGGTGAACTGTTCCGCCAGGGGTGAATCATGGAAACCTACGCTGTTTTTGGTAATCCGATTGCGCACAGCAAGTCGCCTTCTATTCACCACCTTTTTGCCCGCCAGTTAGGGATTACCCATCCTTATGGACGTGTGCTGGCGCCGCTGGACGATTTTGTCTCTTCTCTGAATCAGTTTTTTGCGGAAGGAGGAAAGGGCGCCAACGTTACCGTTCCTTTCAAAGAAGAAGCCTTTGCGCGCGCGGATGAACTGACAGAACGCGCTGCGCTGGCGGGAGCGGTGAATACCCTGAAACGTCTGGAAGATGGGCGTTTGCTGGGCGACAACACGGACGGTATTGGTCTTCTGAGCGATCTGGAGCGTCTGGGATTCATTAAGCCACGCCAGCGGATCCTGCTTATCGGTGCCGGTGGCGCATCGCGTGGGGTACTACTGCCGCTGCTGTCGCTGGGGTGCGCTGTGACGATCGTCAATCGCACCTATGCTCGTGCCCATGAGTTAGCCACGCTCTTCGCCCATACCGGCAGCGTCAGCGCCCGGGAAATGGATACCTTAGCCGGGGAAACTTTCGATCTGATCGTCAATGCAACATCCAGTGGGATAGAGGGTGATGTGCCGGCTATCCCGGAGTCTGTTGTTAACCCCGACGTGTATTGCTATGACATGTTTTACCAGAAAGGGGCGACGCCATTTCTTCAGTGGTGCCAGCAGCATGGCGCAACCCACTGCGCTGACGGGCTGGGAATGCTGGTGGCGCAAGCCGCCCATGCTGTTCTGCTATGGCACGGCGTCCTGCCGGCTATCACCCCGGTTATAGAAAAGCTGCAACAGGAACTGAATGCATGAATCAGGCGATTCAGTTTCCCGATCGGGAATCATGGGATGCCGAACGGCAGGGCGTGGTTTTTCCCGCGCTGGTGAATGGGATGCAATTAACCTGCGTAATTTCAGGGCAGATCCTGCAGCAGCGTTTTGGCGCAGAGGGGCCAGCGCAGTGGCTGGCCGCATTCCGGGAACATCGTTGGGATCTTGAGGAAGAGGCTGAGGCATTGATCCGCGATAATCAGGAGGATGCTCAGGGTTGGGTCTGGCTCTCCTGATCCAGATATTCATCTTTCCATTTCACATAGTTATTTGCTGAATATTTTAGGCCTTCCCGCTCCGCCTCTGTCAGGGGGCGGATCTGTTTGACCGGATTGCCAAAGTAAAGGAAGCCGCTTTCAAGCTGTTTATTCTGCGGCACCAGACTTCCCGCGCCAATCATGACGTCATCACCAACCACGACACCATCTAACAAGATCGAACCCATACCAACCAGCACGCGGTTGCCGATAGTGCAGCCGTGCAGCATCACTTTGTGACCAATCGTCACATCCTCTCCAATGATCAGTGGATTTCCCTCAGGCTTGTAAGAGGATCTATGGGTCACGTGTAGAACGCTGCCGTCCTGAATATTGCTACGTTGACCTATCGACACGAAATTGACGTCGCCGCGAATGGCGACCAGAGGCCAGACGCTGACGTCATCGGCAATTCTGACATCACCGATGACGACACTGGATGCGTCAATCATGACGCGAAGACCGATTTGCGGGAAAAATGTTTTATAGGGACGCAGGTGAGCAGACATGTTGACCTCAAAAATACGGGAGCGTAAGAAGACTTTGGTGGCTTTTATCTCGCTCTGCAACCCCTGAAAACGGTGAAAATTGAGCAAATCGCGCAATTACACGGCGAAAAGGGTGAAAAATCACCATTCAGAAAAAAAGATCGAAAAAAGGCTTGTGCAAAAAAATGGGATCCCTATAATGCGCTCCCACTGACACGGCAGATGTGAATCACTTCACACAAACAGCCGGTTCGGTTGAAGAGAAAA
>NZ_JBEAJL010000110.1:0-24491 GCF_040065275.1 Klebsiella sp. JB_Kp042
TATGAGCCTGTGAGAGGGCCCTGTAGGCCGGGTAAGGCGACAGCCGCCACCCGGCATAACGGCTGGAGCCGGGTCGATAACTACCCGGACTCGCGCGAAAGCCGCGTCCGGGCTACCGGTTAGGATGAATGATAACAGCCGCCAGCGCTCAGCGTCGGGAGCGCACCACCTGGTAGCGGCGGGTGAAATACTCCACCGGCGCGCTCCAGACGTGAACCAGACGGGTGAACGGGAAGATCAGGAAGATGGTCATCCCCAGCACCAGGTGGACGCGGTAAATCCAGGCCACGCCGTCCAGATGCGCCGAGGCACCGCCGTGGAAGGTGACCACCGCCTGCGCCCAGTCCACCAGCTTGAGCATTTCGCTGCCGTCCGGATGCTGGGCGGAGAAGGGGATCGTCGTCAGCCCCAGCGCGCACTGAATCAGCAAAATGCACAGGATCAAAATATCTGCCTTGGTGGAGGTGGCGCGAATGCGCGGGTTGGTCAGGCGGCGCGCCAGCAAGCCGATGCCGCCCACCAGGGTGAGCACCCCGCACACGCCGCCGAGGATCATTGCCATTAGCTGCTTCTGCGACATTGGCAGGAACCACGAGTAGACCCAGTGCGGGGTCAGCATGCCAAAGAGATGGCCGAAAAAAATGCCGAGAATGCCGATATGAAACAAGTTCGACCATAGCACCATCCCGCGTTTATCCAGCATCTGGCTGGATGACGCGCGCCAGGTATACTGCCCATAGTCGTAGCGTAGCCAGCTGCCGAGCAGAAACACGGCGCCGCAAAGGTAAGGGTAGATATCGTAAAAGAAGACGTTCAGATACTGGATCATTTCGGGCCTCCGGCGCGGATGTCGACGTACAGCGGCGCCACATCCTGGCTAAAGCGTCGTTGATAAGCTTGCATAGGCGAGCTGTCGCAAGCGGTCGCATTATCTTCAATAAACTTCACCTGCTCTTCTTCCCACACTTCGTCCAGCGCCTGACAGGTATCGTCGCGCTTTTCTCCCGCCACCTGTTTGGTGACACTGTCACTGGTGAGCGGGCTTTTTGCCAGTTCCAGCAGAGCGTCAAACAGTTGATAATACGAGCATTCTCGTTGCTTCAGGCGGCCGCCGATCAGCGCCAGAATCGGCGCGATATTCTGCAGCCCTTCGCGGGCGTCGGCGAGGGGTAAAATACTGAGATACTCCAGATACAGCGGCAGATAGTCGGGCAGTTCACGGCAATCGATCAGCAGACCTGCCTGCTGATACTGATTCATCAGGTCCACCATCGCCTGGCCACGGTCGCGGGACTCAGCATGCACATGTTCAAACAGCAGCAGCGAGGTGGCGCGCCCTCGCTCGAACACCTCGCACCAGTCGGCCTGGCGATCCAACAGCGGCGCCGCCAGCAGCTCCCCGACAAAGGGCGTCAGTGAAGGGATATCGGCGCTGACCAGCGCCAGGGCTTCGTCGCGGTTCTCCCACAGCACCTCGTCGGGATACTCCAGCAGCAGACCGAGCACTTTCAGGATCCGCATCACTCTCCCTCCCCATGCTTACGCACGCCGCTGACGTCGATGGCGTCAATCCGCCGGCTGTTAAACAGGTTGAATTTCGTATCTGACCCGTGACAGCCGTCGCCGAAGGTAAAGCCGCAGCCGTTGCGTTCCGGGAAGGCGTCCTCCGCCAGTTCGCGATGGCTGGTGGGGATCACGAAGCGGTCTTCGTAGTTGGCGATCGCCAGATAGCGATACATCTCTTCGACCTGCTCAACGCTGAGTCCCACCTCTTCAATTGCCCGGGTATCGGTCACGCCCTCGACGGTTTGCGAGCGCTTGTAGTGGCGCATCGCCATCATCCGTTTCAGCGCGCGCAATACCGGTCCGGTATCCCCGGCGCTCAACAGGTTCGCCAGGTACTGGACCGGAATGCGCAGGCTCTCAACCGCCGGCAGGATGGCGCCGTTGTTCGGCAGGCCGCCGGCGTCGGCAACCGACTGGATCGGCGACAGGGGCGGCACATACCAGACCATCGGCAGGGTGCGATACTCCGGATGCAGCGGCAGGGCCAGTTTCCAGTCCATCGCCAGCTTATAGACCGGCGATTTCTGCGCCGCCTCAATGACATTGTGGGGGATGCCTTGTTTTAACGCTTCCTCGATGACCGCCGGATCGTTTGGATTAAGGAATACCTCGCACTGGCGCTCATAGAGGTCGGTTTCATGCTCGGCGCTGGCAGCTTCTTCGATACGGTCGGCGTCATACAGCAAGACGCCGAGATAGCGGATGCGCCCGACGCAGGTTTCGGAGCACACCGTTGGCTGCCCGGACTCAATGCGCGGATAGCAGAAGATGCATTTTTCCGACTTACCGCTCTTCCAGTTAAAGTAGATTTTTTTATATGGACAGCCGCTGATGCACATCCGCCAGCCGCGGCATTTGTCCTGGTCTATCAGCACGATGCCATCTTCCTCACGCTTGTAGATGGCGCCGCTCGGGCAGGTGGCCACGCAGCTCGGGTTGAGGCAGTGCTCGCACAGGCGCGGGAGGTACATCATAAAGGTGTTTTCGAACTGGCCGTACATCTCTTTCTGCATGGCTTCGAAGTTACGGTCGCGGGCGCGTTTCTCGAACTCGCCGCCGAGCAGTTCCTCCCAGTTCGGGCCCCAGTCAATTTTATCCATCCGCTCGCCGCTGATCAGCGAGCGTGGGCGGGCGGTAGGCAGATATTTTCCCTCCGGCGCGTTGTGCAGATGCTGGTAATCGTAGGTGAAAGGTTCGTAGTAATCGTCAATCGCTGGCAGCACCGGGTTGGCGAATATCTTCGACAGCACGCTAACCCGATTGCCGAGGCGGGGCGTCAGTTTACCGCTGATGCCGCGGATCCAGCCGCCTTGCCACTGCTCCTGGTCTTCCCAGTTTTTTGGGTAGCCAATGCCCGGTTTGGTTTCCACATTATTGAACCACGCGTACTCCATGCCCTCCCGGCTGCTCCAGACGTTTTTACAGGTGACCGAGCAGGTGTGACAGCCGATGCATTTGTCCAGATTCAGCACCATTCCAACCTGAGAACGGATTTTCATTTTTTCGCCTCCTGTACCTGATCGCGACCTTCGTCATCCAGCCAGGCAATATTTTTCATTTTGCGGATCATGATGAACTCGTCGCGGTTGGAGCCGACGGTGCCGTAGTAGTTAAAGCCATAGGCCAGCTGGGCGTAGCCGCCGATCATGTGCGTCGGCTTCGGACAGACGCGGGTGACGGAGTTATGAATGCCGCCGCGGCGGCCGGTCACTTCCGAACCCGGGATATTCATAATCCGCTCCTGAGCGTGATACATCATGGTCATCCCCGGCGGCACGCGCTGGCTCACCACCGCCCGGGCGGTGAGGGCGCCGTTGGCGTTGAACGCTTCGATCCAGTCGTTATCTTCAATGCCCAGCTCTCTGGCGTCAGTTTCACTGAGCCAGACGATCGGCCCGCCGCGCGACAGCGTCAGCATCAGCAGGTTTTCGCTGTATGTGGAGTGGATCCCCCATTTCTGGTGCGGGGTCAGGAAGTTCAGCGCTTTCTCCGGAAAACCGTTCGGCGGCACGGCCTTCATCTGGCTGACGCTGCGGGTATCAATGGGCGGGCGATAAGCCACCAGGCTTTCGCCGAAAGCCCGCATCCACGGATGGTCCTGATACAGCTGTTGCCGCCCGGAGAGGGTGCGCCACGGGATCAGTTCGTGCACATTGGTATAACCGGCGTTGTAGGAGACGTGCTCGCTTTCCAGTCCGGACCACGTTGGGCTGGAGATGATCTTGCGCGGCTGCGCCTGAATATCGCGGAAGCGGATCTTCTCATCCTCTTTATTCAGCGCCAGATGAGTGTGGTCGCGACCGGTAAATTCTCCCAGCGCCTGCCAGGCTTTCACCGCCACCTGGCCGTTGGTTTCCGGCGCGAGGCTGAGAATAACTTCGGAGGCGTCAATGGCGCTGTCGATCCGCGGCCGGCCTTTGGCCGGACCGTCCTGCTTGAGGTAGTTAAGCTTGCCGAGGAAATCGACTTCGCTTTGCGTATTCCACGAGATGCCTTTTCCGCCGTTGCCAAGCTTATCGAGCAGCGGCCCGAGAGAGGTGAAGCGTTCCCAGGTGGCGGGATAGTCGCGCTCCACCAGGGCAATCGACGGAGCGGTTTTCCCGGGGATCAGATCGCATTCGCCCTTGCGCCAGTCAAGCACCTCGAACGGCTGCGCCAGCTCAGCCGGAGAGTCATGCTGCAGCGGGACCAGCACCACGTCGGTCTCTTTCCCGAGATGGCCGACGCAGACCTGCGAGAAGGATTTGGCGATATCTTTGTAAATCTCCCAGTCGCTCTTTGCCTCCCACGCCGGGTCGACGGCGGCGGAAAGCGGGTGGATAAACGGATGCATATCCGAGGTGTTCATATCGTCTTTTTCGTACCAGGTGGCGGTCGGTAGAACAATATCGGAAAAGAGACAGGTACTGGACATGCGGAAATCCAGCGTCACCAGCAGGTCGAGTTTGCCCTCGATAGCCGCCGTCTGCCACTCGACTTCCTCAGGTTTCACCTCATCGCTGGCGCCCAGTTCATCCCCCTGAATACCGCTGTCGGTCCCGAGCAGGTACTTCAACATGTACTCATGCCCCTTACCGGACGATCCCAGCAGGTTAGAGCGCCAGATAAACAGGTTCCGCGGATGGTTTTTACCGCTGTCCGGCTGCTCGGCGGCAAAGCGGATCTCGCCGGATTTTAGCGACCGCACCGTGAACTCCGAGGGCGATAGCCCGGCGGCCTCGGCCTGCTGCTTGATGTTCAGCGGGTTGACGTTGAGCTGTGGCGCAGAAGGCAACCAGCCCATCCGTTCCGCGCGGACGTTGAAGTCGATAAGGCTGCCGCTAAATTTGCTGGCGTCGGCCAGCGGCGACAACAGCTCCTGCGCGGTCAGTTTTTCATAGCGCCACTGGCTGGCGTGATTGTAGAAATAGGAGGTGCTGTTCATTTGCCGCGGCGGGCGGTTCCAGTCCAGCGCGAACGCCAGCGGCAGCCAGCCGGTCTGTGGGCGCAGCTTCTCCTGGCCGACATAGTGCGACCAGCCGCCGCCGCTCTGGCCGACGCAGCCGCAGAACACCAGCAGGTTAATCATCCCCCGGTAGTTCATATCCATGTGGTACCAGTGGTTTACCCCGGCGCCGAGGATAATCATCGAACGGCCATGGGTTTTATGCGCCGTATCGGCGAACTCGCGGGCGATTTGTTCGATATGCTGGCGCGGCACGCCGGTGATCTGCTCCGCCCACGCCGGGGTATAGGCTTTAACCTCGGCGAAATCTTTCGCCGCATTGACATCATCAAGCCCTCGGTCCAGGCCGTAGTTAGCCAGAATCAGGTCATATACGCTGACCACCAGGCCGCTTTCGCCACTGGCCAGCGTCAGCTGTTTCACCGGGAGCGGATGAAGGGTTACCGGTGCCTGCGGCACGCTGCGGAAATGCGGGTTTTCATTGCCGCCGAAGTAGGGGAAGGCGACTGACGCCACGCTGTCGCGAATATCCAGCAGAGACAGCGTGAGCTCCACCGTTTTGCCGTCAGCCAGCGGTTCGAGATTCCATTTCCCTTTTTCGCCCCAGCGAAAGCCGATGGAACCGTTTGGCGCCACCAGTTCGCCGTCGGCGGTGCAGGCGACGGTTTTCCATTCCGGGTTATTCGTTTCGCCCAGTCCATCCAGCAGGTCGGAGGCGCGCAGCATGCGGCCTGGCACATAGCTGCCATCGTCGCGCGGCTCAAGCATCACCAGCATCGGCATGTCGGTATAGGTGCGGCAGTAGTTAAGAAAGTAATCGCTCGGGTTATCAAGGTGGAAGGCTTTGAGGATGACGTGGCCCATGGCCATCGCCAGCGCGCTGTCGGTACCTTGCTTCGGCGCCAGCCAGTGGTCGCACAGTTTGGCCACTTCCGAATAGTCCGGGGTGATGGCGATGGTTTTGGTGCCTTTGTAGCGTACTTCGGTGAAGAAGTGGGCATCCGGGGTCCGGGTCTGCGGCACGTTGGAGCCCCAGGCGATAATGTAGCTGGCGTTGTACCAGTCGGCGGATTCCGGCACGTCGGTCTGCTCGCCCCAGGTCATTGGCGAGGCCGGGGGCAGATCGCAGTACCAGTCGTAGAAGCTGAGGCAGGTGCCGCCGATAAGGGATAAATAGCGGGTACCCGCCGCGTAGGAGACCATCGACATCGCCGGGATCGGCGAGAACCCGGCGACACGGTCCGGGCCGTAGTGTTTGATGGTCCAGACGTTGGCGGCGGCGATGAGCTGATTCAGCTCTTTCCAGCTGGAGCGGACAAAGCCGCCTTTGCCGCGCGCCGCTTTATAGCTGGTGGTTTTGGCCGGATCCTGCATGATGCTATCCCAGGCCTGCACCGGGTCGGGAAACTCAGCCAGTGCTTCGCGCCACAACGCAATCAGCCGTTTACGCGCCAGCGGGTACTTCAGACGGTTGGCGCTATAGAGATACCAGGAGTAGCTGGCGCCTCGCGGGCAGCCGCGTGGTTCATGGTTCGGCAGATCCGGGCGGGTACGCGGATAATCGGTCTGCTGGGTTTCCCAGGTCACCAGACCGTTTTTGACATAAATTTTCCAGCTGCAGGAGCCGGTGCAATTCACGCCGTGGGTGGAGCGGACAATTTTGTCGAACTGCCAGCGTTGACGGTAGCTGTCTTCCCAGTCACGGTTGTTGTTGTAGACCTGACCGTGGCCGTTGGCAAAGGTTTCGCCTTTCTGCTTAAAGTAGCGAAAGCGATCCAGTAGTTTACTCATGACATTTCTCCTGCTCCGATGATGTCCGGCATCGTGCCACCCGGCCGGATGAGCGAACGAACGCGTACGCCGGATAAGGCGGAAGCCGCCATCCGGCAGATAAATCGTTATAGTTAAGCGGGTTTACGACGGCCGTAGACCAGCCAGGTCACCAATACGCAAACCACGTAAAAAACGAAGAAGACCTTCATCGCCCCGACCGGCGAACCGGTCATCGCCAGCGAGGTGCCGAAGGCTTTCGGGATAAAGAAGCCGCCGATGGCGCCAATTGCCGAGATAAAGCCCAGCGCGGCAGCGGTATCGGTCACGGCTTCATGCTGCGCTTCTTCTTCGCTGCCGCCGCGCTGCCTCACGCTCTCGATGGTGAGCTGACGGAAGATGACGGCGATCATCTGGAAGGTGGAGCCGCTGCCGAGCCCGGCGGTTAAGAACAGCCCCATAAACACCACGTAGAAGGCGAGGAAGCTGCCGGATCCGCTGCCCGGCAGGGTGAGGAACAGCAGACCGGTAAAGAGCGCCATCAGCACGAAATTGACCAGCGTCACCCGCACACCGCCCAGACGGTCGGAGATGATCCCGCCGAATGAGCGCGCCAGCGCGCCAATAAACGGCCCAAAGAAAGCCAGCTTGAGAATGTCGACCGCAGGAAACTGGGTTTTCGCCAGCATGGCGAAGCCGGCGGAGAAGCCGATAAATGAGCCGAAAGTCGCCAGATAGAGCAGGCTCAACAGCCACATATGCGGGCGCTTGAGTACGGGAAGCTGATCGCGAATCGAGGCCTTCGAACTGGCGATATCATTCATACCGAACCAGGCGGCAGCGGTGGCAAGCAGCAGGAGGGGTACCCAGACGAGCGCCGCATTACTCAGGGCCATGGTCGAGCCATCGGGCTGGGTGACGCCATGGACGCCGAGGAAGGTGAAGATCGGCAGGAAGATCACCGCCGGGGCGACCATCTGCATCACACTGACCCCGAGATTGCCCAGGCCGCCGTTGACCCCCAGCGCGCTGCCCTGTTTGGCTTTGGGAAAAAAGAAACTGATATTTCCCATACTGGAAGCAAAATTAGCCCCGGCAAAACCGCACAGCAGCGCAATAACAATAAATACCCAGAATGGAGTAGCGCTATTCTGGATCGCCACGCCTAACCAAATACAAGGCACAATTAGGATCACTGTACTTAATACGGTCCAGTAGCGCCCGCCGAAGAGGGGTACCATAAAGGAGTAGGGGACCCGTAATATCGCGCCGGAAAGTGAAGGAAGTGCGGTTAATAAAAAAAGCTGGTCGGTAGTGAAATGAAAACCGACCTTATTAAGGTTGACCGCCACGGCGCTGAATAACATCCATACGCAGAAGGCAAGTAGTAAGCAGGTGACTGATATCCAGAGGTTTCTTCTCGCAATGGCCTGACCCTTGTTTTCCCAGAAGGCCTTATTTTCTGGCCGCCAGTTTTTCAAAAGGTAATGATTATCTTTCTCATTTTGTACCGACATATTGCCCTCTAATTGCCCGGAATGGAGTAAATAAATAAGGTCAACAGCTGAATACAAGGTGACGGTGAATAACCCTTAATTGGCGTTATCTAAAAAGCGTAGATAAAAAAAACGTGCTGTCGGAGAGCACGTGGAGAGCGTAGCGGGATTAATTGTTACTAAATGTAAAATTTAACTAAAATAACTCCAGCGTAATCATCTTATTGACGTAACGGCTAAACGCCGTCTCGTCCAGGGTTTGGGTGCCGAGGGCGTAAATTCCGTCGAGGCCGCACACCAGGGCGATAAAACGCCAGGCGATATCCACCGGCGACTCGGTCGAGTGAAACTCTCCGCAGGCGAGACCCTGTTCCACGATCGCCACGGTCTCGGCATGCCACATGGTCATGGTCAGCAGGTAGGCCGCTTTGATGTCCGGGTCGCTGTCGGCCAGCACCTGGCCTTCCCGCCACAGGCGGATATAGGGTTCCAGCCGGCCATCCTCGCTGCCGATCATCGAGAATAACCGCTCGCGCCAGCTGGCATCCTCCGCCACCAGCGGCATGTCGAGCATCTCGCGGATAAGACGGATGAACACCTGGGACTTCAGCTCGCCGATGGATGCGAAGTGGTGGTGCAGTTGTCCGGCGGCCACCTGCGCCTCGCGGGCGATCTGCCGCACGGTCATGGCGCTGAAGCCGCCGCGCAGCGCCAGACGCATGGCGGCCTGCATAATTCCTTCCCGTCGCTCATCCCGCTGTAAATAGTGCATAGAACCCCGCTGATATCTGGCTTTGGCCGAGTGTAACAAAAAGTTGGACATGCGTTCAACAATCCGGCAGGATCGCCATCCTGGACATGTGTCCAAGTTCTGACATTGAGGTACACGCTATGTCACGGCAATGGATGACGCTGATGGCGATTTTGCTGGTTTATATTCCGGTGGCGATTGACGCCACGGTGTTGCATGTGGCCGCGCCGACCCTCAGCGTCGCGCTGGGCAGCAGCGGCAATGAGCTGTTGTGGATCATTGATATCTATTCATTGGTGATGGCCGGGATGGTGCTGCCGATGGGCGCCCTTGGCGATAAAATCGGCTTTAAACGTCTGCTGCTGCTCGGCAGCGCTATTTTTGGCGTCGCCTCGCTGTGCGCCGCGCTGTCGCCGACGGCCCTGACGCTGATTGCCTCCCGCGCCCTGCTGGCGGTGGGGGCGGCGATGATCGTTCCGGCGACGCTTGCCGGGATCCGCAGCACCTTCGCCGAGGCCAGCCAGCGCAATATGGCGCTGGGGCTGTGGGCGGCGGTGGGCTCAGGCGGCGCGGCCTTTGGCCCGCTGGTGGGCGGCATGCTGCTGGAGCATTTCTACTGGGGATCGGTGTTCCTGATCAACGTGCCGATTGTGCTGGTGGTTATCGCCATTAACGCGAAAGTGGTGCCGCGCCAGCCCGCGCGCCGCGACCAGCCGCTGAACCTGCTGCAGGCGCTCATTTTGATTGCGGCGATCCTGATGCTGGTGTTTAGCGCCAAATCGGCCCTGAAGGGCCAGCTGGCGCTGTGGCTCACCGCGCTGGTGGCGATCGGCGGGGCGGCGATGCTGACCTGGTTTATCCGCAAACAGTTGTCGGCGCCCCGGCCGATGGTGGATATGCGCCTGTTCACCCATCGCATTATTTTAAGCGGGGTGATGATGGCGATGACGGCCCTGATTACCCTGGTGGGTTTTGAGCTGCTGATGGCGCAGGAGCTGCAGTTTGTGCATCAGAAAACGCCGTTCGAGGCGGGGATGTTTATGCTGCCGGTGATGGTGGCCAGCGGCTTTAGCGGGCCGATTGCCGGGATGCTGGTGTCAAAGCTCGGACTGCGCGAGGTGGCTACCGGCGGGATGTTGCTGAGCGCCTTAAGCTTTCTGGGCCTGGCGCTGACCGATTTCAGCACTCAACACTGGCTGGCCTGGGGGCTGATGACGCTGCTGGGCTTTAGCGTCGCCAGCGCGCTGCTGGCCTCCAGCTCCGCCATTATGGCGGCGGCGCCGAAGGAGAAAGCGGCGGCGGCCGGGGCGATCGAAACCATGGCCTATGAGCTGGGCGCCGGACTCGGCATTGCGCTGTTCGGCCTGATCCTCACCCGCAGCTACAGCGCCACCATTGTGCTACCGTCCGGGCTGAATGAGACGATGGCGCAGCAGGCGTCGTCATCGATCGGCGAGGCGGTCAGCCTGAGCCAGGCGCTGCCCGCCGGGGTGGCGGAGGCGCTAATGGCGGCGGCGAAGGCGGCCTTTACCCAGGCGCACAGCCTGGTGCTGGCGACAGCGGGGGTCATGCTTCTGCTGCTGGCCGCCGGGATCTGGCGCAGCCTCGCCACGGCGACGAAGCCGCCGTCGGCGCTATAGCTGTAGCGACAGGTCCATCGCCGCGCGACGTAGCGGGGCGAGGGCCTTCTCTTTTAACGCCGCGGCGCTGACCGTCGCGGCCGGCACTCCGACATTCAGCGCGGCCACCACCTGGCCATGACGCGACAGCACCGGCACCGCCAGCGAGCACAGGCCCACCTCTATCTGGCGGTCGGCGAGGGCATAGCCCTGCATGCGCACCCGATCAATCTCCGCGCGTAGCCCGGCCATATCGCACAGGGTGTGTGGGGTGTAGCGAATGAGCACGGCGCGTGACAGTGTCACCTCCAGCTGCTCCTCCGGCAGCGCGCTGAGCAATACGCGACCCATCGACGTCGCCCACGCCGGCAGACGGCTGCCGCGTCCGAGATCGACGCTCAGTAAATTATTCACCGCGGCGCGGGCGATATAGAGCACGTTATCCCCATCGAGCGTTGCCGCCGAACAGGATTCTCCGAGGGCTTTGCCGAGGCTATCCAGCGCCGTCTGCGCCACTTTCGCCAGCGGGGTGCCGGCGAGATAGGCATGGCCCACCGCCAGCACTCGGGGCAACAGCTCATAATGGCGGCCATCCGGGCTATGGACCATGCCCAGCGCGGCGAGGGTATACAGGCAGCGGCGTACCGCCGCGCGGGAAATTTGCGTTTTCTGGCTTAACTGGGAAATGGTCAGCCGCTGACGCTGCGGGGTAAAGGCATTAAGCACCTCCAGCCCGCGAGCCAGAGACAGCATAAAGTTGGGATCGTGCTCGGCCTGCCTGGCGCTTAGGGTGGTGGGGGTATGGTCACGCATGGATTCCCTCTCCGTTGCATTGCAAAGCTCACGGGGCATCACTATACCGTGCGCAAACCGCACCGTCCTGAATTGTGCCGGTTTTACCACCGCGATCACATTATTAACCGCCTTTTAACAAACGTGCCGATAATCGCACAACATTTCGATTATCGCCGTTGACCACCCGCCAGACCGAACCCTATTGTCAATGGCACAGCCCTCCCCGTTATGGATGTGGGTACAAAAAGTTATACATCTCATCAGGAAGCGAAAATGACTGCCACCGTAGAAGGTATTGAGAGCTGGATTGTGGATGTCCCAACCATCCGGCCACATAAATTGTCGATGACCACCATGGGATGTCAGACGCTGGTGATCGTGCGCCTTACTCGCTCCGACGGCATCTGCGGCATTGGCGAGGCCACCACCATCGGCGGCTTGAGCTATGGCGTCGAGAGCCCGGAGGCTATCTCGTCGGCGATAACGCATTACCTGACGCCGCTGCTGCTGGGGCAACCGGCCGATAACCTGAATGCGCTGACCGCCCGCATGAACATCGCCGTTAAAGGCAACACCTTTGCGAAGTCCGCCATTGAAACCGCGCTGTTGGATGCGCAGGGCAAAGCGCTGGGCCTGCCGGTGTCGGCGCTGCTCGGCGGCGCGCTGCAAACGTCCTTGCCGGTGCTGTGGACGTTAGCCAGCGGCGATACCGCAAAAGATATTGCCGAAGGGGAAAAATTGTTAGCAGAGGGCCGCCATCGGGCATTCAAGCTGAAAATTGGCGCCCGCGAATTAGCTACCGACCTGCGCCATACCCGCGCCATTGTGGAAGCGTTAGGGGATCGCGCCAGCATCCGCGTCGACGTCAACCAGGCCTGGGACGCCGCGACCGGCGCGAAAGGCTGCCGCGAGCTGGCGGCGATGGGCGTCGACCTCATCGAACAGCCGGTCAGCGCCCACGACAACGCGGCGCTGGTGCGGTTGAGCCAGCATATTGAAACCGCGATCCTCGCCGACGAAGCGGTAGCCACCGCTTACGATGGCTATCAACTGGCGCAGCAGGGCTTTACCGGCGCTTACGCGCTGAAAATAGCCAAGGCCGGCGGACCGAATAGCGTACTGGCGCTGGCTCGCGTCGCCCAGGCGGCGGGGATTGGCCTGTATGGCGGCACCATGCTGGAGGGGACCGTGGGGACTGTCGCCTCGCTGCACGCCTGGTCGACGCTGCCGCTGCAGTGGGGCACCGAGATGTTCGGCCCGCTGTTGCTGAAAGACGATATCGTCAGCGTACCGCTCTCCTTTGCCGACGGCGAGGTGGTGCTCCCGCAAACCCCGGGTCTTGGCGTCGAGCTGGATGAAGACAAACTGCGTTTTTACACCCGCCAGGCGTAGCGGGTAACAGGAGAAACACATGCTATTTAAAGTGGAGATGACCGTGAATATTCCGCTTGGTTTTCCCGTCGCCGAAGCGGAGGAAATAAAGCAACGCGAAAAAGCCTATTCACAACAATTACAGCGGGAAGGCAAATGGCGACATATCTGGCGCGTCGCCGGTCTTTACGCCAATGTCAGTATTTTCGATGTCAACGATGCCGAAGAGTTACATCAAATATTAATGGGATTGCCGCTGTATCCTTTTATGGATATTCGCGTCGAGGCGCTGTGCCGTCATCCCTCGTCTGTTCGTGACGACGATAGCTAATAATAATAACACCTGACCTCATGCCGGGGTGACCCGGAAAATACCCTACAACGATAAGAGAGAATAATGATGAGTAATGCTTTCGTACAACAAGAAGCCGTGCAGAAATTATTACGTGAAGGCGCGGGTTTACATGTCCCTGGCGGTAACGAACGTTTTAAAGCCATTATTCACCGTCTGCTGGAGAATATCTGTACGCTGATCGACGACTATAACGTCACCGAAGAAGAGTTCTGGCATGCGGTGAACTATCTGCATGCGCTGGGCGGCCGTCAGGAGGCGGCGCTGCTGGCGGCGGGACTGGGTCTGGAGCATTTCCTCGACCTGCGTCAGGACGCCATTGACGCGGCGGCGCGCCGGGAAACCGGCACCCCGCGCACCATCGAAGGGCCGCTGTATGTGGCTAATGCGCCGCTGGCCGACGGCCACGCCCGGATGGATGATGGCGCCGACGCCGGGGAAGTGATGTGGCTGCATGGCCAGGTCAACGATACCGAGGGCCGGCCGGTGGCCAACGCCATTGTCGATATCTGGCACGCCAATACCCTCGGCAATTACTCCTTCTTCGACCCGAGCCAGAGCGAATACAACCTGCGCCGGCGGATCCGCACCGGCGCCGATGGCCGCTACAGCGTGCGCAGCATCCTGCCTTCCGGCTACGGCTGTCCGCCGGATGGCCCGACGCAGAAGCTGCTGGATCGGTTAGGCCGCCATGGCAACCGTCCGGCGCACATTCACTTCTTCGTCTCCGCGCCGGGGCATAAACATCTCACCAGCCAGATCAACCTCAGCGGCGATAAATACCTGTGGGATGATTTTGCCTTTGCCACCCGCGACGGCCTGATTGCCGACCCGATCAAAGTGACGGACCGCGAGACTATCGCGATGCGCGACCTTGAGGGAGAGCACACTGAGGTCTGTTTTGATTTCACCCTGTGTAAAGCGCTCAGCGCCGACGAAGAGCAGCGCGGCGCCCGCCTGCGCGCCAAAGCGTAATCTGCTGTAACGGCCCCGGGCATGCGGTTGCCCGGGCCAGACATTGCACCTGAAAGCAAACCATTCACCCGGTTTCTTTCATCCTGAATACTGCAGGAGGGACTGACTCATGCAAAAAACGCTATCAGCGCTTAAAGACAAAATTAACAACGCCTTAATTGTCGATCGTGAAAACCATATTTACCGCTGCCACCGTTCGATATTTACCGACCCGCAGCTGTTTGAATTTGAAATGAAGCATATCTTTGAAGGTAATTGGGCGTTTCTCGCCCATGAAAGCCAAATAGCCGAACCGGGGGATTATTATACCCTGACGCTGGGGCGTCAGCCGGTCATTATTACCCGCGATAAAAAGAACGAGCTGCATGCGTTAATTAACAGCTGTGCTCATCGCGGCGCGATGTTATGTCGACGGAAAACCGGGAATAAAAACTCTTTTACCTGTCCGTTTCACGGCTGGACCTTCAGCAATAATGGCAAACTATTAAAAGCCAAAGATGAAAGCACCGGCGGCTATCCTGACACCTTCAAACAGGAAGGATCGCACGACCTGCAAAAGCTGCCGCGTTTTCAGTCCTATCGCGGTTTCTTATTCGGTAGCCTCAATGCCGACGTGCAGCCGCTGGAAGCCTATCTCGGGGAAACCTGCAAAATCATCGATCTGATCGTCGACCAGGCGCCGGAGGGGCTGGAGGTGCTCAAGGGATCGTCGAGCTATGTGTACGAGGGCAACTGGAAGCTGGGCGCAGAGAACGGCGCTGATGGCTACCACGTGAGCGTGGTGCACTGGAACTATGCCTCCACCATGTCGCGGCGCAATTATGAAGCAGAAGGCACCCATGCGGTGGACGCCAACGGCTGGTCAAAAAGCCTCGGCGGCGGCTACGGATTTGGTAACGGCCATATGCTGCTGTGGACCCGGGCGCTGAACCCGGAGGTGCGCCCGGTGTATGCCCACCGTGAGCGCCTGCAGGCGGAATTCGGCGAACTCCGCGCCGACCAGATGGTCAACGAAACCCGCAACCTGTGCCTGTACCCCAACGTCTATCTGATGGATCAATTCTCCACCCAGATCCGCGTCATTCGTCCGCTGGCGGTGGACAAAACCGAAGTCACTATCTGGTGCTTTGCGCCGAAGGGGGAATCCGACCAGGCGCGGGCCCTGCGCATCCGCCAGTACGAGGATTTCTTTAACGTCAGCGGGATGGGGACCCCGGACGACCTCGAAGAGTTCAGCGCCTGTCAGCGCGGCTATCTCGGCGAAAATCTGGCGTGGAGCGATCTCAGCCGCGGCGCGCTGCGCTGGGTCGACGGTCCGGATGAGCATGCGCAGCACGCCGGATTTCATCCGCGCTTAAGCGGCGTGAAATCGGAGGACGAGGCGCTGTATATCGCCCATCACCATCACTGGCAGACGCTGATGCTGGCGGCGATTGAACAAGAGCAGCAACGCTATGACCAGTCGATCACCCAGCGCGTGGAGGTGGCCTGATGCTGAACCTCGAACAGGTACGCCAGTTTCTCTACTACGAAGCCCGTCTGCTGGATGATCGTCAGTGGGATGAATGGCTCAGCTGCTACAGCCCGCAGGTCGTCTACTGGATGCCGGCGTGGGGCGACGATGACCAGCTGACGCGCGATCCGCAAAAAGAGATTTCGCTGATCTACTATCCCAACCGCGAAGGGCTGGAGGATCGCGTCTACCGCATTAAAACCGAGCGCTCAGGGGCCAGCACGCCGGAGCCGCGAACCACCCATATCATCAGCAACGTCGAGCTGCTGGGGGAGAACGATGAAGGGCTGGAGGTGCGTTACAGCTGGGTGACCTGGAGCCACCGCTATCAGCACACCGACGCCTTTTTCGGCGCCACTTGCTGCACGCTGACCGAGCAGGACGGCAGACCTCAGATCGTGCGCAAAACCGTGCGCCTGAATAACGATTATATCCGTCAGGTGATCGACGTTTACCACATTTAAGAGGCGCTTATGACCTTCACTATTGCTCTTAATTTTGAGGACGGTATTACCCGCTTTATTCAATGCCATGCCGGAGAGAAAGTCCTGGATGCCGCCTATCGGCAGAAGGTGAATTTGCCGATGGACTGCTCGGACGGCGTGTGCGGCACCTGCAAATGCCACTGCGCCAGCGGGGAATACGCTCTCGGCGACGAGTATCTCGACGAAGCGCTAAGCGACGAGGAAGCGCAGGCCCGCCAGGTGCTGACCTGTCAGATGGTGCCCACCAGCGACTGCGTTATCGATGTGCCAGTGGCTGCCGCCCAGTGTAAAACCGCCCTGACGAACACCGGGGCGCAGGTGCGGCAGGTGAATTGTCTGTCCGATACCGCCGTCGAGCTGGTGGTCGCCCTCGATGAGCCGCTGGACTTCCTGGCGGGGCAGTACGTCAACATCCAGGTGCCAGGCACGCCGCACGTTCGCGCCTATTCCTTCAGCTCCCGCCCAGGCTCGGCAGAAGGACGTTTCCTGATCCGTAACGTGCCCGGCGGCATGATGAGCCAGTGGTTAACCCGGCAGGCGCGGCCCGGCGATTGCCTGATCCTCAGCGGCCCGATGGGCAGCTTCTATCTGCGCCATGGCGAACGTCCGCTGCTGATGCTGGCCGGCGGTACCGGGCTGGCGCCGCTGCTCTCCATGCTCGAGACCCTGCAGGCGCAGAACAGCTCGCGCCCGGTGACCCTGCTGTATGGCGTCACGCGCGACGGCGACCTGGTGAAGACCGAGGCGCTGGAGGCATTCCGTCAGCAGTTAACCCACTTTCGCTGGCTGCCGGTGGTGGCGGAGGAAAACAGCGCCTGCCCGCAGCGCGGCTTTGTCACCGATCATCTTGACGACGCCATGCTGAATAATGGCGAGGTCGATATCTACCTTTGCGGCCCGCCGCCGATGGTCAACGCGGTCGCCACGGCGCTGCGCGAGCGAGGGATCGCCCCGGCGGGCTTCTGGTACGAGAAATTTATCGCCAGCCAGAGCGCGGCGGCATAAGGAGGTAGTATGCGTTTTCGCGATAAAGTGGTCGCCATCACCGGCGCGGCCCAGGGCATTGGCCGCCAGACCGCGGAGCAGGCGGCTGCGGAAGGCGCGGCTCTGCTGCTCATCGATCGCGCGCCCTGGGTGCGCGAGCTGGCGGCGACCCTGGCGCAGTCCGGCAGTCAGGTGCTGGCGCTGGAGGCGGACCTGGAACAGTGGCCGAGCGCCGAGCAGGCGTTTGCCGACGGGGTCGCGCATTTTGGCCGCATCGATGTGCTAATCAATAACGTCGGGGGGACTATCTGGGCGCGGCCGTTTGCCGAATACCAGCCGGACCAGATTGAGAAAGAGATCCGCCGCTCGCTGTTTCCCACCCTGTGGGGCTGCCGCGCGGCGCTGCCCTGGATGCTCAAGCAGGGCAAAGGCAGCATCGTCAACGTCTCATCGGTGGCGACGGCGGGGGTCAACCGGGTGCCTTACTCGGCGGCGAAAGGCGGCGTCAATGCGCTGACCCGGTCGATCGCCATGGAGTACAGCGGCAGCGGCATCCGCATCAATGCCGTCGCGCCGGGCGGGACGGAGGCGCCGCCGCGCCTGACGCCGCGTAACGACGAGCAGCCCGGTGAGCAGGAGAAGGTATGGTATCAGCAGGTGGTCGATCAGACGGTGGCCAGCAGCCTGATGCACCGCTACGGCACGCTGGCGGAACAGGCGAATGCGATCCTGTTCCTCGCCAGCGATGAGGCCAGCTATATCACCGGCGTGACCCTCCCGGTGGCGGGCGGGGATCTCGGCTAACGGCGGGTCGCGTACCAGCAGAGCAGGGAGCCGAGACACACCATCCCGGCCCCCTGCCAGAAGGGCCACGATAGCGCGGCGCTAAGCAGGATCGCCGCCAGCGCGGAGGAGAGCACCGGCGTGAAGTAGGAGGCCGCCGCCAGCAGGCTGACGTTGCCGTGGAGGATCCCCACGTTCCACGCGGCGTAGGCCAGACCGAGCGCCACCGCTACCGTCAGCAGCTTGATGCTGACCGGCCAGCTGAAGACCATCGGCGGCTGCGGCGTGGCGAGAAACTTCAGCCACAGCGTCAGCGCGGTTAACAGGACGAACAGGGTAATGGCATTTTTGCCGCGGGCATATTTGGCCGTCACCGTGCAGTAGGCCGCCCAGATAAAGGCGCCGATAAAGGCCAGCAGATAGCTGAGCGGGCTGGAGATGACGTTGCTGATAATCTCGTCCAGCTGCAGGCCGTGCTCACCCCCCAACACCCAGCCGACGCCAAGCAGGGCGAGAAGCAAACCGGGGATCACCAGCCAGCTGCTTTTCTGACCATTAAACAGGATGGCGAACAGGATGGTCAGGCTGGGCCACAGGTAATTGACCATCCCCACTTCAATGGCCTGCTGACGACTGGCGGCATAGCCCAGGGATAGCGCGAGGCAGATTTCATAGCTGACGAACAGCGCGCTGCCGGCCAGCAGATAGCGGCGCGGGATCTGGCGCAGGTTAGGGAAACCGACGGTAAAAATCAGCAGCAGGCCGCTGAGGCTGTAAATCATCGCCGCGCCGCCGACCGGTCCCAGTCCTTCGCTGACGCCGCGAATCAATCCGACCATGGTGCTCCATAAAATAATGGCGGCGAAGCCGATGGTCGTGGCTCTCTTTTTCTCCATGCTTATCCTGAGGGTTACGCAAATGCAGCCGGCATATATATCATCTTTTTACCGCCGCGGGGCGAAATTTTCCGCCATGGGTAACCCCTAGGGATTAGTGAAAACGGCCGCGGCTGGCGATTAAGGGGGCGTTGGTTTTGCTCCTTGATTTGACGCAAATTTTCCCGGGATTTTGCTGTTAGTTTCCTCCGCGCGATGAATCAACATCCTGCATGGAGGAATGCAATGGACGTCAGCCGCAGAAAGTTCTTTAAGATCTGCGCAGGCGGTATGGCCGGAACCACAGCTGCCGCCCTGGGCTTTGCCCCCAAAATGGCGCTGGCTCAGGCACGCAACTACAAATTGCTGCGTGCGAAAGAGATCCGCAACACCTGCACTTACTGCTCCGTTGGCTGCGGGCTATTAATGTATAGCCTCGGCGACGGCGCGAAAAACGCCAAAGAAGCGATTTACCATATTGAAGGGGATCCGGACCATCCGGTGAGCCGCGGCGCGTTATGCCCGAAAGGCGCCGGCCTGCTGGACTATGTCCACAGCGACAACCGCCTGCGCTACCCGGAATACCGCGCGCCGGGATCTGATAAATGGCAGCGACTCTCCTGGGATGAAGCCTTCAGCCGCATCGCGCGGCTGATGAAAGCCGACCGCGACGCCAACTTTATGGAAAAGAACGAACAGGGCGTGACGGTTAACCGCTGGCTTTCCACCGGCATGCTGTGCGCTTCGGCGGCAAGTAATGAAACCGGCATGCTGACGCAAAAATTTGTGCGTTCGCTCGGCATGCTGGCGGTAGACAACCAGGCGCGCGTCTGACACGGACCAACGGTAGCAAGTCTTGCTCCAACATTTGGTCGCGGTGCGATGACCAACCACTGGGTGGATATCAAAAACGCGAACGTCGTGGTGGTGATGGGCGGCAACGCCGCGGAAGCCCACCCGGTGGGATTCCGCTGGGCGATGGAAGCGAAAAACAACAACGACGCCACGCTTATCGTTGTCGACCCGCGCTTTACGCGTACGGCGTCGGTGGCGGATATCTATGCGCCGATTCGCTCCGGTACCGACATTACCTTCCTGTCGGGGGTCCTGCTGTACCTGATCGAACATAACAAAATCAATGCCGAGTACGTGAAGCACTACACCAACGCCAGCCTGCTGGTGCGGGATGATTTTGCCTTCGAAGAGGGGCTGTTCAGCGGCTATGATGCGGACAAACGCCAGTATGATAAATCGTCCTGGAACTACCAGTTCGATGAAAACGGCTACGCCAAACGCGATGAGACGCTCAGCCATCCGCGCTGCGTGTGGAACCTGCTGAAGCAGCACGTTTCCCGTTACACGCCGGAGGTGGTCGAAAACATCTGCGGTACGCCGAAAGCGGACTTCCTCAGGGTGTGCGACGTGCTGGCCTCAACCAGCGCCGCCGATCGCACCACCACTTTCCTGTATGCCCTGGGCTGGACGCAGCACACCGTCGGCGCGCAGAACATTCGCACCATGGCGATGATCCAGCTGCTGCTCGGCAATATGGGCATGGCCGGCGGCGGCGTGAATGCCCTGCGCGGTCACTCTAATATTCAGGGACTGACCGACCTTGGCCTGCTGTCCACCAGCCTGCCGGGCTACCTGACGCTGCCTTCTGATAAGCAGCCGGATCTGCAGACGTATCTGACGGCCAACACGCCAAAAGCGACCCTGCCGGACCAGGTGAACTACTGGAGCAACTACCCGAAATTCTTTGTCAGCCTGATGAAGTCCTTCTACGGCGAGGCGGCGCAAAAAGAGAACGACTGGGGCTTTGAGTGGTTACCGAAGTGGGACCAGGCTTACGACGTGATCAAGTACTTCAACATGATGGATAACGGCAACGTCACCGGCTATATCTGCCAGGGCTTTAACCCGGTGGCGTCGTTCCCGGATAAAAACAAGGTAGTTCGCAGCCTGAGCAAGCTGAAGTACATGGTGGTTATCGACCCGCTGGTGACTGAAACCTCGACCTTCTGGCAAAACCACGGCGAGTCGAACGATGTCGACCCGTCGACGATTCAGACGGAAGTCTTCCGCCTGCCATCGACCTGCTTTGCCGAAGAGGACGGTTCGATCGCTAACTCTGGCCGCTGGCTGCAGTGGCACTGGAAAGGGCAGGACGCGCCGGGCGAGGCGCGCAACGATGGCGAAATCCTGGCCGGGATTTACCATCGCCTGCGCGAACTGTACCGCACCGAAGGCGGTAAAGGCGCTGAGCCGCTGCTGAAGATGGGCTGGCGCTATAAACAGCCGGATCGCCCCGAGTCTGAAGAGGTCGCGAAAGAGAACAACGGCTACGCGCTGGCGGATCTTTACGATCAACATGGCGCTTTGCTGGCGAAAAAAGGGCAACTGCTCAATAGCTTCGCGCTGCTGCGCGATGACGGCACCACCGCGTCGTCTTGCTGGATCTACAGCGGCAGCTGGACGGAGCAGGGCAACCAGATGGCGAACCGCGATAACGCCGACCCGTCGGGTCTGGGCAATACGCTGGGCTGGGCCTGGGCGTGGCCGCTCAATCGCCGGGTGCTCTATAACCGCGCGTCAGCCGACATCAACGGCAAGCCGTGGGATGCGAAGCGGATGCTGATCCAGTGGAACGGCAGCAAGTGGGTCGGGAATGATATTGCGGACTTCAATACCGCGCCGCCGGGGAGCAACACCGGGCCGTTTATCATGCAGCAGGAGGGGCTGGGTCGTCTGTTCGCGCTGGATAAGCTGGCGGAAGGGCCGTTCCCGGAACACTACGAGCCGATGGAAACCCCGCTTGGCACTAACCCGCTGCACCCGAAGGTGGTCTCCAGCCCGGTGGTGCGTGTGTATGAAGAGGACGCCATTCGCTTAGGTAAGAAGGATAAGTTCCCGTACGTCGGGACCACCTATCGTCTGACCGAACACTTCCATACCTGGACCAAGCATGCGCTGCTCAATTCCATCGCGCAGCCGGAACAGTTTGTCGAAATCAGCGAAGGGCTGGCAAAAGCGAAAGGCATCGCCAACGGCGACCGGGTAAAAGTCAGCAGCCAGCGCGGCTTTATTCGCGCGGTGGCGGTGGTGACGCGCCGTCTGCAAACTCTCAACGTCAACGGCCAGCAGGTGGAGACCGTCGGGATCCCGCTGCACTGGGGTTTTGAAGGCGTGGCTCGCAAAGGCTATATCGCTAACACCCTGACGCCGAACGTCGGCGATTCCAACTCGCAAACGCCGGAGTACAAGGCGTTTCTGGTCAACATCGAGAAAGCGTAAGGAGCGATTCAATGGCGATGGAAACACAAGACATTATTAAACGCTCCGCGACCAACCCGATCACGCCCGCGCCGCGCGCGCGGGACCATAAGGCGGAAGTCGCCAAGCTTATCGATGTCTCCTCCTGCGTGGGCTGTAAAGCCTGCCAGGTGGCCTGCTCCGAGTGGAACGACATCCGCGATGAGGTGGGGCACTGCGTCGGGGTGTACGACAACCCGGCGGATCTCAGCGCTAAATCCTGGACGGTGATGCGCTTTAGCGAGACCGAACAGAACGGCAAACTGGAGTGGCTTATCCGTAAGGATGGCTGTATGCACTGCGAAGAGCCGGGCTGCCTGAAGGCCTGCCCGTCCGCCGGGGCGATTATTCAGTACGCCAACGGCATCGTCGATTTCCAGCAGGAAAACTGCATCGGCTGCGGCTACTGCATTGCCGGGTGTCCGTTTAACGTCCCGCGTCTCAATAAAGAGGATAACCGGGTCTATAAATGCACCCTGTGCGTGGACCGGGTCAGCGTCGGTCAGGAACCGGCGTGCGTGAAAACCTGTCCGACCGGCGCGATCCACTTCGGTACGAAGAAAGAGATGCTGGAGGTGGCCGAGGAGCGGGTGGCTAAGCTGAAAAAACGCGGCTATGCCAGGGCCGGGATTTACAACCCGCAGGGCGTCGGCGGCACCCATGTGATGTACGTCCTGCATCATGCCGACCAGCCCGAGCTTTATCACAAGCTGCCTGCTGCGCCGAAGATTGATACCTCGGTGGAGCTGTGGAAAGGGATCCTGAAGCCGCTGTCGGCGGCGGGCTTTATCGCTACCTTTGCCGGGCTTATCTATCACTACATCGGTATCGGGCCAAATAAGGAAGTTGACGACGACGAGGAGGAGCATGATGAGTAAATCGAAGATGATAGTGCGCACGACCTTTATCGATCGTGCCTGTCACTGGACGGTGGTGATCGCTTTCTTCCTCGTGGCGCTATCGGGTATTTCGTTTTTCTTCCCGACCCTGCAGTGGCTGACGGAAACCTTCGGTACCCCGCAGATGGGGCGTATTCTGCACCCCTTCTTCGGAGTGCTGATTTTTATCGCCCTGATGTTTATGTTCGTGCGTTTTGTCCATCACAACATCCCTGATAAACAGGATATCCCCTGGCTGAAAGGCATTGTGGAGGTGCTGAAAGGCAACGAGCATAAAGTGGCGCGGGTCGGTAAATATAACGCCGGGCAAAAGATGATGTTCTGGACCATCATGAGCATGATTTTTGTGCTGCTGGTGACCGGCGTGATTATCTGGCGTCCCTGGTTTGCCCACTATTTCCCGATTCAGGTGATTCGCTACAGCCTGTTAATTCACGCGACGTCGGCCATTATTCTGATCCACGCGATCCTTATCCATATGTATATGGCGTTCTGGGTGAAGGGGTCGATTAAGGGGATGATTGAAGGTAAGGTCAGCCGCCGTTGGGCGAAGAAACATCACCCGCGCTGGTATCGCGATGTCGAACGTCTGGAGGCGATCAAAGAGAGTCGCGAAGGGATGAAGTAAGCCGTCACAGCGCGAAACCCGCTCCGGATATGTCGGAGCGGGTTCCCGGCAGTCAGCAGTTCGTGATCAGTGTATCGATTGAATCGATAACGCCCTGGCGCGCATGACTCAGATTGCAGACGAAATCCTGTGGCTGGATCCGTTTATTATTTAAATTACTGATCATCGGCGTACAAAGTAAAAAGCTGTCAAATTCTATATTTATCCTTGGTGTGACATGCTGATGCCAGCGAGGTAACTGTTGCGGTCGCATTAATGGAATAATGACTCTCGTGGCCAGGTCTGCATAATAATCATTCTGCACGATCATATAATACGGCAGGGTTTTATTTGTCTGAGCAGAACAGTTTCGATAGATATTGAATTGCTCAAGCATCATAGTACCCTGAAAAATTCATCATCCGTGAGAGTGCCTGCTTTTGCAATAAAGTCATTCATTGCGGTAATGAATTCCTTATGCTGTTGCTGTTTATCGGCTTCCCGTAGATCCTTACCTGCCTGCGCTGACGCCTTCTGGACGGGTACGTCGGTAGGTCTTTTACGTAACGTATTACTTTTCATCATCGGCTCCTTGCGGTTGGTTCCGTGATTATTCTCTTTACTCACTAAAAAATAAATCCCAGCAGTAAATTTAATATTTATTTTGCGAGACAACTTCCAGAGGAAAGCAACCGCATGAAATATTCATGGTTATGGTAATAAACCCGGCGCTGGCATTAACCAGCGCGGCGGGAAATAATCAGAACTTCTCCGGAATAAAGCGGAAGGGGAAATTGGTCTGTTTCATTTTGCCCATTTTGCGCTTCGGCAACGTGACGGCTTTGTTGAATAAATCGAACTTTTGCTGAGTTGAAGGATCAGATCACGCATCT
>NZ_JBEAJL010000111.1:0-22245 GCF_040065275.1 Klebsiella sp. JB_Kp042
TTAATCAGCGAGTCAGCTTGGGAAGAAATGACCTGCTTATTCGCACCTTCCCTAGGTTTGACGTATGGGATTTTAAAATTTCTATATAGCTTTCACACTTTACATTAAAGTCTTCGATGATGTCGCTTGTGCCATCATTTATTTCACATGGTGGCGTTATTTCTGAGCAGCTACGCAATGAGGAAAAAAGTGAGCCGTATGCAGTACTATTAGTTACCGTTACCATATTTTTCTAATCCTAAAATTGGGTTTTTATATATAGCATCTTCTAGGTGGTCTGGAGAAAAATGAGAATAAATCATAGTCATTTTTATATCGGCATGGCCTAGAATATCGCGCAGAACAAGTATATTCCCGCCGTTCATCATAAAATGACTGGCAAATGTGTGACGCAGCACGTGAGTGCACTGTCCTTCCGGCAGTTCAATACCTGCTCGTTTCACTGCGCGCTCAAACGCTTTTCTACATGGAGTGAACAACTTCCCTCTGTTTTTGGGGAGTTCGTCATATAGATCCTGAGATATCGGTACGGTTCGGTTTTTCTTGCCTTTGGTTTTGGTATAGGTGATCCGGTATTTAGATAACTGATGGCCCTGCAGGTTTTCGGCTTCACTCCACCGCGCGCCGGTGGCCAAGCATATTTTTGCAATACTCAACAAGCTGGGGCTTTGAGAGTCAGCGCAGGCATCAAGCAGGCGTTTAATTTCGTCCGGGGCCAGGAATGCCAGTTCTCCCTCTGCAATTTTGAATGTAGGCAGCCCGGCGAGCGGGTTGGGCGCTGACCAGTGGCCCAGCTTTTTCAAGGTGCCAAAAACGGATGATAAGTTACGCTGTTCCAGGTTTACCGTGCGGGGCTTTACTGGCGACATTAGCGTGCCGTCTTCGTTTCGTATCTCACCTTTTAATCGTGCTTCTCGATATCTGGTAAAGTCACCGGCTGTTAGCTCCGAGGCGATGGGATCGCCTAGGCCGTTACAAATAATGTTGAGTTTCGCCATCAGGCGCTTGGGGTCTGCGAGCGTCTGGCCATAAAGGGAGTGCCACTGCTCAATCAATTCTGACAAACGCCGCCGATCTTCCTTTTCACCCAGCCACGGCTTTTTGTTCACTTCATCCATGGTGAAATTTTCGAATGCTATAGCCTCGCCCTTTGTCGCAAATTGCTTGCGCACGCGCTTGCCGTCCCGCCCGTTCGGATAGCACTCGCACAACCACTTTCCGTTCGGCTGTTTTCTGATGGTCATGTTCAGATGCTCTTTATGACTTTAACTGCCCGGCCTACGACCTCAATATCATCAAGGCTGCACTCAAAAGATGATTCGCCCTGCTGGACAACTAATCGATTACCGGGGATTCGTGCAAGCTTTGCCATCGTTTTTATCCCATCGATATCGACGAGCCATGTACCGTTTACTGGCGGAGTGCCGCTACGGTCAACGAGATAGGAACCATCATCCGTATGGATGAGCCACGGATTAGCTATGTTGTGAGGGATCAGGCTGTTATCTAGTATGACTTTTCCATGGTCAACTAAAGCTCCACCATCCAATGTGGCCTTGTCAATTTCAGGTGCTACTACCTCGGATAACGGTTTGATGTGGGAGTGGTTCACAAAACCAAAACTATTTTCCTGAGCATTATTATCATTTTTATCTCCCTGCCCGGTAGCTAACCAAAGTAGCGAAACCCCAGTTTCAAGAGCGCACTGTATAACCCATTCCGCGGGAAAACTATCCCTTAAATATCTGTTTGCCATAGTGCTTTTTGAAACAGAAAGATGGTCGCATAGTTGCTGTCGAGAGTTGAATTTATAAGCCTTAATCAGCCTATTGATTGCTTCACGTCCTCCGCTGTCATTGCCAACCTTGATAGATCTCATAAGCAAAACCCTTGACGTATATAAAATGTGATCTTAGTATTCGATCGAGGTTAGAAAAACAAACCTCAACCAAATAAAACGAGATAAAACGAAACCAAACCAAGAGATACTGCACTATGAGCACAGATATTTCAATTCGTGTACCAAAAGAGATGGCAACTCCTGCAGAGTTCGCGGAATGGGAAGGTATTTCACGCGGTTCTGTTTATCAAAAAATCCACCATGGAAAACTCGCTAAGTACATGGTAAAGAAAGAAAAAAATAAAGGTCGTGTAAGTTTGCGTTACCTGATGTACAAAACCGATCAGGTTCGTGAGTCCCTTGGTCACTCCAACTTCCACATCATCGTTGGTCAGTAAGTCCAATTATGAGAACTTTTGGAGCGACGAACATGTTTGATTTCAGGATTTCCAAACATCCACATTTTGAAGAGGCCTGCCGGGCTTTCGCGCTGCGTCATAACATGGCGAAACTGGCAGAACGCGCGGGAATGAATGTCCAGACACTGCGTAATAAGCTAAACCCTGACCAGCCGCACCAACTTACCGCACCGGAAATCTGGCTGCTTACTGATCTGACCGAGGATTCCGCATTGGTTGATGGTTTCCTGGCGCAGATCCACTGCCTGCCGTGCGTGCCGCTAAACGAAGTCGCTCGGGAGAAAATGCCGGACTACGTACTGAAAGCCACGGCAGAAATCGGCCGCGTAGCTGCTGGCGCTGTTTCCGGCGAAGCGCACACAACGGCAGGGCGCCGCCAGATTGTTGATAGCATCAATTCAGTTACTCGACTGATGGCATTAACCGCAGTGACGTTGCAGGCGCGCCTGCAGGCAAGCCCGGCGATGGCCAGCACCATTGATACAGTCACTGGCCTGGGTGCCTCGTTTGGTTTGATCTGAGGTGGCTATGTTGACTAAACAACCATCACTCGCATCGCTGCTCGTTAAGCAAAGCCCATCACCTCATTTCGGGCATGGCTGGATCATGGGGAAGGATGGCAAGCGCTGGCATCCGTGCCGCTCGCAGGATGCGCTGCTGGCTGAACTGCGTACTACTAAACAGGGGAAACCATGGCTATTGAAGGCGATTCTGCGACTGTTCCACTAAGTCCGGGGCATCGGCTGGATGGCCTGAATCATATTGCAGAGCTTAGGGCGAAAGTGTTCGGCTTGAATATAGAACCTGAACTGGAGCGTTTTATTAGCGATATGCGGGACCAGCGAGATATTAACCATAAACAGAATGAGCGTGCCTTAGCCGCCATATTCTTTATGGCTAAGATTCCGGCGGATCGTCATAACGTCAATATGAATGAGCTGACGACTGACGAAAAGCGGGAGCTGATAAAAGCAATGAACCATTTTCGTGCAGTGGTGAGCTTATTTCCAAAGCGGCTAACCATGCCGAATTAAGCAGCAACAGAAATTAATGGCGTAAACCCGCCGGGCATTCTTTTGCCAAAATTCAGGAGAAACAACAATGCGAAATATAGAAACCCGTTCCAACAAAATCGGCCCGGATGATGCAGGTCTTAACCTGATACTGACAGAGGCCCGCATGGAAGAACGCCGTGCACGTGCTGCGGCAATGGCCGCCCGCCTTGATAGCCTGGCGTGTCACATCACATCGCGCCAGCTTAATCACGTTGAGGCGGCGGAGCTGCTGCGCGTTACTGCGGAAAACATCCAGAACGAAGCGCAGGAGATCCACTGATGTCTGATTCTATGGACCTCGTACAGCAGCGCGTTGAAGAAGAACGCCAGCGGCACATCCACACCGCCCGCAGTAAAGCGCCGGGCGTTTCCCGCGTTTTATGCATCGAATGTGATGCGCCAATCCCGCCCGCTCGCCGCCGTGCGCTTCCCGGCGTGCAGTGCTGCGTCACCTGTAAGGAAATCGCAGAGCTGAAAGGCAAACACTACAATGGGGGTGCTGTATGAGCACCATCCTGAAATGGGCGGGCAATAAAACCGCCGTCATGCATGAGCTGAAAAAGCACCTGCCTGCAGGCCCGCGACTGGTTGAACCTTTCGCGGGTTCATGCGCTGTAATGATGGCGACAGAGTATCCTCATTATCTTGTCGCGGATATTAATTCAGACCTGATTAATCTTTATAAGCAGATTGCATTTGACTGTGAGAAGTTCATTTCAAATGGAAAACATTTCTTTTTAGGCACAAATAGCGCAGAGTCTTATTACAACATCCGTCAGGACTTTAATCATTCGTCTGAAATCACCGATTTCTGGAAAGCTGTATTTTTCCTTTATCTAAATCGCCACTGTTATCGTGGATTGTGCCGTTATAACAGGAAAGGTGAATTTAACGTTCCATACGGGAATTATAAAAAACCATATTTCCCGGAAGACGAAATCAGAGCATTTGCAGAGAAAGCAAAACGCGCCACCTTCATTTGTGCCAGCTATGAGGAAACTTTAGCAATGGTCAAAGTAAGTGATGTGATTTATTGCGACCCACCTTATGACGGTACATTTACCGATTATCACACTGATGGTTTCAATGAGCTTGAACAGCGTCGCCTGGCGACGACTCTTGATGTACTGGCATCAGCAGGCCATCAGGTTGTTGTGTCGAACAGTGAAACCGAGCTGACGAACGCGATTTACCAGAGTTTTACCCGCCACCGTATTAACGCAAAACGCAGTATGGGCGTTGCCGGTGGTGATGGTAAGTCTGCAACTGAAATTATCGCTGTTTCTCAACCTCTGATCTGGTCCGGGTTTGATCTGGCAGCGTATCCAGTCGTGAGTGCGTCTTACGAAACTTTCCAAAGAGAGTATTTGTGTGAGCCATCACGACGTTAAAAACTACGGCGGTGCAGATGATGCCGCCGCTGCTTTTGTCTGGAATGCACCGAAAAAAGCGGTTAACCCGTATGTGGACCCGGCGGAAGTTGCGCCGGTGTCTGCGCTTTCAAACCTGATCGCCCTCTACGCCAGCGACAACGAGCAGGAGCAGCTGCGCCGTGAGGCGATGAGCGATGAGGTCTGGGAACGCTATTTCTACAATGAAGCCCGTGATCCTGTTCAGCGTGAAATGGAGCAGGACCGGCTGATCAGCCGTGCCAAAATGGCCCGCGAGCAGCAGTGGTTTAATCCCGATCTGGTGATTCTGGCAGACGTAAGCGCTGAACCATCACATATCAGCAAGCCACTGCTTGAGCGCATTAAATATTTCGAGGGCCTGGGAAAGCCGAAGGCATATTCCCGCTATCTACGTGAAACCATCAGGTCGTGCCTTGAACGCCTGGAGCGCGTGCGTGCCAGCCAGGTTTCTGCGTCATTCCGGTTTATGGCGAGCCACGACGGGCTGGAGGGCCTGCTGGTTCTGCCGGAAATGAACCAGGAGCAGGTTAAGCGGTTATCTACCCTGGTGGCGGCACACATGAGCATGTGTCTGGATGCTGCCTGCGGTGAGCTGTTTACGGATGAAGACGTTACGCCAGAAGAGATTCGCCGGTCATGGGAAAGGGTGGCCGCTGAGGCCATGCGCCTTGATGTTATCCCGCCTGCCTTCGAGCAGCTGCGCCGCAAAAAGCACCGCCGTAACCCGGTACCATACGAACTTATTCCGGGTTCGCTTGCCCGTATGCTCTGTGCTGACTGGTGGTATCGCAAGCTGTGGCAGATGCGGTGTGAATGGCGGGAAGAACAGCTGCGCGCCGTCTGCCTGGTTAACAAAAAGGCGTCCCCGTATGTCAGCTATGAGGCCGTGATCCATAAACGCGAACAGCGCCGCAAATCGCTGGAGTTCTTCCGCTCGCATGAGCTGACCAATGAGCAGGGCGATACGCTGGATATGGAAGACGTGGTAAACGCCAGTAGCAGCAATCCGGCGCACCGTCGTAATGAAATGATGGCCTGTGTTAAGGGGCTGGAGTTAATCGCGGAAATGCGCGGAGACTGCGCGGTGTTCTATACCATCACCTGCCCGTCACGCTTTCACGCAACGCTCAATAACGGCAGGCCAAACCCGAAATGGACCAGTGCAACGGTCCGGCAGAGCAGCGACTATCTGGTGCATACGTTCGCCGCTTTCCGCAAGGCGATGCACAAAGCCGGGCTGCGTTGGTATGGCGTCCGCGTTGCTGAGCCACACCATGACGGCACCGTGCACTGGCACCTGCTTTGCTTCATGCGCAAAAAAGACCGCAAGTCCATCACTGCGCTGCTGCGTAAATTTGCCATCCGTGAGGACCGCGAGGAGCTGGGAAATAATACCGGCCCGCGCTTTAAATCTGAGCTGATCAACCCGCGCAAGGGGACGCCTACCAGCTACATCGCGAAGTACATCAGTAAGAACATCGACGGCCGCGGCCTGGGTAATGAAATCAGCAAAGAAACCGGCAGATCACTGCGGGACAATGCCGAACATGTCAATGCCTGGGCTTCGCTGCATCGCGTCCAGCAATTCCGCTTTTTCGGTATACCGGGCCGCCAGGCTTATCGCGAGCTGCGTTTGCTGGCAGGCCAGGCCGCGCGACAGCAGGCCGATAAAAAAGCAGGTGCGCCGGTACTGGATAACCCGCGTCTGGATGCCGTGCTGGCGGCAGCCGATGCCGGGTGTTTTGCCACCTACATCATGAAACAGGGCGGCGTACTGGTTCCGCGTAAACATCACCTGGTCCGCACGGCTTATGAACTCAATGACGAGCCATCAGCCTATGGCGATCACGGCATCCGTATTTATGGCATCTGGTCCCCGATTATTGAGGGCCGGATTTGCACGCATGCGATGAAGTGGAAAATGGTTCGTAAGGCCGTTGACGTTCAGGAGGCGCCAGCCGACCAGGGCGCTTGCGCCCCTTGGACTCGTGGCAATAACTGTCCCCCTGTGGAAAAAATGAACGAAAACGGGGCCGTAAGCGGGCAGGATTTACCGGATATTGCGGGTATGGATGAGCGGGAGCTGCAGGAGTATCTCCATAGCATGAGCAAAAAGGAGCTGAGGAAGCTAAACGCACGGCTTCGCATGGTTAAGCCTAAGCGTCGGAAAGGGTACAGGCAGGAAGTGGATAATCAGCAGCGCCTGCAACTGGAGTATGAACTTAAATCGAGAGGCTTTGATGGTTCGGAGGCGGAGATCGATCTGCTTCTGTGCGGTGGCAGTATTCCATCCGGTGCCGGTCTGCGTGTCTTTTACCGGAACCAAAGGCTGCAGGAAGATGATAAATGGCGGCAGTGGTACTGATGAAGGGGCGCATTTTTTGCCTTTATCCTGCTACATCGGACACATCTGATTGAATGATAAAAAGTATTTTACAACTTAAAAAACGTATTATACTGTATGCATATACAGTATTTGGTTGTACGTATGTAGGGATGTGGCATCACATATCCTGTAGTGAGGATCGGAGGGAAAATGCAGGACTATCTTTTGGAGTCGTTGAAGCTCCAGCGTATTGATTTTTTTATCAAGCTTGTAGCGGCTAGTGAGTGCAGCGATGAAGAGAAGCGGCTTGCTATCCAGTGGGTCTCAGAGCTGACAGATGAATTAATGGCGAAAATCCGTAGCCATGAGTACAGCCGGTCAATGGATGTTTCCAGTTAGAAGGGATGATCTCCATGCGTGTCGAAATAATGATTGATAAAGAGCAGAAAATTAGCCAGGCGACACTAGAAGCACTCGAAACCGAGCTTTACCGCAACCTGACCCCTTTGTATCCCAAGACGGCGATCCGCATTCGTAAAGGCAGTGCCAACGGTATCGAGTTGACCGGCTTAAAACTTGATGAGGATAAACAGCGGGTAATGGAAATTATGCAGCAGGTCTGGGAAGACGACAGCTGGATGCATTAACAAAACGTTGCAGGCGATAAAACTGGTTTTTACCGCCTGCAAGGTTGAACAACGAGCAAGGCGAGGCGTTAGGCTATGGGGTCTAAAGACAGCAATTATCAGGTCGTTTATCGCTATGCGCCATTAATAAAGTATGTCCCGGGTGGCTGGGTGCTGTTTCAGCGGCCAAAATCCTGCGGCGGCGGGTTCTGGCTGGGTAAAACCTATGATGGTGTTTTTATGTTTGAACTTGATCGCCCCGTTCCCCTTAGTGAGGGAGTTAAGTACATCATCCTCTCATCTCGAGTGGCTGAAAACTTCATGGATTTTGACGAGGATTTCAGGCTAACCTGAAAAAACGAGAGTGCATGGCTATGCCGCATGAATCTGCATGATCGTTTGAGGATCGTTTTAGCTCCGGCCCGCCAGTTATGGCGGGCTTTTTCATGTCTCATGCAGGTGCATGAAAACCACTACACAAAGCGGGCAGGCGTGGCGGGGATACGAGCGCGCGCAATGAGTAGTTATACCAAAATTTTGTCTTATGATATCTTTCTCGGATTACTCTGAAAGTTCTATCGCGGCATGAAGGATTTTTTGAATGAACGAAAAACTAATTGAATTAAAAGAGAAGTTAGATAATTTACATACAACACTTAATGAGTTTACATTCCCTGTAGAAAGTTTCATTGATCTTGGTGCATATACATTTCCCTTTATGCACAAAGAGGATCTTATAGAGCTTCCAAGAATGTTATCTGATAGAATTAATCAGATGCAGGAATTTATACCTTCTTCAAATGACATTAGAGTAATTGATTCACTCATTTACACTCTGGATAAAGCTCAGCTGAATATTGTCTATCTAAACAATGGTAACGTGGCGGTTCAACAGACGGCTATACCATCTTACGTTATTTCAATGTTATATGTCTCTCATAGAATTAATGAGCTTTTTTCATTTGAAAAACTGAAAGATAGAAGTTTATTGCCAAAGCAAATATTGCGAAGGTTAGAGTTGTACAACTCTGGGATAGCTGCAATAGAAATTAAAGCTGGTGATATAGATGATAAGATTAAAACTATAAATGAGGCATATGATGCTGCTGAGAATCTACCAACAACAGTAAAGATGCTTCGTGAAACAAATGATGAAGTTAAAAGTGTTCACAATAGCGCTGTTGAATCTTGCAGTAGTATTACTAGCATGCTTAAGGAGACTGAGGAGAGTTCAAAAATTGTAGAAGATGCCAAAAAGGAAATTTTGGCCTTGAAAGATAATGTAACTAAGGATGCAAAAGACTACTTACACTCTCTTCGTGAAGAAGCTCAGGGTTACATAAATAAATGTGAAGAGGCGTTTAGAACTACCACTTCAAAAGGTTTAGCTGGCGCATTTCAAGATAAAGCAGAAAAGTTAAACCGGAGCATACGATGGTGGGTAGGTGGACTGGTAGGGGCGTTGGTTGCAGGTGCTGCTGTTGGTTATACACGTTTGCATGCTCTTGAAGCATATCTGTCAAATCCTGACTCATCAGGTATAAAGTTAATTATTCAACTTATACTCTCCATTTTAAGTGTTGGGGCACCATTGTGGTTTGCTTGGTTAGCAACGAAACAAATTGGTCAGCGATTCAGATTGGCAGAGGATTATGAATTCAAAGCCTCAGTGTCTAAAGCTTACGAGGGGTATAGAAGAGAGGCTGTCCAGCTTGATAACGATTTTACCCAAAGATTATTTGGTAATGCACTTACTCGACTAGAAGAACCGCCATTAAGATTTGTTGAAGAAGCTACCCATTCGTCTCCTATCATGGAAATGCTATCATCCGATAATTTTAAGAGTTTCATAGAGAGTGGAGGTGATAAAGTCGATTCAATTTTAGAAGGGGTGGGTCTTTCTAGAAAAAGTAAAGTCGAGCAGGAGCGCCAAGTGAGTAAGGTAGTTACTCAGCCTGAAGGTGAAACTTCAAATAAAACAGAGAACGAATAAAATAAAGGGGGCGTCAGCCCCTTTTATTAAAAAATATAATCGCTAAACTTAATTACTTCATCATCTAGCCATGTGTTTAGTTCTAGTATTTTTTTTTGTAATGGTATCAGCTCATTTCTAACAAAGACTTTACTTGCCTTTTCAACATCACCGAATCCTCCAACATTGTTTGGCATAATGCCCATCATTTGCGGAGGTACGCGGTGTGCTGCCATCATGTCATCGCGGCTCACGTTCTTAATGTTCAGAAACTCATCTTTCGCCGCAACCTCCGACAGCGGGATGATCTGGATGCCGTCCTTTTTTCCGTTAGGTGAGTACATAAACAGGTTGCGGAAGTTGCCCGGCCCTTTGGCGCTTTTCATGGCCTGGCGGATGTTGTTCACGTCCTCCTGATTCTGTGCCGCATCAGTCATGTACATGATGAACCCGGCGTGACTGCCGTTGATGTAATACTTACGGCGAAAAAGCGTAGCCGACTCGTTGAGCAGTGTTGAAGGGATCGCGGAGAGGTAGCCGGGAAGCCCGTAGATTTCCTGGTTAATGTCCGGCTCCATCAGGTGAAAGATGCTCCCTTTGGTGAACTCATAAGGCTGGGTGGTCATGCCGTACTGCACGAACCAGTAAGTATCGAGGTCAATCCCGCGCCGGGTGTACTTCGCCAGTGATGGCTCCAGTGACAAGACGCCGCCCAGCCTGTTCGTCCGTTTTTCCAGATAGGCGTTACCGAACACAAGGTAGTCCTGGACGAAACGTGCAAAAGCCTGCTGGCTGAGCAGGCGGTGGGGGATGTAGGTGCTGCTGAGAATGTCACGCTTAACGGCAATCGGTGAGCTGTGATGTACAGCGGCGCGATAGGTCCGCGCCAGCCCGTCAAAACTCACCGGCGGCTCATACCAGCGGTCCATTTGCACACATTCTACGTAGTCCAGAAGTTCGCGGCGGTCCAGTACCGGAATGGGATCGCCAAAGCTAAACGCCTGGGTAGTCGCTTCATCATTGGGTTGTACGTCGGGTGGCATCACATCCTGTGCGGTATTCTCAGTCATTAAAAAATCTCCACAATGTTGCTGGTATTGGCGGCTTCGCCCTGCAGCGGTTCGTTAAACAGTGCGTGCATCGTTGCCCAGGCCAGATCGGCGTGGCTGGCTTCTTCACTGCGGCTGGCTTCGTAGGTAGGGCGGTTTCCGCTGGCGGTGGTGGCGCGGCGGATAGCCATAAATGACTGCGCAATGTCGGTGTGTCCGGCGTCAAACTCCAGACGGCGGTGGCTGATAATGTCGTATGCCTTGAGCACCAGGGCGTTTTTGATGTTGGGGTTATAGACAAACTCCCGCACGGCAGGGAAAAAGCCTTTTACGTTTTCATAAACACCGTGACCGACGCCGGTGGAGTCAATGCCGATGTAGGTCACGTTATACTGCTGAGTCAGTTTGCGGATGGCCTCTGCCTGGGCGCGGAAGTCCATTCCGCGCCACTGGTGACGCTCAAGGATGCGGAACTTACCGCCGGGCACCGTCGGCGGGGCAATGACTACGCAGCCAGCGCTGTCGCCGTTCTGGGTACCTTTCGCCGGATCATAGCCGATCCAGACTTCGCGCCAGCCGAACGGACGCAGGGCCAACGCCTGAAAGTCTTCCCAGACTTCCCAGCTGTCCACCATGCAGGCCTGCAGGTCAGCCAGGGGGAAAACGGAGGCGAGATCGTCGATGAATTCACACATCAGCAGGTTCTGGTACTCGTCGGGGCTGTACTCCAGGCGCAGCTGGTCGAGGTCGAACAGGTTGCAGCCACCGCGCACGGCGTCCTCCACCGTCACGATCTGTCTGAACTGACCGTCAGCGCAAAGCAGACCGGCAGCAAGGGCTGAGTGGGTCAGGTCGATATCAACGCGATCAGCTTTTGCCCGCCCGCGATTGAACAGGGCGCCGGACCAGAACGGGTAAGCGCTGTGCGTCAGGCTGGAAGGCGTGGAGAAATAGGTCTGGCGCCATTTCTTGTGCAGCGCCATGCCGGAGGCGACTTTACGTAGCTCCTGAAATTTCGGGATCCAGAAATACTCATCAAGATACAGGTTGCCGTGGTAGCTCTGCGCGGTACGGGCGTTGGTCCCGAGAAAATACAGCGTGGCGCCGTTTGGCAGCATCATGGGATCGCCTTTTAATTCCACGTCGACTTCTTTGGCAAACTCGATGATGTACTGCTTAAAAACATGTGCCTGGGCTTTACTGGCTGACAGGAAAATCTGGTTTCGCCCTGTCATAAGGGCGTCCATCAGCGCTTCACGCGCGAAATAATACGTAGCGCCGATCTGGCGCGATTTAAGCACGTTGCGGATGCGGTGCTTAATTCCTGCTTCCCACCAGTGGCGCTGATATTCAAACATTCCGTTGCGGAAAATTTCTTCCAGCTTTTCGATCTGTTCGTCGCTGAACTGGTTTTTTTCAGGTTGTTTGCGGGGGCCGCGGTTGCGGTTTTGCACGTTGGGGTTAAGGTCCGCCTCATTACCGCCGTTGTTAAATTTACCGATGCGGGCGTGGCGCTCGGACTGGCGCGCCAGCAGGTCTATTTCTTTAAAGTCTTTCCCTTCCTTGTGCTCCTTCATGATGAGCTGGCAATAGCGGGCGGCAGTGGTGAGCTGCATCTGATCGAGTGGGCCGTATTCGCCCCACTTGTCGCGCTTTTTCCAGCTATGAACGGTTGCAACTTTTTCGCCCAGCATTTCAGCAATGCGGGCTACGCGGTATCCCTGAAAATACAGCAGTAATGCCTGCCTGCGGGGATCGAGGTCTGCGGGGGTCATCGTTTCCATGGCACAAACATACGGCCTTGCCTGGCGCCTTTCCCCGGCTGGCCTTTGTATGGTTTACCGCACAAGGTCCGCGCGTTGTTTCACCCCCTCCATCACAGCAACCATAAGGCCTCACAGAGTTATTTGATGGAGTCGGTCACATGGCTGTAAAAGCAAAGCGCTTCCGCATCGGTGTGGAAGGGGCAACGACAGACGGGCGCAATATTGAGCGCGCCTGGCTGGAACAGATGGCGGCGAGCTATGACCCGCAGGTGTATACCGCGTTGATTAATCTGGAGCACATCAAGGGTTACACCCCTGATAGCCCATTCCGCCGTTTCGGGACCGTGGATAAGCTGGAGGCAGAGGAGATTGCAGACGGCCCGCTGAAAGGGAAAATGGCCCTGTATGCGTGGATCACCCCGTCAGGGGACCTGGTGGCGTATACCCGTAATCTGCAAAAGCTGTTTACCTCGATGGAGGTCAATACCAGTTTTGCCGATACCGGCAAAGCCTACCTGGTTGGCCTGGCGGCGACGGATGATCCCGCAAGCCTCGGTACTGAAATGCTGCAGTTTAGCGCCAGCGCCAGAAGTAACCCCCTGGCAGGCCGCAAGCAAAACCCTGAAAACCTCTTTACCGCCGCAGAAGAAACGCTGATCGAGTGGGAAGAAGTCCAGGACGATAAACCCTCCCTGTTTTCCCGCGTTGCCGCGATGTTCACGAAAAAAGAACAGAACGATGAAGCGCGTTTTTCTGACGTGCATCGCGCGGTGGAGCTGATTGCTACTGAACAGCAAAACCTGAGCGAACGCACTGATCACTCCCTGTCTGCGCAGGATGCGCGCATTGCTGAGCTGGAAGTCTCCCTGCAGGAACAGCAGACCGCTTTTGCTGAACTGGAGCAGCGGCTGAGCCTGGAAGACAGCCGCAAAGATTATCGCCAGCGCGCGCCGGGCGGAAACGCACCGGCAGGCACACTGACCAATTGCTGATGGAGCATAAGAACCAATGAAAAAGAAAACCCGTTTTGCCTTTAACGCCTACCTGCAGCAGCTGGCACGCCTGAACAACGTGGAAGTGGAAGAACTTTCCAGCAAATTCACCGTTGAGCCGTCGGTACAGCAGACGCTGGAAGACCAGATCCAGCAGTCCGCTGCATTTCTGACGCTGATTAACATCACCCCGGTGGATGAGCAGTCAGGCCAGCTGCTGGGTCTGGGTGTCGGTAGCACGATTGCCGGTACCACGGATACCACTACCAAAGAGCGCGAACCAACTGACCCGACAGTGATGGCGGACGTGGAATACAAATGCGAACAGACCAACTTTGATACGGTGCTGGCCTACGCAAAGCTGGACCTGTGGGCAAAATTCCAGGACTTCCAGGTGCGGATCCGTAACGCCATCGTGAAGCGCCAGGCTCTGGACCGCATCATGATCGGGTTCAACGGCGTGAAGCGTGCCAAAACCTCTGACCGCGACGCCAACCCGATGCTGCAGGACGTAAATAAGGGCTGGCTGCAAAAAATCCGCGAAGATGCGCCGGATCATGTCATGGGCAGCGAAACCAAAGACGGCGTGACCACCAAAGGCGCCGTGAAGGTTGGTAAGGGTGGCGATTATGCCAACCTGGACGCCGTGGTGATGGATGCGGTCAACGAGCTGATCGACCCGGTATATCAGGATGATGATGATCTGGTGGTGGTCTGTGGCCGTGAGCTGCTGTCTGACAAGTATTTCCCGCTGGTTAACAAAGACCAGGAGAACACGGAGAAGCTGGCCGCTGATCTGATCATCAGCCAGAAACGCATGGGTGGCCTGCAGGCTGTACGCGCGCCGTATTTCCCTGCGAATGCACTGTTGATCACCCGCCTGGATAACCTGTCCATTTACTGGCAGGAAGATACCCGCCGTCGTTCTGTTATCGATAACCCGAAACGTGACCGGGTCGAGAATTTCGAGTCCGTCAATGAAGCGTATGTGGTTGAGGATTACCGCTGCGCGGCGCTGGTCGAAAACATCCAGATGGGGGATTTCAGCGCGCCAGCTGTACCGGAAGGCGAGGGGGCATAACGCATGAGCCTGAGTCCCGCACGGCAGCACCGCCTGCGCGTCCAGGCTGAACAGGCCGCCCGGCAGGGCGGCAATGTTCGCCACGCGACGGGGTATGACCTGATGCTGATGCAGCTGGCGGAGGACCGCCGCCGCCTGAAAGGTATCCAGTCCACCGTGAAGAAAGCCCAAATCAAAGTGGAACTGCTGCCCCGTTATTCCGCCTGGGTGGAGGGGGTGCTGGCTGCTGATGGTGCCCGGCAGGATGACGTGGTGATGTTTGTGATGCTCTGGCGTATCGATGCCGGTGATTATGCCGGTGCGCTGGATGCAGGGCGTCATGCGCTGCGGCACGGATGGGTGATGCCCATCGGAAACCGTAACGTCCAGACGGTGCTGACAGAGGAAATGGCAGACGCTGCGCAGGCCGCTCTGCTGGCAGGTGAATCTTTCGATGCCGGGTTGTTACTGCAGACACTGGAGCTGACAGACGGCCAGGATATGCCAGACCAGTCACGGGCACGCCTGCATAAAGCGATTGGCGCTGTACTGACCGAAACCAGCCCGGCCTCCGCCCTGAATCACATCAATCATGCGCTGCAGCTTGATCCACGCTGTGGCGTCAAAAAAGAAAAACAGCAGCTGGAGCGCAGATTGCGCAATGACAGCCGTTAACGGAACGTGCCCCGCGCACGGGCGGCACGGGGTGGCGAAAGGCTTTTGCCACATCAAAACCCCGTCCACCGCCCACTATTTCAGGAGAAAGCCCGCATGAAGTTTGTTGCGCCTGAGCAGGCGCCGGAGCAGGCGGAAATTATCAAAAATACGCCGTTCTGGCCCGATGTTGATTTATCAGAGTTTCGCAGCGTGATGCGGACGGATGGCACGGTGACGTCACCCCGTCTCGGACAACTCATCCGGTCTGCGATGTCAGAGGTCAATGCGGAGCTGTACGACTTCCGCAAGCGCCAGCAGGCGCTGGGATTTATGACGCTGGCCGATGTACCGGCGGACTTGCTGGACGGTAAAAGCGAACGTATTCACCACTACCACAACGCCGTTTATTGCTGGGCACGTGCGCAGGTGAATGAGCGTTACCAGGACTACGACGCCACGGCCTCCGGTGTGAAAAGGGGGGATGAGCTGGCGGAGGCCAGCGGCGACCTGTGGCGTGATGCTCGCTGGGCAATCAGCCGGGTCCAGTATGCGCCTCACTGTACGGTGGAGCTGATCTGATGAAAGTGCGTGCGTACCAGGGTGACACGGTGGACGCGCTTTGCTGGCGTCATTACGGACGCACGCAGGGCGTCACGGAGCAGGTACTGCAGGCAAATCCGGGGCTGGCTGAGCACGGCCCGTTCTTACCACACGGGCTGCAGGTGGATCTGCCGGATATTGCCACCACTTCCACGGTGCAGACCGTCCAGTTATGGGACTGAAATATGACGCTTGAACGGATCAGCGCCTTCATCACGTACTGCATCGCTGTACTGCTGGCATGGATGGGAGATTTATCGCTTAAGGATGTGTCGACAGTGGGCGGTGTGTTGATTGGCGTGCTGATGCTGGCCATCAACTGGTACTACAAACACAAAACCTACCAGCTGCTGCGCGGCGGAAAAATTACACAGGGGGAATATGAATCCTTCAACCGTTAAACGCTGCCTGGTAGGGGCGGTGCTGGCGATTGCCGCCACCCTGCCGGGCTTTCAGCAACTTCATACCTCAGTGGAAGGGTTGAAGCTGATAGCCGATTACGAGGGCTGCCGCCTGCGGCCGTATCAGTGTGATGCGGGGGTGTGGACCGATGGCATTGGCAATACGTCCGGCGTGGTGCCGGGGAAGACCATCACGGAACGGCAGGCCGCCGGGAGTTTCATCACCAACGTTTTAAGGGTGGAGAAGGCGCTGGATCGCTGTGTCCTGGTGAGCGTACCGCAGAACGTCTATGACGCGCTGGTATCGCTGGCCTTCAACGTGGGAACCGGCAATGCCTGCGGTTCAACCATGGTGAAGTTTATCAATCAGAAGCGCTGGCGCGATGCCTGCTATCAGTTGCCGCGCTGGGTATACGTCAAAGGCGTATTTAATCCGGGGCTGGACAACCGACGCGCGCGGGAGCTGTCCTGGTGCTTAAAAGGAGCGTAACGAAATGAAAAAGAAACTGATCGGTGGGTTATTTTCGATGCTGTACACGGCGCTGATGATTTTTAGTCTCTTTGTTCCAAACAGTATTGTTCCGGCACTGGTTACAGCCTTGACCTGGGTAGCCTGCCTGCTGAGCTGGGGAGCAGTGCTACTTTGCATGGCTGGGTGGTATGCGGGCGGCACACATCGGGGAGAGGCAAAGCAGGCGCTGACGCGCTTTTTCAGTACGCCAGGAAACCAGGTGATCCGATGGGTCAGGTGTTCACTGCTTGTGATTTTTCTCACCTTTACGGGCCACGTTGTCACCCTGGTATTTTATCTGCTGACGCTGGTCGCGCTTAAGGTTCTGCGTGCGCAGATTATTGATGCGGAGCCGGTGACGGTATGACGAAGGCGCTGGCGGTAATTCTGGCGCTGGTAGTGCTGGCGCTTGGCTGGCAGTCATGGCGGATGAAGGAGGCCAGCCAGACCATCGAGCGGCAAGGGCGGGATCTGAAAACGACAGGCGAAAAACTGGCAAAAACGAACAGCCAGCTGATCGCCCTGTCCATCCTGTCCGAAACCAATAACCAGGAACAGGCAAGGCTTTACGCGGCGGCAGAAAGTACAAACGCGCTGCTGCGAAACCGTCAGCGCAGAATTGAGGAGTTAACACGTGAAAATGAGGATTTACGCCGCTGGGATGACACTCTTCTGCCTGCTGACATTATCAGGATGCGCGAACGTCCAGCCCTCGCCGGAGGTGCTGCTTACCGTGAATGGTTGTCCCAGGGTGACGCAGTGCCGCCTGGAAAAGTCGGCGGCACGCACTAACGGTGATCTGCTGACCGTGCTGGATGAAACAGAGGCGGCCTGGGCGGTCTGCGCTGACAAAGTGGACACGATAATTTCCTGTCAGGAGCGAAACAGTGAACAAGCCTCAATCCTTACGCCGCGCCCTGAATAACGCGGTGCCATATGTCCGTGATAACCCGGATAAGCTGCATTTGTTCGTTGATAACGGATCGGTGGTGGCAACCGGGGCAGCGTCACTTTCATGGGAATATCGTTACACCCTGAATGTGGTGATTGTGGATTTCAGCGGCGATCAGGGGTTATTGATGGCGCCGGTGGTGGCCTGGCTCATGGAGAATCAGCCGGATGCCATTCATAACCCGGAACTGCGGGAAAAGTTGCTTTCCTTTGAAGTCGATATTTTGCGCAATGATATCTGTGATATCAGCCTGAACCTGCAACTGACAGAGCGTGTGATAGTCAGCGCTGACGGTGACGTGTCCAGCGTCGAAGCGGTGCCGGAACCGGACGAACCGGACGAAATGTGGGCGGTGAGCCGTGGCTGAACTGCAGGAAGTTGACGCCTGGTTAGATGCGTTGCTGGCGGAACTGGAGCCTGCCGCACGTAAGCGCATGATGCGGGATCTGGCACAGCAGCTGCGCCGCAGCCAGCAGAAAAATATCAGGATGCAGCGCAACCCGGACGGGACGGCTTACGAGCCGCGTCGCGTGACGGCCAGAACGAAACAGGGCCGCATCCGTCGGCAGATGTTTGCAAAACTCCGCACCACAAAATACCTGAAAGCCGTCGCCAGCCAGGACTCGGCAAGCGTCGAGTTTGAGAGTCGTGTGCAGCGCATAGCCCGCGTGCATCACTATGGCTTGCGGGACAGGGTGAGTAAGAAGGGGACGGAGGTACGATACGCTCAGCGCCGCCTGCTGGGCATCAATGACGAAGTAGAAACTATGACGCGCGATACTCTTTTATTGTGGTTAAAAGTCTGAGTCATAGTCAAAATATTGTTGAGGTCCTTTATATCGTCGGGATAACACGTTTGTAAGGGTTGTGTCTAACTTATATCCAAAGTTAAAGAAATGATTTAAATGTTCTTTCCAAATATTTTCTAGCTCAATGAATTTGTCGTTTTCAAGCCTTTTTTCTTCAATCTTTTTTTCTATCACTTTATTCTTTGAAAGAAGGTGGGTTAAAGTTGTATCGATGTATGATATTGTTTTTTGTTTACTTTCTATATAGTTTTTTACCTGACCCGCTTCGATCCTTACTGTGCGGTCGGGGCTAATAAGGTCCAGCTTTGAAGTCGCTTTGTACTTTAATGTTGATATGACTCTTTTAATGTATTCAATGTAAGTGATATCAATGTCATCATTTTTAATTTTTTCTAGTATCTTGGAAATTTCATCGTTATTGAGGTGTGGAAGTAGGCTCCCGTCTGTCAAAGTTTTTTTGATTTCACTTATATGATTGTATAAAGTATCTTTTCCAATATGAGGGTTGCATTGTAATTCATTTTTTAGTTGTTCTATTTGGGTTTTTATTTCAATTTTCTTTTGCCTGCATTCATTAAAACTAAAGTCTAAATTTTTTGTGCGCAAACTAAAGAGATAAAGGTTGTCAAAAAGTATCTTTTTTTCCATGTCTTGATGGTTGCTTGAATTGAGTAATTCAATTTCAAAATTTTTGATCATCTCAATTAGGAAATTATCAAAAGCTGATGTAGACATGGTTTCAACAGCATTTTTAAGATCGGATAAAAGAGTGTTCACGACTACGCCTCATTAGTGGTTTGTATAGTACATCAAACAATAGACCTAGTTTTTTTTCAATAAAATTTACGTGCATGCTGTGTGCATGAACATTCAACTAACCGAAATCATGCGTCTTATCACCAATCTGATCCGCACCGGCATTGTGACTGAAGTGGATCGGGACGGCTGGCTGTGCCGGGTGAAAACGGGCGACCTCGAAACCAACTGGATTAACTGGCTGACCTACCGTGCAGGTAAATCCCGCACCTGGTGGTGCCCGTCTCCAGGGGAGCAGGTGGTGCTGTTCAGCCTGGGCGGCAATCTGGAAACGGCCTTTGCGCTTCCGGCCATCTACTCCAACGCCTGCCCGCCGCCGTCAGATTCTGAAAGTGCGGACGTGACCGCATACGAGGATGGCGGCTGGTTCGAATACGACCCCGCCACCGGGCGCTGGATTATTCGCGGCGTGAAAAGCGTGCTGATTGAGTCTTCGCAGGTTGTCTCCTGCAAAACCGGTGAGTTTGTGATCGAGGCTGATACCACCCGTATTAACAGCAATGTGATCCTGAACGGCGATGTGACCCACGGCGGCGGCGCGATGACGTCAAACGGCGTCGTTGCTGATAAGCATAAACACCCTGGCGACAGTGGCGGAACGACGGGAGATCCATTTTGACGCTCTATATAGGGATGAGCCGCGATACCGGCAGAGCCATAACGGAAACTGACCACCTGCGCCAGTCGGTGCGTGACATTTTGCTGACCCCGCAAGGGAGCCGGCTTGGGCGCCGGGAGTATGGTTCCCTGCTTTCAGCGCTCATTGACCAGCCGCAAAACCCGGCGCTGCGCCTGCAGATCATGGCTGCGGTGTATGTGGCGCTGCGGCGCTGGGAGCCGCGGCTGCAGCTGGACACTATCACGGTTAACAGCAGCAGCATGGATGGCTCAATGGTTATTGAGCTGGCAGGTCAGCGTAATGACGGCGTGCCCGTGTCCCTTTCCGTATCGACAGGAGCAGACAATGGCCGTTATTGACCTTTCCCAGCTGCCGCCGCCGCAAATTGTGGATGTGCCGGATTTTGAAACCCTGCTGTCTGAGCGCAAGGCTGAATTTGTCGCGTTATTTCCGGCAGAAGAACAGGAGGCCGTGGCCCGCACCTTAACGCTTGAGTCTGAGCCGGTGGTGAAAATGCTGCAGGAAAATGTGTACCGGGAGCTGCTGCTGCGCCAGCGGATTAACGAGGCGGCGAAAGCCGTGATGGTGGCCTATTCCGGCGGGGATGACCTGGACAATTTAGGCGCGAATAACAACGTACAGCGCCGGGTGATTACAGCTGCAGATGACACCACAACGCCGTCCACTGAGGCAGTTATGGAATCTGACGCGGATTATCGCCAGCGCATCCCGGCAGCCTTTGAGGGGATGAGCGTTGCCGGTCCAGTCGGAGCCTATGAATATCACGCGCTTAGCTCGGATGGTCGGGTGGCGGACGCGTCGGCGTTCAGCCCGTCACCGGCGGAAGTTGTGGTGACTATACTGGCCCGTGACGGCGATGGTACTGCGCCGGAAGACTTACTGCAGGTCGTCGGTGAGGCCCTGAATGATGAGGCTGTACGGCCGGTGGCGGATCGGGTGAGTGTCCGATCTGCTGAGATTGTCCCCTATGAAATTGATGCGGTTCTTTATGTCTATCCCGGCCCGGCAAAGGAACCCATCCTGGCGGCCGCGAAAGCGCAGGGTGCGGCATACATCAACGAGCAGCGTCGCCTGGGGCGTGACGTGCGGTTGTCTGCGATCTATGCCGCTCTGCATGTTCAGGGCGTCCAGCGCGTTGAGCTGATGAAGCCCCTGGCGGACATGGTGTTAGATAAAACGCAGGCGTCATATTGCACCGATTTTAAAGCAGAAATTGGTGGCTCTGATGACTAGCAGCCTGTTACCGCCGGGGTCGTCTGCGCTGGAGCGCAGGCTGGCGCAGGCCTGTTCTGGCATCAGTGATTTAAACGTGCCGCTGCGTGACCTGTGGAACCCGTGGAAATGCCCGGCAAAGTTTCTGCCGTATCTGGCCTGGGCTTTCTCCGTTGACCGCTGGGAGGAAAACTGGACAGAAACCGCTAAGCGGCAGGCGGTCAGCGATGCTTTCTGGATCCATCAGCGCAAAGGAACGGTGGCGGCAGTTAAGCGGGTGATTGAGGGGCTGGGTTACTCAATGACTCTTGAGGAGTGGTGGAAAGTAGCCGACCCCGCGGGGACGTTTAGGCTTGAGATCGATCTGAATGACATCGGTATTACGGAACCGATGATTTACGAGCTTGAGCGGATTATTGGTGATGCGAAGCCCGTCAGTCGACACATTTCCCAGCTGACCCTTTCAGTAGGTATCCAGGGTGAGGCGTGTGCGGGAGCGGCGTTATGTGACGGGGAGGTTATTACGGTATATCCGCCAGGATATGACCCGGGCAACGGTATTTACTACGACGGTGAAACGCATTTCGACAGTAATTTTAATTATTCCGAGGACTGAGCGTGTCAACAATCATTGAAAAAAAACAGTGGGAAAATGGCGTCTCTTTGCTGCGTCGCTCAGATAAAGTTGAGGGCGGCGTCGGGGGGAAAGCTAACGAACAGGCGCAACAACTGGCGAACCGTACGCAGTACCTGAAAGATCAGCTCGAATCTTATAACCAGCTGATTAAGTCCGGAGAAATTCCGTTTTCGACAGAGGACGAGGCAAAATCTGCGATTACCGCCGGAAAGATTCCAGAGGGGGCGCGCTTTTCGGTTCGTTCGCAGGATTCCCGCGTGTGGGTGGAAGAGTTCACCAATACCGGCGGCAAGCCTGTCGCCACCGGAAAAAAAATCCTTGATGGTCGTTCGGTGTCTGTGACCGTTTTTCCGGGAGAAGGTGACCCGGACGGCACCCTTGCCGGGCTTGAGGCTACCTTTACCGGTCAGACGTTCCGTGTAGCCTTCAGCGGCGAATATGAAAAAGAGTGCCTGTATCGCAATGATAATGGCATCGCCACGCTCATTACGCA
>NZ_JBEAJL010000112.1:0-21835 GCF_040065275.1 Klebsiella sp. JB_Kp042
GCGCTTGCATGGCATGCAAGAGGTCAGCGGTTCGATCCCGCTTAGCTCCACCAAAATTCAGAAACCTCGCTTCGGCGGGGTTTTTTTTTATCTATTTTCATGTAAAGCACTTTCTGGTTACGTCAGTTAATCTCCAGCTATTAAAATCGAAAGTAATTTCAGACTTTTTCCTGATAATTCACCTTGCTTGCCCTAAATAAGCAACATAACATTTCCCCCATTAAGCGTAATGAGGTTGCCGGAGTTTTAATTAACAATAATGGTTGATAAAATTAACATTAATATCAAAAAAACTCTGTTGGCCTTTATCGTCTGTTTAGTCGCTATTCCGCTGGCTCGTTTTATTTCACCGCAAACGGTTATTGATGGCAATCTTATTTATATTGCCTGGCTGCCAATCAGCGTAATGTTTTCTGTTATTTTTATCTTTGGTCGCTATGCGATTGCGCCATTAATTCTCGCATTTGCCATTACCAATAGCCTGATAATTAAATTAACGCTACCGCAGGCGTTTATCTTACTCTTTTGTCAGCTGTTTGCGGTGTTCGTCTCCTGCGCTATTCTAAGACTGTTGGTGGGTAAGCGCTGGCGCTGTGGTCCAACGGCGAAACATATGGGGGCGCGTATCTTCTGGGGCGGGTTCTTCGCGCCGGTGCTGCTGAAAATCACCATGTACCTCGCCGGACAATATTTTGCGTTTCCCCTATCTATTACCAGCTATTTTGGTAGTATGCCGTTGATTTACACCGTAATAGATATTCAAAGTTTAATCAGCGCAGCATTAATTTTTACCACCTTTTTATATTATCCAATGCGGATGATTATCAATCCACGCTACGCTCGACGATTCTGGCGGCAGGAATGTTTACCGTGGCTGGCAGCAAAATATCGTTCCTTTACGCTATATTGGTTTATTGCGCTGGCGGTGATATTAACGCTATTGTGTGCGCCGTATCAGTCTGAATTTATTGCCGGTTATTTAGTTCCGGTGATTTTTATCGTCTACTTTATCGGGATTAGCCGGATTGGTCATGCGTTGCTGCGTATTTCATGGTCGGTCTCGGCTTTTTTACTGGTGGTGTATAACAAAAACTTTCTCCAGGGCGTCCAAAGCGAGTATTCATTATCCTTTGTGCTGTCAGTGTTGATCTCCTTTACTATCTGTTTGTTTTATATGGCAGACACCTATGCCCGCAGCGATCGCAATAAACGCCGCTGGCGTAGTCAGGCGGAAGAAGATCCGCTGACTGGCTTGCCTAACCTGCGCGCGCTGGAGAGCCATTTACAAAGCTGTCCGCAGCAGGTTATCTGCAGCCTGCGTATTCATAATCTCGACTTTCTCAGCAGGCATTATGGCCTGATGATGGGGGTGGACTGTAAACGGCAGATTATTCGGGCGCTGCAACCGCTGCTGGGGGCGGCGGATAAAGTTTTCCAGGTGCCGGGCAGCGAACTGATCCTCGTGCTTGACGGACCGGAACCCTCATCCCGTTTGCATCATATGGTCGCGGTTCTCAACCACAAAAAATTCAGCTGGCACAATCAGCCGCTGGATCTGGAGTTTGGCGCGGCCTGGGGCCGCGACGACGGTCAGCGCGAGGGACTTCACCAGATGCTGGGTCAGCTAAGCTGGCTTTCCGAACAGGCGGGCAGCGAACGTCGGGTGCTGGCGCTGGATGAGGAGCAGGAGCTGGTGGTGGATCAAACCACCGAGCAGGTGCGCCTCCTCATGCGCGTCAAGCAGGTGCTCAAAGAGCGGGCGCTCATGCTCTATGCGCAACCGATTCAGAACAGGGAAGGGGAGGGATATCATGAGATCCTCACCCGGATGCGCTGTGGCGATAGCGTCATTATGCCCGATCAGTTTATCCCGTTGATTGTGCAGTTTAACCTCAGCCAACGTTTCGACATGCTGGTGCTGGAGACCTTGTTCAGCGTGCTTCATCAGCACGCTGGCCAGCGATTCTCGGTCAATCTGCTGCCTGCAACCCTGATGCAAAAGGATAGCGCCGCGCAGATTATCGCGCTGTTTCAACGCTATGCGGTCTCACCAGACCTTATCACTATTGAAGTCACTGAAGAGCAGGCCTTTTCCAATGCCGACATCAGCCGGCAAAATCTTGAAGCGCTGCGCGCGTTTGGCTGCGCCATCGCCATTGATGACTTTGGCACCGGATATGCGAACTATGAACGACTGAAGCATCTCCAGGCCGATATCATCAAGATTGACGGCTGCTTCGTCCGCGACATCCTCACTGACCCGCTGGACGCCATTATGGTGAAATCGATTGTCGAGATGGCGCGGGCGAAACGGATGAGCGTGGTGGCGGAATATGTCGAAAGCGAACCGCAAAAAGCGCGCTTGCTGGAGCTGGGGGTGAATTATCTGCAGGGCTACCTGGTGGGCAAGCCTCAGCCGCTGGGCGAATGACGGGTAAAAAAAAGCCGGGCATCGCCCGGCTCAGATGACTGGCGCCTGTTACAGAACCAGAGCCGCAATAGAAGCAGACAGGACGCTGACCAGCGTGGAGCCGTAAACCAGCTTCAGACCGAAGCGAGAAACCACGTTGCCCTGTTCTTCGTTCAGACCTTTGATCGCCCCGGCGATGATGCCGATAGACGAGAAGTTGGCGAAGGAGACCAGGAAGATAGAGATAATGCCTTCCGCGCGCGGGGAGAGCGTCGAGGCGATTTTCTGCAGATCCATCATGGCGACGAATTCATTGGAGACCAGCTTGGTAGCCATAATACTGCCCACCTGCAGCGCTTCGCTTGCCGGCACGCCCATCACCCAGGCGACCGGGTAGAAGATATAGCCAAGGATCCCCTGGAAGGAGATGCTGTAGCCGAACCAGCCGGTCACAGTGGCGAACAGGGCGTTCAGCGCGGAGATCAGCGCGATGAAGCCGATCAGCATCGCCGCCACGATAATCGCGACTTTAAAGCCCGCCAGAATGTACTCGCCCAGCATCTCGAAGAAGCTTTGACCTTCGTGCAGATTCGACATCTGCAGATTTTCTTCACTCTCTTCCACACGGTACGGGTTAATCAACGACAGAACGATAAAGGTGCTGAACATGTTGAGCACCAGCGCCGCGACGACGTACTTCGGCTGCAGCATGGTCATGTATGCGCCGACGATGGACATCGATACGGTGGACATCGCGGTCGCCGCCATGGTGTACATACGGTTGCGCGACATTTTGCCGAGAATATCTTTATAGGCAATAAAGTTTTCCGACTGGCCGAGGATCAGCGAGCTGACGGCGTTGAAGGACTCCAGCTTGCCCATGCCGTTGATTTTCGACAGCACGGTACCGATGGCGCGAATAACAATCGGCAGGATGCGAATATGCTGCAAAATACCGATCAACGCGGAAATGAAGACGATAGGGCACAGAACCTTAAGGAAGAAGAAGGCCAGACCTTTGTCGTTCATGCTGCCGAACACGAAGTTTGTCCCTTCGTTGGCAAAGCCGAGAAGTTTTTCAAACATCTCGGAGAAGCCTTTCACAAAACCCAGACCAATATCGGAGTTCAGGAAGAACCAGGCCAGCAGGACTTCAATGACAAGCAGTTGAACAACATAACGAATACGGATCTTTTTACGGTCATGACTGACCAACAGGGCCAGTATAGCCACCACAACGATCGCGAGGACAAAATGCAAGACGCGGTCCATAGTTGCTCCAAATATGAGGCAGGTTAAATTTCCGTGCACATTCTATGCAACGGCTTTAAAGAAAACGAGATCAATTGCACACTATTGCAAGGAACTGTGACCAATGGCAAAAATAGTGATCAAACATCCACTTTTGTTATGTTACGTAAAGGTTTTAAAAGTTGCATTCTTGTACTACTCTTAATAGCGGGCGCGATCGGGTTTACTGACGCCCGTTTTTCATTTCCGGCCAGCAATTGTTCCCTCCTATCACAGCAATCATTATCTCCATTCTAAATGAACTTGATAATCATTCGCATTTTGATAGCATGAAACATAGCAAAGGCTATATTTCCAGAGGCAGAAGATGACTAGCAGTCGCGTTGAGAATAGCAGTAGTCGCGCCGCGCGCAAGGTGAAGCTCGCCTTAATGGGGCCAGCTTTCGTCGCTGCCATTGGCTATATCGATCCGGGTAATTTCGCCACGAATATTCAGGCTGGCGCCAGCTTTGGCTATCAGCTGCTGTGGGTGGTGGTATGGGCCAACCTGATGGCAATGCTGATCCAGGTGCTCTCTGCCAAACTCGGCATTGCCACCGGTAAAAACCTGGCCGAGCAGATCCGCGACCATTACCCGCGCCCGGTAGTGTGGTTTTACTGGGTGCAGGCGGAAATCATCGCCATGGCCACCGACCTGGCCGAATTTATCGGCGCTGCGATTGGCTTTAAGCTGGTGCTGGGCGTATCGCTTCTGCAAGGGGCGGTGCTGACCGGGGTGGCGACCTTCCTGATCCTGATGCTGCAGCGGCGCGGACAAAAACCGCTGGAGAAGGTGATTGGCGGCTTGCTGCTGTTTGTTGCCGTCGCCTATGTCGTTGAATTGATCTTTTCCCAGCCCGCGCTGGCTCCCCTGACCAAAGGGCTGGCGATCCCTACGCTGCCCAACGGCGAGGCGGTATTCTTAGCCGCCGGGGTGCTGGGGGCCACCATTATGCCGCACGTGATCTACTTACACTCCTCGCTTACCCAGCACCTGCACGGCGGGACGCGAAAAGAGCGCTATAACGCGACCCGCTGGGATGTGGCGATCGCCATGACCATTGCCGGGTTCGTCAACCTGGCGATGATGGCGACCGCCGCGGCGGCATTCCATTTCAATGGCCATACCGGCGTCGCCGATCTTGATCAGGCTTACAGAACGCTGGAGCCGCTGCTGAGCCATGCGGCGGCGACCATCTTTGGCCTCAGCCTGGTCGCTGCAGGTTTATCATCGACGGTGGTGGGGACTCTCGCAGGTCAGGTGGTCATGCAGGGCTTCATTCGCTTTCATATTCCGCTGTGGTTTCGCCGGGCGGTCACTATGCTGCCGTCGTTTGTCGTCATTCTGCTGGGGCTGGATCCAACGCGCATCCTGGTGATGAGTCAGGTGTTGCTGAGCTTTGGTATTGCGCTTGCCCTGGTACCGCTGTTGATATTTACCAGCAATGCAAAGCTAATGGGAGACCTGGTGAATACCCGCTGGGTGAGAGGCATCGGCTGGGCGATAGTCGCGATTGTGGTGAGCCTGAACGGCTGGTTAATTGTGGGATCGCTGCTCGGGGTGGATTAATGGCCTCCTGATGCGGAATAAAGCGAAGGGGAGCCGATGGGCTCCCCTTTTCGTCTGTTAGTGATGGCCATGTCCATGACCGTGACCACGCCCGCCGGGACCACGTCCCCAGCCGCCGCGGCGATCGTCGCGGTCGCTCCAGCCCGCGCGATAGCCGCGCTCCCAGGCTTTATCTCTGCCTTTGTACCAGCCTTTGTGCCAGCCGTTGTCATGACGATGCCAACGGTTATCACGCCATTCATAGTGACGACGCCAGTAATCACGGTCGCGCCAGCTGCCACCGTCCCAGTAGTTACCGTAATTGTCACGATCGCCAATTTGTAATTTTATCGATGGCAACAGGGTGATTTCACCAGCGTTAGCGACTAATGGCGCTGCGGCCAGCAGTACTGCTGCCAGAATCAGTGACCTGAACATACTCTTCTCCTTCACGATCGGGGCCCTAAGCGGCCTGTTAACGTGATATTACGGGCCGGTAAAGACCTATCGCATCGGACGAACTCCGAAAGCACAGAAAAGAGCACTTTTTGCTAAAGTAACATTTGCTTTACAGCGCCAGGATGGCATCAATCGCGGCGCACTCTTCGGCGCTGAAATGACGATGTTTCAGCATTCCGACAGCGTCATCCAGCTGGGCGGTTTTGCTGGCGCCGATCAGTACGGAGGTGACTTTCTCCTCACGCAGCACCCAGGCCAGCGCCATCTGCGACAGCTTCTGCCCGCGTGCTTCCGCCAGCGTATTCAGCTGACGAATTTTTTCTAATCTGGCGCTGGTCAGCTGCTCCGGCTGCAGAAAACGACTGCTGCTGGCGGCACGTGAGTCTGCCGGAATGCCGTTGAGATAGCGGTCGGTGAGCTGTCCGCCGGCCAGCGGTGAAAACGCTATACTTCCCACCCCTTCTGTCTGCAAAAAATCCAGCAGCCCCTCTTCCACGCCGCGTTCAAACATGGAGTAGCGGGGCTGGTGAATGACGCAGGGGGTGCCGAGATCGTTAAGGATCTTCACCGCCTCCCGCGCCTGGGCCAGCGGATAGTTGGAGATGCCGACGTACAGCGCTTTACCCTGGCGGACAAGGTGATCAAGCGCGCGCATCGTTTCCGTCAGCGGTGTTTCCGGGTCCGGGCGGTGATGATAAAAAATATCGACATATTCCAGCCCCATGCGCTGCAGGCTCTGGTTAAGGCTGGCCACCAGATATTTGCGTGAACCCCAGTCGCCGTAAGGGCCGTCCCACATGGTGTAGCCCGCCTTGGTGGAGATGATCAACTCATCGCGATAGGGCAGGAGCGCCTCTTTGAGGATGCGGCCAAAATTGCTCTCCGCCGAGCCCGGCGGCGGCCCATAGTTGTTGGCCAGGTCGAAATGGGTAATGCCGAGGTCAAATGCGTGCTGGAGCATCTGCCGGCTGGTTTCCACCCGCGTTTCATCGCCAAAGTTATGCCACAGACCGAGAGAAATTGCCGGCAGCTGAAGGCCGCTGCGGCCGCAGCGACGATAGGCCATCGTTTGATATCGCGTGGTACTTGCCTGGTAAACCATTCTTCCTCCGCAGATAAAACAGGGTGTGTATACGTTTACACTAATCAATGTTCTGCGTGGAGTACATCGCTTTTTCGGCGTAATTATTGCTTTACACCGCCTTTATCGCCCCCTTTCTGGACAGGCGGATCGCTTATTCAATACTCAAATTACACCTGCGCCAAAATGAGGAAAATGGATATGCAACCGACTTACACTATTGGGGATTATCTGCTGGATCGCCTCGTCGACTGCGGTATTGACCGCTTGTTCGGCGTGCCGGGAGATTACAACTTACAGTTTCTCGACCGGGTCATTGCGCACAGCGCGCTGGGGTGGGTCGGCTGCGCCAACGAGCTCAATGCGGCCTATGCTGCTGACGGTTATGCACGCATTAAGGGAGCCGGTGCGTTACTAACAACCTACGGCGTCGGCGAACTGAGCGCGCTGAACGGCGTGGCGGGCAGCTATGCGGAGCATATTCCGGTATTACATATCGTCGGCGCGCCCTCCACTGGCGCTCAGCAGCGCGGCGAACTGCTGCATCACACCCTGGGCGACGGCGATTTCCGCCATTTTGCGCGGATGAGCGAGCAGATCACCTGTAGCCAGGCGCTGCTGACCGCCGGCAACGCCTGCCATGAGATCGACCGTGTTCTGCGCGATATGCTGACGCATCATCGGCCTGGCTATCTGATGCTGCCGGCCGATGTCGCCAGAGCGGCAGCGATTGCCCCAGCGCAGCGCTTGCTGGTGGAGGCCGCTCCGGCGGATGAAAACCAGCTCGCCGGATTCTGCGAGCATGCCAGCCGCCTGCTGCGGGGCAGTCGACGCATCTCCCTGCTGGCGGACTTCCTCGCGCAACGCTATGGCCTGCAAAACACGCTCCGGGAGTGGGTGGCTAAAACCCCCGTCGCCCACGCCACCATGCTAATGGGCAAGGGGCTGTTCGATGAGCAGCAGCGAGGTTTTGTCGGCACCTACAGCGGTATCGCCAGCGCGCCGCAGACCCGGGAGGCCATCGAAAACGCCGACACCATCATCTGCATCGGCACGCGCTTCACCGACACCATCACCGCGGGATTCACCCAGCATCTGGCGCGGGATAAGACGATAGAGATCCAGCCCTTCGCGGTCAGGGTGGGCGATCACTGGTTCAGCGGCGTGCCGATGGATCAGGCACTGGCTGCGCTGATGACCCTTTCCGCACCGCTGGCGGCGGAGTGGGCTGCGCCTCAGGTCGTGGCGCCGGAAGTGGAGGAGGGGGCCGACGGCGAACTCACGCAGAAAAATTTCTGGGCGACGGTGCAGGGGGCGCTGCGTCCCGGCGATATTATTCTCGCCGACCAGGGGACGGCCGCCTTCGGCATTGCCGCGCTGAAGCTGCCGTCAGAGGCGTCGCTGATCGTCCAGCCGCTGTGGGGCTCGATTGGTTTTACCCTCCCGGCCGCCTATGGCGCGCAAACCGCGGCGGCAGAGCGGCGGGTGGTGCTGATTGTCGGCGATGGCGCCGCCCAGCTGACGATTCAGGAGATGGGCTCTATGCTGCGCGATAAGCAAAAGCCGCTTATTCTGCTGCTGAATAACGAAGGGTATACCGTGGAACGGGCGATTCACGGCCCGGAGCAGCGCTACAATGACATTGCCCTGTGGGACTGGCGACGCCTGCCGGAAGCCTTCGCCCCGGACGTTGCCTCGCGCTGCTGGCGGGTTACGCACACCGATGAGCTACGAGAGGCGATGGCGGAGAGCATCACCTCCGATACGCTCACCCTGGTGGAAGTGATGCTGCCGAAAATGGATATTCCCGATTTCCTGCGCGCGGTGACGCAGGCGCTGGAGGAACGAAACAGCCGCGTTTAGTCGGTATGGTGTCTGGCAATCATCAAGGGCCTCCCGGCCAGCAGCAGCCAGGCCGGGAGCATCACAATGCACAGCAGCGGCAGCAGCGTGGTGTCCGGCACCACCACGGCGGCCATAAACAGGCTCAGCCAGCCGTCGCGGGTGACGACCAGCACCATGCCGAGGATCGCGCAGGAGACGGTGATCGCCGCCGGCACGGCGTCCACGTGGGCATGCAGCATCAGCCCCAGCGCCACGCCGACGAAGACCGCGGGGAAAATCCGCCCGCCGCGAAAGCCGCAGGCCGAGGCGAGAACCAGCGCAGCCAGTTTAACCAGCGCGATGAGCAGATAATCCGAGGCGGTCAGCGTCTGGCTGAAGGCCAGCTGCTGCATCTCATCCAGCCCCTTAAACAACGTTAAATGTCCGCCAATGGTCCCGAGGATCCCTAACAGCAAGCCGCCGAGGCCCAGCGTCAGGATCGGGTTTTTCAGGCGGTGCATCAGCGTGTGCAGGCGCGGCAGACACCAGACGGCGACCATACCGACGGCGATAGCGATCAGGGCGACGATCATGCCGCTGATAATATCGACGAAGTGCATCTGGCTATAGTGTGGGAGCGGCAGCGTGAAGTGGGGGTGGAAAAACAGCCCGGTGGTCAGCGCGCCCGCGGCGGCGGCAAGCATCGGGGCAAACAGACGATCCCATAGCGGCGACTCGTTGCTGCTGTTGAGGGTTTGCGAAAAAATCAGCGCGGCGGCCACCGGGGTGCCGAAGAGGGCGCCGATGGTGCCTGAGGCCGCGAGAATGGTCCAGTCAAGAGAGCTGACCCGCGGGAACAGTCGGGAGCCGACGGCGACGGCCAGCGCAATATTCACCACCATAATCGGATGCTCCGGGCCGAGGCTGACGCCGCCGGCGAGGCCAAGGATCAGCGCCGCCAGCAGCCCGGGCAGCGCGCCGGTGGCAATGGGCGCGCCGATTAACGACTCGGTCGCCGGGTCCGGCCCGGCATGCCCCGGGCTGTAACGGACGACCAGGCCCACCGCGATCCCCGTCGCCGTGAGAATGGCGATAATCCACAGCGGGTTCTCGGCGCTTACTCCAAACTGCACAGGCAGATTGCTCCACAGGATGCGCTGCAGCAACGCGGCAATCTTCATCGCGCCGATCAGGATCAGACTGGAGGCGATGCCAATCAGGATAGCCGGCACCGACAGGATCAGCATTGTTCTGGCGCGAGGATGGAGCATGACAATGTCCTTGTTAAAGTTCAGGAGCACTACTTTGCCTTTGTCGGCGGGGACCGTCGATGCAAATGGTGCTGAAACGATAAAGTTAAGGCGGCGTCTGATACCCGTGGCCTCGTTAATAGGCTACTTTCATTGATTACAAACTAAATGTGACCTGTGTCGCTAAACAAGGGGCGTCCGCGAGTTGGACGTTGTTGTTAAGCCGCCATGAATTTACAGTGTGCCAAAAGATTTATTTTGACTTTAGCGGAGCCGTAACGGAATGACAAAATTTGCTTTAGTAGGAGATGTCGGGGGGACCAACGCCCGCCTGGCGCTGTGTGATCTGGCGAGCGGAGAGATCTCTCGTGCAAAGACCTATTCCGGGCTCGATTACCCCAGTCTGGAGGCGGTGGTACGCGTCTATCTCGAGGAGCATCAGGTGACGGTCAGCGAAGGCTGTATCGCTATCGCCTGCCCGATCACCGGCGACTGGGTGGCGATGACCAACCATACCTGGGCCTTCTCCATCGCCGAGATGAAGCGCAACCTTGGCTTTGCGCACCTGGAGATTATCAACGATTTCACCGCCGTTTCAATGGCTATCCCGATGCTGAAAGCCGAGCACCTGATTCAGTTCGGCGGCAGCGCGCCGGTAGCCGGCAAACCGATCGCCGTTTATGGCGCCGGAACCGGGCTGGGCGTAGCCCATCTGGTACACGTTGATAAGCGCTGGGTCAGCCTGCCGGGCGAAGGCGGCCATGTCGATTTTGCGCCGAACAGCGAAGAAGAGGGCATTATTCTGGAAGAGCTGCGCGCTGAGCTGGGGCATGTCTCCGCAGAACGCGTCCTCTCCGGTCCTGGTCTGGTCAACCTTTATCGCGCGATAGTCAAATCGGATGGTCGACTGCCGGAGAACCTGCAGCCGCGTGAGGTCACCGAGCGGGCGCTGGCGGATAGCTGCACCGACTGTCGCCGGGCGCTGTCGCTGTTCTGCGTCATTATGGGGCGCTTCGGTGGAAACCTGGCGCTGACCCTGGGGACGTTTGGCGGCGTCTATATCGCTGGCGGCATCGTGCCGCGCTTCCTGGAGTTCTTTAAAGCCTCCGGCTTCCGCGGCGGTTTTGAGGACAAAGGTCGTTTTAAAGCCTATGTCCAGGATATCCCGGTTTACCTGATCGTGCATGACAACCCAGGCCTGCTGGGCTCCGGCGCGCATCTGCGTCAGACGCTGGGTCAGGTGCTGTAAGCGCATTCCTCCCGGGCTACTGTCGTAGCCCGGCCAGGCGGGGAGCCCCGCCGTCTACAGATTCATCAGCTGGCGAAACTCTTTCACTTTACTGCGACTGACCGGAACCTGAAACTCCAGGTCGCGCAGGCGTAGCACATAGGTATTGTTAAACCACGGCTCAATTTCCCGAATTTTGCTGAGATTCACACAGTACGAGCGGTGACAGCGAAAGAAATGTGCGGTGGGCAGTTTGCTGCAGAATTCGGTAATGTTCATCGGCATGACGAATGACTCCCGGCGAGTGTAGACGAAGGTCATCTTCTCGTGCGCCTCGGCATAATAGATATCATGAATGCTGGTGACGATGATCCGCTCATCTTTTATCAGATTGATGGTGTCGTTTTCCCGAGGCGCCACGCTGGTTAACCCGGAAGCGGCGTTATTCTGCTGCTGCCAGGCGGCGGTCAGCTTCTGCAGCATATTGATGATGCGCGACTCCTGGTAGGGCTTCAGAATGTAGTCAAACGCCTCCAGCTCAAAGGCTTCCACGGCGTGTTCTTTCCACGCGGTGATAAAGACGATAAAAGGCTTATGGGCGAACTGGCTGATGTTCTGCGCCAGCAGAACGCCGTCCAGCGATGGAATATTGATATCGAGAAAGATGGCGTCGACCTTGTTGTGCTGGAGAAATTTCAGCACGTCCAGTCCGTCGTCAAAGCTGCCGACGATCTCCATCTGGCTGTGGGTGTTGATAAGCCAGGAGAGTTCCTGTTGGGCCAGAAACTCATCCTCCACAATGATAACTTTCATCTTTTCTCCGCTCATGACAACAGAGACTCCGTCAGCGCCTGCGGCGTAGAGTGATTGGGGACATAAAAAGCGATCTCCGTTCCTGGCGTCAGGGTGCGGATATGCAGCCCCTCGCCATAGAGAAGTTTCACCCGATGATGAACGTTGAGCAGGCCGATTTTGTTACCCGGCATTTCATCGGCTTCCACGCGGGCGACCACGGCGGGATCGATGCCGTTGCCGGTGTCGCGAACGCTGATGCGAACCCGATTACCGCACTCATTGATACCGATCGTCACCACGCCTTTCCCTTTACACGGCTGAATGCCGTGCACAATGGCATTTTCCACCAGAGGCTGGATAAGCAGGCTTGGGATCACGCAGCTGACGTCGTCGTCAATATCATAGATAACCGTCAGTTTGTCGCCGAATCGCGCCTGTTCAATGGCGATGTAATCTTTGATCTGATACAGCTCTCGTTTGATATCAATCTGCTCATCGTCTTTTAATTCGATGTTATAGCGCAGATAGCGCGACAGATTAAAAATGAGCTGGCGCGCGGTGTCCGGATTAAGGCGAATCGAGGAGGAGATCGCGTTCAGGGCATTGAATAAAAAGTGCGGGTTAATCTTGCTTTGCAGAGCGCGCAGCTCCGCTTTGTTGGCCATCTCCCGTAGCTGTTCGGCGCGGGAAACCTCCAGCTGGGTGGAGATGATTTGTGACAGGCCTATCGCCATCTCCTGCAGCGTCGAGGTGATGCGATGGGCGTGGCAGTAATAGATTTTTAGCGTACCGGTGACCACCCCTTTTTCCCACAGCGGAATGACCATCAAGGAGTGGATCTCCGGCGTGCGGTGGGCTTCATCATTGTTTTTAATAATGATTTTTCCATAACGGATGGCCTGTCGGGTGGTGGGACTGATGACATCGTTATGATGTTGATAGTTGGCTTCACCGACGCCCACGTAGGCCAGCACGTGTTCCGTATTGGTGATCGCCACCGCGTCGGCGGTAATGTCGCGGCGGATAATGTCGCAAACCTGGCGCAGAGAATCGCTGTTGACCTGACGGAACAGCGGCAGGGTTTTGTTGGCAATGTCGAGCGCCAGTTTCGCCTGCCGCGCGGCGCTGGCCTCCTTTTCCCCTTCCACGCTCTGCACCAGCAGCACGATAAAACCGATGCAGACGCTGCCGAGGATCATCGGGATACCAATTTTCGAGACAATATCCACGCCGAGGCTGAGGGAAGGGGCCCAGATCACCACCAGGATCATGGTCAGAGTCTCGCAGACCATTCCGGCCAGAATGCCGATTTTCCAGCGTTGATCGCGGGCCACTTTGCGGTTAATCAACCCCGACAGCAGGCCGGCGATGATGCTGGTGATAAAGCAGGGCACGGCGGTCACGCCGTCAATATCAATCAGATAGCGGTGCACACCGGCAATCACCCCGACAATGGCCCCCACCCAGGGACCAAACAGGATCCCGCCGGACATCACGGCGATGATGCGCACGTTTACCAGCGATCCTTCCACCGGCACACCGGACCAGGTACTGAAGAGCGCGAACAGCGAGAAAATGGCGGTGACAGCCAGCAGCTCTTTCGGCGTATGCGCCGACTTATGCAACAGTTCGCGGAACAGGCGCAGGCGAATGAGAAAAAACAGGCAAATAAGCATCAGGGCCGCACGATCATAGACCGCCAGCATCATAGTAAAGATTTCGTGCATGGGTGCGTCGCGTCAGTGGCCAGAAAAGGACATGATAAAAAACCTGACGACAGAAGACCAGCCGCAGAAAAATAATGAGGAAAAGGCTCACTTTTAAAAGGGGATTGAGGGGTGGGGAGGCGATGTACCGCCAGACGCCAGAAGAAACGATAAATACCCGTGATAGAAAAGATATCAATATGTTACCACTTGCAGACAAAACGGTATTCATTCCGCAGCGTACTGCCGTATTTAGCGCAGACGATACCCGTTTTTAACGCCAGTGATTATTTTTCGTCAGGGCACTCGACAACGTGATTTTTTTCAGGTTATTTTCTAAACGAGCCGCAACAGCGGCAGCGTCGCTCGGACGGTCCGGGCGCTAACGTTAATCAGAGGAACCTATGGCTGAATCCAGTCCTGAACGCCGTTTTACGCGTATCGATCGTCTCCCCCCGTACGTTTTTAATATTACTGCCGAACTGAAAATGGCTGCGCGCCGGCGCGGCGAAGATATTATCGATTTCAGTATGGGCAATCCCGATGGCGCGACGCCGCCGCATATCGTGGAAAAACTCTGCACCGTCGCCCAGCGGCCTGACACCCATGGTTACTCTACCTCGCGGGGGATCCCACGCCTGCGTCGCGCTATTTCGCGCTGGTATGAAGAACGCTATAACGTCGATATCGATCCGGAATCGGAAGCGATCGTCACCATTGGTTCGAAAGAGGGGCTGGCGCACCTGATGCTGGCGACGCTGGATCATGGCGACACCGTGCTGGTGCCGAACCCCAGCTACCCGATCCATATCTACGGCGCGGTGATTGCCGGGGCGCAGGTGCGCTCGGTGCCGCTGGTGGAAGGGGTGGATTTCTTTAACGAACTGGAACGCGCCATCCGCGAGAGCTATCCGAAGCCGAAGATGATGATCCTTGGCTTTCCCTCGAATCCGACCGCGCAGTGCGTCGAGCTGGATTTCTTTGAAAAGGTTGTCGCCCTGGCGAAGCAGTATGACATCCTGGTCGTCCACGATCTGGCCTATGCCGATATCGTGTATGACGGCTGGAAAGCGCCCTCCATCATGCAGGTGCCCGGCGCACGCGATGTCGCCGTCGAGTTCTTTACCCTGTCGAAAAGCTATAACATGGCCGGCTGGCGCATTGGCTTTATGGTCGGTAATAAGACCCTGGTGAACGCCCTTGCCCGCATCAAAAGCTACCATGACTACGGCACGTTTACGCCGCTGCAGGTGGCGGCGATCGCTGCCCTGGAGGGCGATCAGCAATGCGTGCGGGATATCGCTGAACAGTATAAGCGCCGCCGCGATGTGCTGGTGAAAGGGCTCCATGAGGCCGGCTGGATGGTGGAGTGTCCGAAAGCGTCCATGTACGTCTGGGCGAAAATTCCGGAACCTTATGCCGACATGGGCTCGCTGGAGTTCGCGAAAAAGCTGCTTAACGAAGCGAAGGTTTGCGTTTCTCCGGGGATTGGCTTTGGCGATTATGGCGATACCCATGTCCGCTTCGCGCTGATCGAGAACCGGGACCGGACGCGTCAGGCGATCCGCGGCATTAAGGCGATGTTCCGCGCGGATGGCTTGCTGCCCGTCGCGAGCTAGCGCTTCGGCGAATACGCTATAACAAAAACGGGAGCCTCTGGGCTCCCGTTTTTTTTGACACCGCTGCAGTCTAGATCATCAGGGCAAAAGTACCGGCCCAAACGATGACCATAAAAGAGAGGCCCATAAAGAAGTATTTCACGACTCATCACTCCACGCGCTTATGCGACGTTCAAATGAATTAATTGTTCTGTTTTTCAAGGGCTGTCGCTGGTGAAATCTCACCCTGCGGCAGCTCGCAATTCTGTGCGTTAAGTGCTCCAGATGGCGCTAATGTACGCCTAAAAAATCAGGGAAACAAGAGGCATTTTTTTATTAATTTTTAGTTACTTACGAGTGTCGTGATTCGGCGACACATTAATTTCGCCCGGTAATAAATTTAGCGCCAGCGACGCTGCGAAAACGGGTTTCTCATCAGGGCGATTAGCGGGGCTAGTCAGGCTTGGCGCGCGGCATTCACGTTGCCACGCGCCACCGGTTTAATACAGATCAGAGGCGCGCTGTCGCCACTCGGCAGGGTAGTGTGCCGGGATAAAGCGCAGCGTGATCGCCATGAGTAACAGGACACAGAGCGCATGCCAGGACCAGTCAAGGGTGTAGTTCCCGCTCAGGCTACGCAGCAGGCCGGAAAGCCAGGGAGACAGGCCGGCGATAATAAATCCGATACCCTGCATAAAGGCTACCAGCCGGCCGGCCACCGTCGGTTGTCCGGCATGATCGAGGGCCAGCACCAGGCACAGGGGAAACGCGCCGCCCAGACCGACGCCGCAGGCGAGAGCCCAGAGCGCGGAGAAGTGCTGCGGCAGCCAGATGAAGCCGCAGAAGCCAATCAGCTGGAGCACCAGAGCACACAGCAGAAGCTGGCGCCGGTCATCCTGGCGAGCCAGCGCCGGCAGCAGCAGCGCGCCCGCGGTTTGCCCAACCGTCAGCAACGCCAGCAGCGAGCCGCTGTACTGGGCGCTGTCGCCAAGCTGCATATAATAGGGCGGCAGCCAGGCGATCAGACTGGCGTAGCCGGCATTGATCAGTCCGAAATAGAGCCCCAGCGTCCAGGCGCGGCGCTGGCCAATAATCGCTACCCGGGGGGCGGTGCTGGTCTGATGCGGAGCACGGGGCAGGTGCCGGCAAATCGCCAGCCAGCTGAGCAGGGCGAGGAGGGCGGGGAGCGCCCACCAGGCCAGCGCATCCCGCCAGGCTGTGCTGTGCGACGCCAGCCACGGCGTTAACGCGGCGCCTAACCCGCCACCGCCCATTAGCGCGGCTGACCATAGCCCCATTACCAGCGGCGTCCGTCGGGCGAATAAGCGCTTAATCACCGCCGGGATGGCAGCCTGGATGATGCCGATGCCAACGCCTCCGGCCAGGGCGCTGGTGAGCAGTAGGCCGCTATTCGGGGCGATTTCCCGCAACAGGGCGCCCGCCGCGATAATCAGCAGGCTTAGCGCAATGCTACGGTTTTGACCGACATAACGATCGACCCAGCCGGCGGCCAGCGCCAGCACGCCCATCGCTACCACCGGCAGGGCGGTCAGTAGCGCGGCCAGGGTATAGCTCATCCCGCTGGCGGCGCGGATCTCCGGAAGCAAAGGGCCGATGGAGGTGAGCAGCGGCCGCATATTTATGCCGATCAGCACCAGGATCCCCAGCGTCAGATTCTGTCGCAACACGGCTTTCATGGCTGCTGTTCCGCCCACCGCTGATAAACTGCCAGCCCCTCCGGCTGGGGGCGATGATGGATCGGCAACGTCTGCTGCGCCAGCGGCTGCTGCAACTGCTGATAAATCGCGGCGGTAGATAGCTGAAAAGGCTCTCCGTCCTGATTGCTGTTGGCGAAAAATACTTCCCGCACGCCGGTTAAATAGAGTGCGCTAAGACACATCGGACAAGGCTGTCCGCTGGCGTAAATAACGCATTCGCGCAGAACTTCGCTTCCCAGCCTGGCGGCAATATCGCGAACGGCATTCAGTTCGGCATGCGCCGTTGGGTCGCCGCTCAGATGAAAGGTGTTGACGGCTTCGGCGACAACCTCGTTATGGCGCACCATAACGGCGCCAAAGGGGCGACCACCGTGGGTTGTGTTGTGTTTTGCCAGCGCTAAGGCGCGCTGGAGATAGCGATCGTGAGCGGACATAGTCACTCCTGCATAAGATGATGTTCAAGGTAAAAGAGGCAACGGGTCGTGTGTAGAGGGTACGTAACTTGTTTCATAAGTTAAAAGACTTATTTATGATGAACCCTAGTTGAATTACTTATAGGTAAGCGGATGCTCCTGCGCCATCTTTCCTACTTTATCGCTGTGGCAGAACACCGTGGCTTTACCCGCGCCGCCGCGGCGCTGCACGTCTCCCAGCCGGCGCTGTCACAGCAGATCCGCCAGCTGGAAGCCATGCTGGAGGTTCAGCTTTTCGACCGCTCTGGCCGTTATATCCGGTTAACCGATGCCGGAGAGATCTGGCTGGAGTATGCCCGCCGGGCGTTACGCGATCTTGAGGAGGGGCGGCGCGCTCTGCATGACGCTGAGGATCTGCAGCGCGGCAAACTCCGCATTGCCATGACGCCGACCTTCACCACCTATATGCTGGGACCGCTGGTGGAAAACTACTATCGACGCTACCCCGGCGTGAAATTGCTGATCCAGGAGATGAACCAGGAGCGCATGGAAATGATGTTGCTGAAGGATGAACTGGATGTCGGCATCGCCTTTGACGACAGTCGTTCCCCGGATATTGTCGTTCAGCCGCTGCTGACGGAAACCCTCGCGCTGGTGGTGAGCCGCACGCATCCTCTGGCCAGAGAGAACGCGCTCAGGCTGCAGGCGCTCGACGCGCAGCCGCTGATTTTACTGAGCAGCGAGTTTGCCACCCGGGAGCAGATCGATCGTTATTGTCGTCGTCATCGGCTCGAACCTGACGTGCAGATGGAGGCCAACTCTATCGGCGCCGTTCTGTCGGTCATTCGGCGAACGCCCCTTGCGACACTGCTGCCGGCGGCGGTCGCCGGGCAGTATGATGATGTGGTGGCGATTGAGCTGGAACCCGCGCTGCTGCAGCGAACGGCCTGTTTGCTCCAGCGCAGGGATGCGTGGCAGAGCGCCGCGGCACGCGAATTTATCGCCCTGGCGCGGGAGATTGCGCTAACGCTTGAGCAGGAAAACCGCCTGCCTCCTGCCTGAAGGCGTGCGTCGCTCGGCGGCGAACCAGGATTAACGATGGGCTGCGTTGCTGGTGTCGGCCTCGTCGGGCAGGGCATTCTCTCTAAGCATGACTTCCTCCTTAAGCCTTTCCAGCACGTGATGAAAGAGTTGGGTCTTGTCTGGCTCAGCCATGGTCTGCAATTTCACATTAAATAAAGTATGGGACAGAATAAGATCGTGGATAAATTCCAGCAGTACCTCACTTTGCGGAAGTGAGGTTAATTCCTGATGGATATAACCGGTTTGTTGCCGTAGCGGATTTTTTGTGACATCCATCGGTCGGGCGCTAATGCTATGGGCAAATATTTTCTCAATTGCCTGACTGGTAATATAGAGCCGATTCAATGACAGGATGGGGTTTTCGGCTTCCTGCGGAATGAAGTGACAATAAACAAACGGTTTCTCAGGCAGCATCATGCTGAACCTGTTTTCACGATGAATATCGTTAGGCGCCTCCAGCAACGCCATTAAATTCCGGCTGTGCGGATGCCAAAGTCCTGAAGCTGTGACCTTGACGTTGAACTGCGTGACGGTATTCCCGCTCTGGGTTTCCATGACGGGAATATCGCCATCAATCCGCAAAATGCTATGGATATGGGAGTGTGGCGACCAGTAGGTTTCCAGCGTCTCAGATGAATTGAGTGGATTAAATGTGTTGGTTACCTCTTTTTCCTGATGAGAAAGGACGGCGAGTTTTAGTGTTCCCCGCGTCGGGTTAAGCTTCAGGCATAGATTGATCGCACCGATATCATGCCAGTGAAGAATGTCTTCAATTTCACAGTTTAATAATTTTTGCGCCCGGGAAAGGGAACAATACTCCATTGGCGGTAAATTATTTAATTTCCAGATATTCCGTTCTGTTATATTCATAAGGATTGTTTATTGCAGAAAAATAGCGGTCAGTATTAGCAATGAAAATCTGATGGTCATGTGCTTTTTTTGTTAACGTCGCTGGTCTGATTGATGAAATTCATTCATGTTGAGAATATTATATCAATAAGATGATTATTCTTATTGTTACGTCAGCCATTCACTTGATGGTGTAATCCTATCATTTATTTCGCTCGAGAAAAATAGTTTGCTTAGCGCCTGAATACAACACTTTTTTGTTTTTTTATTAACGACCTCGACGAGAGGAAACGCATCATGAGGAGAATGTGGCTCTTGAGATCAATGCCTGGACGACAGGGATAACGCAAACGGATGCTCGCGGCATCCGTTTGCGGCGGCCAAGCTTACCGGGTTACAGAGGGATAGCGATCTCCTGGCTGCGCGATGGCATACCAGGCCATCATCTCCGCGGTACCCGGCTGACCTTCTGCTGGCGCCCAGTCCATTGTGTCGATTTCAGCAAGCGGTTGATAAGCGCCTTGTTTGACTTCAAATACCATTCCACCAGCGTCGAGTGAGAGCACCGTATGCCAGGTGCCAGGCTCCATTTCCAGCGCCGTGCAGGTTTCACCCAGCACCACCCGGTTAGTGATCGCGCCATGATCATCAAAATTTAGCACCACAAAGCGACCTTTCAGCGGCAGCAAAAGTTCAAAGGTATGTCGGTGCCGGTGCGGGCGGATATAGGTGCCGGGTTCCATAGCGATAGCCAGACGCTGCACCGGGTCGCTCAGCTCAGGGTGAAAATTGCGATGGGCACGTAAGCGCGGGGAACTGGCCGCCGCTTCGCTCTGCTGCTGCATATCGCTAAGGGTGATCTGTTTCATATCAACGCCTGGCTCCTTTGTTGTCCAGAGAGTGTTGCATCGGCTGGGCGGCAGGTTGACGACCACGCCACGCGATATTGTACGCATAAAGCGTGTTGCTGTCGGTTAATTGTCGAGGCTATAGAGTGCAGGAGGGCTTCTGCCAGGCAACCACGCAATTCCTACCTGCTTTTTTTGCCTGGTACAGGGCGCCGTCGGCACGGTTAAGTCATTCATTCTATACCGTTTTAGGATCCTCCGTTGTGGCAAGACCGATACTGATCGTGACGCTTTCGGGCAGTTTAACCCTGCTGCTGACGTCGCCTGGGTTGATAATGGTCTGGCGGGTCCGCTCGGCGATGAGTTACGCCTGCTGTTGGCCCACGTCAAACAGTAATAGCGCAAATTCCTCGCCGCCTGTTCTGGCCACAATATCATCTCTGCGAACCTGATCCTGAAGTACCCCGGCCACATACTGAATAACAAGATCTCCCTGAAAGTGACCATATTTGTCATTGATGCGCTTGAAATGATCGATGTCGCATAACAATTTAGACAATGGTTTTGCACAGAGACCCGTTGCATTTTTTTTATCAGCACAAGGTAAAAATAACGGCGGTTATACAGCTGCGTCAGATAATCACGAATCGAGTTCTGATAGGCATTCTCATATTTATTGTTGGATAATTGATAAAGATTAAACGCATTAAGTAAAATAATGATAATAAAGATCAGAGTGCCCAGCGTTTCGAAAAGCCTCGCTTTATACCCTATGTTCTCGCTAGCGACATCTGCGGTTGTTAAGAAAGAGAAGGTTAAGATATAAACGAAGTAGTAAAAATAGATTCCTGTCCAGAATATATTTCTGAAGCGGGTTAATGCCATCGTCGTGAAAAAAAAGAACGTCCATATGTAAATCATTATATTACTGGCTAAGCGAATCGTTGGTTCATACAGGTGGATTGAGGAAAATCCAACAATCAGGACGATAGCTAAGGTCAGGCTTACACAGGCAAAGGTAATAATAATGTGATTATGGGAGGCCAGCAGGCGATGCGAACGAAACTTGAATACTAATGCCGCGGTGATGATTTAGGTGAGTGTTAACGCGTTGCGGTAAAAATAGATGAGTCTGATGGCCTGTTCATTAGGTCATACCTGTCAGGGCAAGAAAACTATGTTTTTATGATCGTGAATATCAATATTTTGAATGTCTGTCGGGAGTGAGCAGTATGCTTTTCGTGCGGTCGCTGCGGACGATGTCATTACGTTTTACAACTCGTCTTTTCCTGTGAGTTGTTCATTTTAGTCGCAAAATTATAACTGGTGTTTTCCTCTTTTTAAAAAGAGGAATGGCGCCACGGGTTTTATATCTATAAATAAATCACTTTGTGCGTTAACAGGAAGGGGGCATTGATGATCAGGTCGGTACCACCTTGAGTAGACTGTCTACAGGAGCTGCAGAAAAACCATCAAAAGTCGGCGTGGATCCGACATAAAGCAGGAGGGTTATGGTCCCTGCAGGAATCGCTTTTATAGTTAATACATTGATTTAATGTAGTTATTATAGGTTGTTTTTTATAGTGCCCCTTCATGTGCCCCCAGTTCTGTTGATGTTTAATCTTAGCTTAGTTATCAATCATATTAAATAGTTTTCTAAAATAGAGATAATAAAATATGGTAATGACTCCAATTTACTGATAGTGTTTTATGTTCAGATAGTGCCCGATGACT
>NZ_JBEAJL010000113.1:0-21516 GCF_040065275.1 Klebsiella sp. JB_Kp042
ACACAACCCGCTACGGGGGAGACTTACCCGAAATCTGATTTATTCAACAAAGCCGTAATTCGCACACAATCGCCTCAACAACTGGACGGCCTCTGAGGCCAGTATAAAAATCAGGTTCCGATTGTGCAGGTGCAACCTGTCACCATTTCTCAGTACGCTGCAACTTTTTCTGGCAGGGGATTAATTTCACACTACCTGATACTCGGTCTCATTTCTCAGCATCGACCAGATTATTCGCGCGTTTTTGTTAGCGACCGCCACGGTCGTTTTATTAAATCCGCGCCGTTCCTTTAACTGGTTAACCCACTGATTCATATGGCCATCATTGTTATTCGTGGCAACCCTGACGACAGCGCGGGCACCATGAATAAAAAGTGTCCGCAGATGCTTGTCGCCTTTTTTCGTCATATTCATCAGCACCTGTCTGTCACCACTCGAATGCTGGCGTGGAACCAGACCCAGCCATGCAGCAAAGTGGCGGCCATTCTTAAATTCAGTTCCTTTGCCAATAGCAGCAACAACGGCCGTGGCCGTTTTAGGGCCAATGCCTTTAACTCTGGCGATACGCTGACAGGCTTCTGATTGCCTGAATACTGTTTCAATTTCCTTATCAAAAAAATGGATCCGACGCCCGAGATCGTTAAAGAGCTCATAGAGCTCGGCAATTGTTCTGCGCATACAGGAACTTAGACCGTTTTCTGCATCTTCAAGGATAAGAGGAATAGCCCGGCGAACTCTGGAGACAGCACTGCCAATGGGGATCCCCCGGTCAAGTAACAGCCCTTTTATTTGACAGACTGTAGCAGTGCGGTGATTGACAATACGCTGCCTTGCCCGGTGTAAAGCCTGGATATCCTGCTGTTCGGGGCTTTTTGGTGGCACGAACTGCATTGTCGGTTGCATTAGAGCCACTGCGATGGCCTGTGCATCATTACCATCATTTTTTTGCCCGCGGACAAAGGGTTTTACATACTGAGGACTGATGACCTTTACTTTGTGCCCCAGTTTCTCAAACTCACGCTGCCAGTAAAATGCCCCGGTGGACGCTTCGATCCCAATCAGACATGCAGGAATATTTGCCAGCGTCTGGAGCAATTCTTTTCGGCCAGTTCGTTTCGTATAAACCGGTTTGCCGGCCTGGTTTAACCCACAGAGCTGAAAAACATTTTTAGCCAGATCAATACCCAGAAATATGATATTCATGGTGATTCTCCTGGTGAGCACATTTCGTACAGTTAACCGCAGCGGGAGGAGGTAGTCCATCCCATTAACTGGAAGAAAAAGTTTGGCGGCATGGGCGTGACAAAACTGCGCCGCCTGCGGCAACTGGAGGATGAAAATCAGCGGCTGAAGAAACTGGTGGCAGACCTGAGTCTGGACAAGGAGATGCTGCAGGAGGTACTGTTCTGAGGCCGGCTCAGAAGCGTCAGGCGGTGCATTTTCTGCGGGAGGCTTACCGTATCAGTGTCCGGCGGGGATGCGAACTGCTGATGCAGAGCAGAACCGTTTACCACTGGCAGAGCTGGCGGGATGATCGGGCGATAACCCTGCGTATCCGGGAAATAGCGGAAACCCGGATCCGCTACGGTTGCCCGCGTATTCATATTCAGCTGCGGCGGGAAGGCTGGCCTGTTAACCACAAGAAAACACACAGGATTTACTGTCTGGAAGGCCTCAACCTGCGCAGAAAGCGCCCCCGCAGGCATGTCAGTGCAGCACATCGTCAGCAACGTCCGGTCCTGACCGGAGTCGATCAGTGCTGGAGTATGGATTTCGTGTCGGATAACCTGTTTAACGGACGACGTTTCCGGGCGCTGACTGTAGTGGATAATTTTAGTCGGGAGTGTGTGGCGATCCATGCCGGAAAGTCGCTGAAAGGTGAGGATGTGGTCGGTGTGATGGAAAGGTTGCGGGTGCCGGGCAAGCGCCTGCCGGTACGTATTCAGACAGATAACGGCAGCGAGTTTATCTCGAAAAGTCTGGATAAATGGGCGTATGAGCACGGTGTTACAATGGACTTCTCCCGCCCCGGAAAACCAACGGATAACCCGTTTATTGAATCATTTAACGGCAGTCTGCGGGATGAATGCCTGAACATTCACTGGTTCCTGTCGCTGGAAGATGCGCAGGACAAACTCGACAACTGGCGCAGGGAATATAATCATGAGAGAACGCATTCATCATTAAATGACATGACTCCGGCTGAATTCATCCGAAGTCTCCGGAAAGACGAAGCTCTCTGATTTAGCACTGCACTGAATTTGGGCCAGGGTCAAAGTTAAAAAGGAGCACACTAAAAGCCTTAGCTCTACAGAGGTTCCTCCTGGTGCTCCCTCGGGAGACTATCTAATGCTAGAGACCAGTGCTTATATTTTTGCGATGAAGCAACCTAGAGGGTATACCTACATTGGTCTGGTGAAGAATTTAATCAACGAAGGTGAAGGACATATTTGGTGGAAAATATAAATAACGATGTACCACAGCATCAACCTTACCGAAATGAAAAGGTATTTAATTCCGGTAAGACAGCACTTGAGCTCAATTTTTCTGAGACAAATGGCAGTGTGAATCTTATCCTTGCGGGGCCTTTAGTATCGAAGCCGGGAAGTTTTGACTGGACTGGTCAAAAGGCCTTTTCAACAAAGCTGAGTGATGATGAAGTGATCACCTTGTGTATGGCGTTTCTTCGCCTTACTCATGAGGCTGTTCTGAAACAGAAAAAAACAAAGCACCATAATAAGCAAGTCTACAAAAACGTAAAAGTTACTTTTGATGGTAAATCCACAGCAATGATGGAGGGGGGAGTTGTAGCTATCAACAAAGACGAGAGAGACATTAATTTTATACATAAAATTATTATTGATCCTGCCGCTTGCCTTCGCTTAGGTCTTTTCCTCTTGTCCGTCATACTGGCCCGAAATCCAGGGGTCCCATCTGACGCGGTTCTAACGTGCATGCGTCTTAATGCAAATGCTCAACTACAAAAGTAACTTTTCTATCTTATCATTCCCGTTTTACGGGAATTTCAAAAAAAGATACTTCCCTTAATGGGGAAAATACGCTCGGTTCATAGGATACATTAGATGTAACTATGGACTGACCCCATGCCTGTAGACAAATTCTGTCCTCACGACGAGGCCTGTTCGAAGGCCTCCGGACTGACGCCGCCGGGATGACTGTGGCGCCGGGTCCGATTGTAGAACACTTCAATGTAATCGAAGACATCCGCCCGGGCCAGATCCCGGTTTGGTATGTTCTCTTACTAATGCGTTCTTTTTTCAGTGAACTGAAGAACAATTCGGCCACCGCATTATCCTGGCAGTTGCCACGCCGGCTCAAGCTCGGTGCCAGGTTATTGGCCCGCAGAAGCGGTGCCAGTCGTCACTGCCGTACTGGCTGCCCTTACACAACCACAGACGGAACATGTTAAAGATCATTCCTGCCGATCGCATCTGGAAGGTAGCCGTTTCTCGTCTCCATTAATGCCAGTGTCAACATAGCTGTTTGTCCTGGCATTACCCCATTTCTCCCAAAAACGACGAAAGTGCCTGCAGGCCGCGTCATAACTGGCTTAAACATAGATCTTAACCGCAAAAGGATCCTTTACGCATTTGGTTTTACCCGCAATAATGTGGGATAAGACAACAAAAGGATCCGCGCGCTGCGATTTATTGTCATGGCAGGATCAGCCGCTTCAGGCCAGAATAGCTGTATCCAAACCCGTTGTGCGCTACGTGAAAAATAACTCATGAACAGCATCATTCCCCTGCAGAATTCACCAGATCGCGTCTCCCTGCTGCCGATCCGCCCCGGGCGTTGATTTTGCGACCGCGGTGGCACTCCGGCGGATGGCCACCTCAACAGGTGCCACGCCGGCTTACCTCCTGGCGCCGGAAGTGAGCGCCCTCCTCTGGTATATGCCGGACCAGCGTCACCACATGTTGTTCGCCACCATGTGGAATACCGGGAGCCGTATCGGTGAAGCCCGGACGCTCACCCCGGAATCCTTCGACCTGGATGGTCTGCGCCCTTTTGTTAGGGTGCTTTCGGAGAAAGTGCGGGCGCGCCGCGGGCGGCCGCCAAAAGATGAAGTGCGCCTGGTGCCGCTGACGGATGGCAGTTTTGTGCGTCAGATGGAAAGCTGGATGGTCACCACCCGCCCCGCCGGCGGGAGCCGTTATGGCCGGTCACGGATGAGACAATGCGCAACTGGCTGAAACAGGCGGTGAAGCGGGCTGAAGCTGATGGCGTGCATTTTTCGATCGCCGTGACGCCGCATACCTTCCGGCACAGCTATATCATGCACATGCTTTATCACCGGCAGCTTAGGAAGGTCATCCTGGCGCTGGCCGGGCATAAGGATCCGCGCTCGATGGAAGTCTATACCCGGGTATTTGCGCTGGACATGGCTGCCACCCTGGCCGTTCCCTTTACCGCTGACGGTCGAGATGCCGCGGAGATCCTTCGCTCCCTGCCACCGGCCGGCTGAGATTGTCGGGCAGGCGGCCGGGGCTTTGCCACTTAGTGAAGGAGATAAAGACAAACGCATTCCAGACGAGGCAGAGTCAGTCAGTCGCTTCTGAGTCTCTCACCGTGCCGGCTGCAGAAGCGTTACGCTTATCCAGTATGACCCGGGCATCATTCCGTCCGGGTCTGGAGAGAAATATTCATACCGCATCCCGTGTCCCCTCACCTTCTCATTGCACCATGACATCATTCGTATTAAGGAGCCCCGGTCCTCTGGTGACCAGCTGACATCTTCATACCGCAGACAATAAAACTTACTGCGATCCGGATATCAGCAAGTTACAGGGGATATACCTGAGGGCCTTTCCAACCGGGTAAGCCAGGTCGTTATTCAGTATATCGTCGGTGACTGCGTCCCGGGCCATTTCTGACAGCCATCAGGTTTCCTCTTCATGATTGCAGATATCAGTGCGAAGCTGGCTGAGGGTACGATAGGATTAACGAACTTCGGAGGACTGGTTTTAGCAGCTCTTGTATGGCAATGCCGGAATCAACGCTCTGCTGAGTGGCTTCATTCAGTGCGCACCGGGGATTTACTGAAATATTGACTGTGGGATGCAGTCACGTGGAGAGCTCTCAATTGGTCGGGTAACACCCTCGTCAAACTTGCATGCTTCAGTCAATATCAGCATATTCTGGCCATAAATGACATACCGCAGTCAATATTGTCCGATCTTTACCTGCAGGAAGGAGAGCGAATATTGACTGTAGTATGCGTGATGCACCTCACAGTCAATAACTAATTGCGTATGCATACGGCAGTCATGGTAATGCATATCGCAGTCAATTTTCCGGCTTCATCGCCGATAGCGCTTCAGCAAGTTTCTGCGGATCGATGCCTGCAGCCTTCAGTGCCTTGATGACTTCGTCATAATTCTGCTCCGGCGCCTTCTCTTCTTCCTCCTTGCGCGGTACCTTCACCGTCCCGCTGATGAGTTTGGGATTGCGATAATGAACGCTAAAGTAAGTCGCCCGGCCACGTTTAAACTCGGTGTAATCCAGATAGCCGATATCCCGAAGTTGCTCCATAGCCTTTCGGACCGTGTGGTTCTGCGTATAGACATTTGAGGTAAGATTCAGCCGGTCCCGCATACGTTTCATGGAAATAGGTGCGGGATTCTGGGGAAGGCTCTCGATGTAGGTATACAGCGCCTGGGCAGATTCCTTCCGCTGCAGGGCGTCAATGGCTTTCAGCCGAAGCAGGACCCGCCTGTCCATATGGTAAAGCTCAAAGAGCTTGGGTTCAGCCTTGATCTCCACGATATCCTCGTTGATGTCATAATAGGCTGACTGCACCAGATGGGTGGTCCATCCTTTGGTCTCGCTCTGGAACTTCAGGGTAACCGAGGCGAGTTTAAACAGGGAATTGCTGATGCGATCCCGCATTTTCTTGTTTGAGCGCCGTGAGTCAAATCCACACATCTTAACGAATTCAACGAACGACAGTTCCAGAGTGTCACTTTTTACCCCATACTCAGACATCGAGCGAATGATCCCGAGCCAGACTTTAAAATCCGTGTCCATATCAAGACGCGAACCGGTGATCTTAACGTCGGTGTACCCTTCGCTTTTGGCGATGGACAGCTGTACGAGCTCCTCAGTGGCATCTGTGACGTTTTTACGGTTTGCCTTACTCCTGGAGGTTGATTTCAGGGTTGGAACGAAGAGACCGAGCCTCATGAGCGCTACCGGCTGCACAGTACTGGTACTGTTGACATCCAGCTTAACAACTTCGCCGGTTGTCTTGTCCACTTCCTGAAGATTGAGAGGTAAGCTGTTATTTTCGCTCGTCATCTTGATCCTCAACGGTTATCCACAAAAGAATGTCGTTATACGTATCGCAGTCAACGGATATACATACCTCAGTAAATACCGTTGCATATCACAGTATTAGATTTCGCATACAGCAGTCAACTTTTTACATTCCACAGTCGATTCAGTATGACGTTCAAGCCAGTTACAGCGCCTGCTGCAGCGATCCGGGGATCTCTTTAGGATCTCAATATGATCTCTTTGGGATCAATTACTGGATCGAAGCAATGAATAACGTTAATCCCCAGCCAGATCTACCCCACCACATTCAGGGTTCTGCAAGGGTAATCTGAATGCCGCATGAGTAACTCTCCCTGATTTAACATTAAATATTGACTGCGATATGTAGAATCTTCTTTTGTTGTTGACCAGCCCTCGGCTTTTAGTTTCATACCATAGTCAATTTTTCACATATCACAGTCAACTTCATGAAGATAGACTAATCCGGAGAAGTATCCGGCATCGTAGCGTTCGTGCTTTGTGCAGTCTCTGTGCTTTTCCACTTCCTCACTGCGTGAGATCGCTTACTGCGGCGAGCGGCAGTGAGAAATATTGACTGCAGTATGTGATTGAGCCTCTCTTCTCCGGTTTACAGCTTTCATTACAGTCAGCTTTGCAATTTTCAGATGACTTTGCGATTTTATTGTTGCTTTGCAAATAATTCCAAGATTTAATAAAATGATGCAAAGTGATGATTAAAGGATGCTCAGAATGGGACTGATGGATATACTTAACCAGTGCATTACTGCTGGACATGAGATGACGAAGGCTATCGCCATTGCGCAGTTTAATGACGACAGTCCGGAAGCAAGGAAGATCACCCGCCGCTGGAGAATTGGTGAAGCGGCGGATCTGGTTGGCGTTTCTTCTCAGGCAATCAGGGATGCAGAGAAAGCCGGCCGGTTACCTCACCCTGATATGGAAACCCGTGGCAGAGTTGAACAACGTGTTGGTTATACCATCGAACAAATCAATCATATGCGGGATGTGTTCGGTACCCGACTGCGGCGTGCAGAAGATGCTTTCCCTCCGGTGATCGGGGTTGCGGCTCATAAAGGGGGGGTTTACAAAACCTCCGTTTCTGTTCACCTAGCTCAGGACCTAGCCCTGAAAGGACTCCGTGTTCTTCTCGTTGAAGGCAATGACCCACAGGGAACGGCTTCTATGTATCACGGATGGGTGCCCGATCTTCATATTCATGCTGAGGACACTCTCCTGCCCTTTTATCTTGGGGAAAAGGATGATGCCAGCTACGCTATAAAGCCCACCTGCTGGCCTGGCCTTGATATCATCCCGTCCTGTCTGGCACTGCACCGCATTGAAACTGAGCTGATGGGGAAATTTGACGAAGGCAAATTACCTGCTGACCCGCACCTGATGCTCCGTCTGGCCATTGAAACGGTCGCTCATGATTATGACGTGATTGTTATCGACAGTGCACCCAACCTTGGTATCGGTACGATAAATGTTGTATGCGCTGCTGATGTATTGATTGTCCCTACTCCGGCAGAGCTGTTCGACTACACCTCCGCACTGCAGTTTTTCGATATGCTTCGTGACCTGCTTAAGAACGTGGATCTTAAAGGCTTCGAGCCAGATGTCCGTATTCTGCTTACCAAATACAGTAATAATAACGGCTCGCAGTCCCCGTGGATGGAAGAACAAATTCGGGATGCCTGGGGAAGCATGGTCCTTAAAAATGTTGTGCGCGAAACGGATGAAGTCGGTAAAGGTCAGATCCGTATGAGAACCGTTTTTGAACAGGCTATCGATCAACGTTCTTCAACAGGTGCCTGGCGTAATGCCCTCTCTATCTGGGAGCCTGTTTGCGATGAGATTTTTGATCGTCTGATTAAACCACGCTGGGAGATTAGATAATGAAGCGTGCCCCTGTCATTCCAAGACATACCACACATACTCAATCGACTGAAGATACCTCATCACCGGCGCCGGCTGCGCCGATGGTGGATTCATTAATTGCGCGCGTGGGTGCTATGGCCCGCGGTAATGCCATCTCTCTTCCGGTATGTGGACGGGAAGTAAAATTTACCCTTGAAGTGCTCCGGGGAGACTCTGTTGAGAGTGCTTCACGCGTATGGTCAGGCAATGAGCGCGATCAGGAACTACTTACCGAAGATGCTCTGGATGATCTCATTCCTTCATTTTTACTGACTGGTCAGCAGACTCCAGCTTTCGGCCGCCGGGTTTCCGATGTCATTGAAATTGCAGACGGCAGCCGTCGCCGTAAAGCCGCAATCCTGACGGAAAGTGATTATCGCATTCTGGTTGGTGAACTGGACGATGAGCAGATGGCAGCATTGTCCCGACTGGGTAACGATTATCGGCCGACGAGTGCTTATGAACGTGGTCTGCGTTATACAAGCCGGCTGCAGAATGAGTTTGCTGGAAATATTTCTGCACTTGCCGATGCGGAAAACATCTCTCGTAAGATCATTACCCGCTGTATCAATACGGCCAAACTGCCTAAATCCGTTGTTGCCCTGTTTGCACATCCTGGAGAACTGTCTGCCCGGTCAGGTGAAGCCCTTCAGAAGGCTTTTGCAGATAAAGAAGAATTACTGAAGCAGCAGGCTGAGACTCTCCACGATCAGAAGAAAGCGGGACTAATCTTCGAAGCTGAAGAGGTCATTAGTCTTTTAACATCCGTACTGAAACAATCTTCCGCATCAAGAGTTAATCTGAGCTCACGTCATCAGTTTGCTCCAGGGGCAACAGCATTGTACAAGGGCGATAAAATGGTGCTTAACCTGGATAGGTCCCGCATTCCTGCGGAGTGTATAGAGAAAATAGAAGCCATTCTTAAGGAGCTTGAGAAACTAGGAGTTTGATGCGGACACGCTTTAGTCTACGGTTATCTCCCTTTACTTCATTTCCTTTCTCACAGGCCAGAAAAAATAACTGGCCTGAATACTCTCTATGGGACCACGGTCCCACCTGCATCGTCGTTTAGGTTTTCAGCCTGGGGCCACGGTCCCACCTGTATCGTCGTTTAGGCTCCCAGCCTGGGACCACGGTCCCACCTGCATCGTCGTTTAGGTTTCAGCCTGGGACCACGGTCCCACCTGCATCGTCGTTTAGGTTTTCAGCCTGGGGCCACGGTCCCACCTGTATCGCCGTTTAGGTTTCAGCCTGGGACCACGGTCCCACCTGTATCGTCGTTTAGGTTTTCAGCCTGGGACCACGGTCCCACCTGCATCGTCGTTACATTATTAGTTTGGGATCGCAGTTCCATCAATGCCTGTCACGAACAGGTATTGGCATGGCGCCGGTGACCCGTTGAGCGGAGTAATCACGCAGCAGGACTGCTATTACAGGCGATGGTGAGAGCTCTGTTGGGAAATGAACGAAGCATGCATGTTGAGTGAAATCTGCAAAATTTCGCAGGGTATGCGGCTTAATTTTTAATTTCCGCCAGCATTTTTAAAGCCAGTTGCCGCCGCTGCGCGTAGGCCGGTCCTTCGTTCGGCCGGTAACCAGTTCCGGCCGTTTTACGACCTTGGGATCACCTCGTCAGCAGTGTCTCCACTGTGATGTCGTTTGTCACGTTGTCCGATCACAAAATATATTGGTTTTGACGTTCTGTTATCAATTGCGCCAGGTCTTTTTCGTCCAGAAGATCGAGCATTTTTTCCTACAGAACCGCGGGCACACAATAAAAAAACAGGCCGGTTGCTGTCAATAATAGCGACCGGGTAGCCGCAGCCGGCACCGGCGCTGGCCACCGGATCGTTTTTAAGTTCGCTGACGCTGGCAGTTACATCACACAGAATGATATTTGTCATGGTTCCCCCCTGAGACAAGTCATCTGCATGATCGGTAAAGTATGATCTGGCAGCAAGTTCCGTCTGTCATTTCGCCGGTCAGAAACGGGCAACCGGCAGCTCCTTTCAGCGGGTGGTCTATGCCGATGAAGGCATCTCACGTTTCATCGGCCATTCCGGGGCAATTCCTCTACCGGCAAACCATACTTTACCCAGCCCTGAGTTGTTGATCCCGTCCAGAACCATCATCAGCTCAGCACTGTGAGGCCGTGGCGTCAGCAATGATGTCCCTGGTGTCCTGAGTGGGTGTAAGTAGTTTCTCCGTGGCCACGTTGCCGTAGTAAGGCTCTTTAACGGCGAACGGAGACGTTTTGATGGAAACGGAAATATGCCGTAAGCGTCAAGTCACTGCCGCCTGTGATTCCAGTCCCGGGATCGCTAGCTTAGAGCTCCGTCTAATTTAGAAGGAGTTCTGTTCATGGAAAATGCTGCCAACTGGCGAACTGAATCGCGTACCGTCTATTCCAGTGACTTCAAACTTCGGATGGTCGAACTGGCTTCACGACCAGATGCCAACGTCGCACAACTGGCGCGGGAACATGGCGTTGATAATAATCTCATTTTTAAGTGGCTACGCCTCTGGCAGAGAGAGGGGCGAATCTCTCGTCGAATGCCTGCAACTATCGTGGGGCCGGTGGTACCTCAATCTCTTCCGGCTTCTCCGACTCTGTTGTCCGTCGACGTTATCAACGACCCGTTGCCCACAGCAGAGAATGACACTCTGTGTACGTTCTCCTCCGCTCACGCCAGCGCCACTTCCTGTCATGTTGAGTTCCGCCACGGCAAAATGACGCTGGAGAACCCGTCGTCAGAGTTGCTGACTGTGCTGATCCGCGAACTGACCGGGAGGACACAATGATATCCCTCCCGTCAGGCACCCGCATCTGGCTGGTCGCCGGGGCCACGGATATGCGTAAATCCTTCAACGGGCTGGGCGAACAGATACACCACGTTCTGGATGAGGATCCCTTCTCCGGCCATCTGTTTATCTTCCGGGGACGCCGTGGCGATACCGTGAAAATACTCTGGGCTGATGCTGATGGTCTGTGCCTGTTTATCAAACGCCTGGAAGAGGGACAGTTCGTCTGGCCTGCTGTACGCGACGGCAAAATCGCGATCACCCGCTCACAACTTGCCATGCTCCTTGATAAGCTGGACTGGCGCCAGCCAAAAATATCCCGCCTTAACTCACTGACAATGTTGTAAAAAAATCATAACCGCATTATAAAAGCGGTTATGAATCACGACTATCTCGCCCGTATCGCTGCGCTGGAAGACGCGCTTCGCCAGAAAGACAGTCAGCTCAGTCTCGTTGCAGAGACTGAGTCGTTCCTGCGTTCTGCACTGGCCCGCGCAGAAGAGAAAATAGAGAACGAAGAGCGCGAGATAGAGCATCTGCGGGCACAGATAGAAAAACTGCGTCGAATGTTGTTCGGTACCCGCTCCGAAAAACTTCGCCGACAGGTTGAAGAAGCCGAAGCCCTGCTGAAACAGCAGGAGCAGCAAAGCGATCGCTACAACGGACGGGAAGACGATCCGCAGGTACCTCGCCAGTTACGTCAGTCCCGCCATCGTCGCCCGTTACCGGCACACCTTCCCCGCGAGATACATCGGCTGGATCCTGCGGAAACCAGCTGTCCGGAATGCGGCAGCGGTATGGCGTACCTCAGCGAAGTCAGCGTGGAGCAGCTGGAACTGGTCTCCAGCGCCCTGAAAGTGATCCGCACGGTCAGGGTGAAAAAGGCCTGCACCCGATGTGACTGTATCGTTGAAGCACCTGCGCCATCACGTCCCATCGATCGGGGTATCGCCGGGCCGGGTCTGCTGGCCCGCGTGTTAACGGCCAAATACTGCGAACACCTGCCGCTGTATCGCCAGTGCGAAATCTTTGCCCGTCAGGGCGTGGATCTGAGCCGGGCTCTGCTCTCCAACTGGGTGGATGCATGTTGCCGGTTAATGGCCCCGCTGGATGAGGCCCTTTACCACTACGTGATGGACTGCCACAAACTGCATACGGATGACACTCCGGTTCCGGTGCTTGCACCGGGCAGAAAGAAGACGAAAACCGGGCGTATCTGGACGTATGTACGTGACGACAGAAGCGCAGGTTCATCAGATCCGCCAGCGGCATGGTTCGCCTTCTCGGCAGACCGGCAGGGAAAACATCCTCAGCAACACCTTCGCCACTATCATGGTGTGCTGCAGGCGGATGCCTTCGCAGGCTACGATCGGTTGTTCAGTCCGGAACGTGAAGGAGGGCCGCTGACAGAAGCCGCATGTTGGGCCCATGCCCGCCGAAAAATCCATGATGTCTATATAAGCACTCACACAGCGACAGCGGAAGAAGCCCTGAAACGTATCGGTGAGCTGTACGCGATAGAAGAAGAAATACGCGGCCTCACGACAGAAGAGCGTCTGGCAGCCAGACAATCGCAAAGCAAACCACTGCTGGCATCGCTGCATGAATGGCTGGTAGAAAAAAATGAGACGCTGTCGAAAAAGTCCCGTCTGGGCGAAGCGTTCGCTTATGTCCTGAACCAGTGGGATGCGCTGTGCTACTACTGTGAAGATGGCCTGGCAGAGCCTGATAACAACGCTGCCGAACGAGCCCTTCGTGCCGTCTGTCTTGGGAAAAAGAATTTTATCTTCTTCGGCAGCGACCACGGTGGTGAGCGCGGAGCCCTGCTGTACGGACTGATCGGGACGTGCAGGCTGAATGGTATCGATCCGGAAGCCTACCTTCGCCATATCCTGAGCGTACTGCCGGAGTGGCCCAGCAACAAAGTGGCCGAACTGCTGCCATGGAACGTGGTTCTTACCGATAAATAACCGTCAATACGGCGCTCACTTAACGCTTACTAAAATAGTGATAGTCTTAATACTAGTTTTTAGACTAGTCGTTGGAGTCCGGATGATTGATGTTTTAGGTCCAGAGAAGCGCAGGCGGCGAAGTGTTCAGGAAAAAATCGCCATTGTTCAGCAGAGCTTTGAACCCGGAATGACCGTGTCGCTGGTCGCCCGTCAGCATGGTGTTGCTGCCAGTCAGCTGTTCCTGTGGCGTAAGCAATATCAGCAACTGTCTTGAAGGTAAAAATTATGGAGCAACGTGGTGGTACGACTCATCCCATTCTTCGTTCTTTCTGAGCATTGCGTTCAGGATGGTAAGCAGCTTACGCATACAGGCTACCAGCGCCACTTTTTTGGCCTTTCCGGCTGCAAGCAGGCGCACATAAAACGTTTTTATCACCGGATTAAAGCGGGTTGCCACAAGCGCAGCCATGTACAGTGCTGATCTTACGCCAGCCCTGCCGCCAAAAATGGTTCGCCGGCCACGCATAGTCCCTGAGTCCCGGTTGACAGGAGCAACACCTATAAGCGCACTGATTTCGCGCCGGGAGAGCGTTCCCAGTTCCGGAATCTCCGCCAACATCGCGGAAACGGTCATGGTGCCTACACCTTTGATACTGCTCAGGCGCTCAGCAATCTCTTTAAAGTGGTTACGGATGTGACTGTCCATTTCTTTCTCGAGCCTGACAAGCTCATCTTCCAGCGCTTTAATGATGGTATTAATGCTTTTCTTGTTCTGCGGATGGAATGGATGCAGTCGGTTACGCTCAGCCACCAACATCGCAATCAACTGGCGTCTGCGAACCACCATCGCAGCAAGGGCCTGACGTTCAGCATCCGGCAGTGCCCTGATAAAGCGTTTCCGCTCAGGGTGACGATTAATAACCTCAGCCATCTGCGTGAGGACTCTGGCATCAATTCGGTCGGTCTTCGCAAGATATCCCATTGCACGGGCGAAGTCACGGGCCTGCCTGGGATTGACCACGGCAACCTCAAAACCTTCGGCCTGAAGCGAACAGGCCACCGCAACTTCCAGCCCACCAGTGGCCTCCATCAGAACCAGAGCAACGGAGTGCCGTCTCAGTCCGGTAATAATCGCGTTAAAGCCATCAGAGTCATTGCTGACTGTAAACTGAGCAACATCACTGCTGGCAGCGATGTCCAGTGTGGCTTTGGAAACATCGATGCCCACACAAAGTGGATTTGGCTGACTCATTTTTACCCCTCCTTGCAAATACGTTATGGAATACGGACAACTGTTCGGGTTTCAGATGAGTGGCTCAGCGTATGCGCCAGTCGCTGATATACGGGCTTGAACCCTGGAAGGCATCGGGCTGCATACGTTTTGCCAAATCTAATCGTATTAATTTTAATCAGTCTTCAAGATACAAGGAAGGCAGTCTCACTGCTGTTGCCGCTGGTGAACAGGTTGTACCCGCGTCGGAGCTGGCATCTGCGATGAAGCAGATTAAAGAGCTGCAGCGCCTGTTGGGCAAGAAAACCATGGAAAACGAGCTGCTGAAAGAAGCCGTTGAATATGGCCGACAAAAAAAGTGGATAGCGCACGTGCCCTTGTTGCCGGAGGATGGCAAATAGGCCTCGTCAGTCGTTGCCTTCGGATCTCACGTGCGCAACTGCATGCCATAGTCAGTAGGTCGAAGAACTGGCAGGATCGCCGACGCAAGCGCAAGCCTGATGATACTGAAGCGCTGGCCCGTATCCATACTGTTATCGGCGATCTGCCCACCTATGGTTATCGTCGGGTATGGGCACTGCTACGCAGACAATCAGAAACTGACGACATGGCGGTGATCAATGCCAAACGTGTATACCGCATCATGCGTCAGAATGCGCTGCTGCTTGAGCGTAAACCGGAAATACCGCCCTCGAAGCGGGCGCATACAGGGAAAGTGGCCGTTGGAGAAAGTAACCAGCGGTGGTGCTCTGACGGCTTCGGGTTCAGCTGTGATAACGGTGAAAAACTGCGGGTCACGTTCGCTCTGGACTGTTGCGATCGCGAGGCACTTTACTGGGCGGCCAGTAACGGTGGATATGACAGTGAAACCGTGCAGGACGTCATGCTGGGTGCCGTGGAGCGTCGTTTCGGTAACAGCCTGCCGACATCCCCCGTTGAGTGGCTGACAGACAACGGTTCAGCCTACCGTTCTTATCAGACGCGTCAGTTCGCCAGAATGGTAGGACTGGAGCCTAAACATACGGCGGTACGTAGCCCGGAAAGCAACGGGATGGCAGAGAGCTTCGTGAAAACGATGAAGCGCGATTACATCAGCATCATGCCGAAACCCGACGGGTTAACAGCGGTAAAGAACCTTGCGGAGGCCTTCGAACATTACAACGAATGGCATCCGCATAGTGCGCTGGGGTATCGTTCGCCACGGGAATATCTGCGGCGGCGAACCAGTAATGGGTTAAGTGATAAAAAGTGTATGGAAATATAGGGGCCAATCCAAAATTGAATATGATTTTAAAAGAAGAAATTGTTTTGGGTATCTACAGCTGGCTTCATATGACTCCGGTCAGCATGCTGGTAAGAAACATAACCAGCGATCAGGGAGGGGATTACGCGATCGTCCGCTTTACCGTCGATAGCCGGGGGGTCCAGATGGGGCCTAAGGCACAGGGCCAGCTTCTTTGTTCATTCGGGTTTAATGTAAAGGAATCCTGTGAGGCCGACCCTAAAGACGGTCCAGGCCTCATAAAGGCCGAAATGATGAACGGTGTTATGCAGCTGGTACCGGAATGCATTGAGCTCACAGACAGCCAAACCCAGGCAATCAGGAAAGAAGTAACCGTGTTTAACAGGGTTTGTGCAATGCAACTCCTGGGGGGGCATGGGAATGCAAGGTCTCTGTGGGAGAAAGAAATTCTTCCCCGGATGAAAGTGCGCAGACAACTACATTGAGGCAAGGCGATGAGCAAAGTGCATTGTATTAGTGGTATTACCTGGAAAAACTCCGATAGCGCGTCTTTCAAAGTATATGCCAGCATTGCTGCTGTATTCAGCCTTGGCCTGGTCACAGCTACCGTCAGGAACTATGAAATTCTACAACTGACTGTTCCGTATACCTGGTATGTTTTCTTCACTGCATTCTGGCTTCTGTTCCCGTCCTTTACGGTCTCTTTCCGGGAGCGGGAAGGGCGTCTGTTTACCTCGATGGGTTTTTACGGGTTAAAACTGTTCACTCTCGATCGCCCTGTCTCCGATGGGTACTGGCTGGTCACGATGGAGAAAAACCGTTATCGCCTCGTCAGAGTATGCAGGGACGGGCGACGCCAGCCTGTATGGCTGACGTTTAAGTCTTTACCAGAGTTTGTTTAACGATTACCGTCGCACGTTCAGGAATACGATACGGGAGACGATATGAATACTGACTTTGCCCATTACAACGAAGAGCAACTACGCAAACTCGGTGAGCTGCACAGTTTACTCCGTCACAGCGATATCGGCTCATCTTACCTTGCCACGCTCCCGGAGCCCCGTAGTGTTGAGGAGTTGAATCCTCCACAGGAAATCAATGTGACTCATTCGGTACCCGACGTCGACACCCTGGTGGATATTTACCGGCAGCAGCGGGTTGATAAAGTCCATGTCAGGGATGAGCATTATTCAACCAAAATCACCCGAAAATATCCCGGGTTCGTTGTGGTCAGAAACAATCATGATCAGGTGATGTCGCTGGTGGGTGAAATCAACCGGCTTCGCGACAAATTTGCTGAGGCTGTAAAAGCTATCACTCATTACCAGGACTCCCGGTCAGAAATTCTGCATCAGGTTTACCCGTGGCTGGTGACTTTACAGGTGTCCCGTAATATCCGGATCGTTACTGAGCAAATTCGCTCCCTGGGGTTCACCTGGCAAATCCCTGTCATTCATAAATTTACCCGGCTGGAAACGGTTATCGACCGCTTGCGCAGGGAGATAACTGAGCTCCAGCCGGATATCAGTCTGACAAAACAGGATGTTGAACGGCTGAAACAGGAACGAACCGAAGAAATCATGATGCTGTCGTTGCTCAATGATGAAGTGAGTCATGACGATGAAAGTTCGAGAAAATTTCGGCTCATCCGGGAAAGTAACTTTCCGGCTGTTAACGTCAATATCCGGTACACCAGTCCTGAAGATCCAGATGATGTTCATGGGCCGTACAAACTCAACTTTCGCGCGCCTTTACCATTAATTTTGTTCAGCGAACCGGGACGGTTTAATCCGTTAAAAAATTACGTAAAAGGTGAAAGGCAGAAGCGCGGCGATTTTAATGAAAAATATCGTTCTGTCCTGCCCCGTATAGGGCTGGTGGAAGTCATCAGGGAGTCAAAATGAGCCGGATTCTAACCGGGATTTGTGAAGCTGATCCGGCCAGGAGGTTATACAAAGTGGCCGTCAGTAGGGGAAACACTTTTCTGTCTGCAAAAGAACGTTTCCGCGTACAGGTCTGTTTCAAAAATGCCATAACACATCCAGATGAAGATCGGCTGCTGGCCGAGCTGTTGACTGTTCATCACTTCCTGGCTGACACCTCTATTTTATGGCATATGGAGCAAAAAACTTATGCATGCACCACGACATGGGCCACCACGTCCACATGGCTGCCAGAGATATATCAGCGTCAGGCCAGCACGCCCAATGTGGTAAAGATTATCAAATTTATGCACGCCCGGTTCCCAGGCCTTAAAACGGTTGCAGAAACAAATGAGCGGGGTTACGAACAGGCGCTTACCAGTGTGGATTTTGAAATTCCTTACTGGCCGGTGCTGCCGAAATTCGAATCTGATATAGGAACGATACAGGTAACGATTGCCGGGATGATCCGTTACACAGAAACGATGAGCAATAAAGATTGTAAAACCCCTCTCGACTTAATGATAAAAAGTTTTAAGTCAGGGTTGATCCCGATAGAGAAAATGCCATTGAGCAAGACCGAAAGGCTTATTCCTCTGAATATCAACACCGCTGGTAAGATATTTACACACGCAACATGGCCGAGATGTCGTTACATTTTCGTACCGGATGAGGCGGGAATAATGAAACTGGTTAACGTGGTCAAATTAAGATTAAAACCTCTGGAGGAAAAATGACTTACGCGATTTTCTTGTTAGTAACTGCTGTTTGTGCATTCGGATTAAATTATCTGACAAACAAAATCTGTTCCGGTACGGGTATGATTAACCAGAGTGGAGGCTCTAATGTACACGCCTTACGGTGTATCACATCGTTCCTCCTTCTCCTTGTCTCACTCTGGCTTCCTGTCAAACCTGCCGTGATCAATCTGGCAGTAGAGTTTGCTGCACTGGTGAATTTCATTGCATCAGTCACTCTCTATACCGTTGCAAATTTCAGGGAAAAACGGAGATTAAAAAAACAAAGAAAAGAAGAAAAAGCTGCTCAAAAAGGATAATCCATGATATCGCCTCTCATTTTCCTTCGTGAGACGCACCAGAACTGATTCAGGCACAGGGTAACGCATTTTCCGGTTTCCTGCCTGCCTTCACAATTATTCCGAAGCAGGGAGCAATGTCAGCCGTTTTTAAATATCATCCGGAGTTTTCATGAATAATAAAAGAACGATTACCACTCGAGAGCAGATTAAAATTAATGGGGAAATTCGTGAGAGAACAGCAACCCATATTGTTACCGGTGCTCATGGGTACGAAACCCTTTGCATAAGCGGTTATATTGTCGAACATAACGAGATGGGTGAGGTTATCCATAACAGCGAAAAATTAGCGGAAGATTTGTTACCTGTTACCTGCCCCACATGCAGGGTCATTTGGTACCACACCCATGAATTTACACTCGATGATTTTGACACTCTTTCAGGTAAAGGGGATTTTGTTGTGACAGATTTGAAAGAACTGAATATCTGAAAAGTTCATAAGTGACCAGCGCTCAGTAATATGTTGCTGAGTGCTGGTGTTTCTCTCTGTAAAATCTATATGTCGTCCAGATGATTACGCATAAAGCTTACCATGGCTTTTTCACTGGCAAGATATCCCCGGATATAACGGAAGACCATCTTTGGATCAGACCAGTTCCCCATCTCTGTAATCTTTTCCAGGGAGTACCCGGCCTTAAACAGCTCTATGGCTCCCCCCACACGCACACTGTGTCCTGTCCATGTCCGGTACCGCCCGGATTGTCGGTTACTGTCGCTGACCTTTCCGGCAATCCCCCAGAGGCGTGCAAATGCCTGGTTCAGTGAATTAGACGACAGCATACCAACATCTTCCCGTGATACCTTTGATTCATTCTGTAACTGCGTCAGTAACCCCTCACTGAATCCTGCTTTGACCAGCATCCTGTCTATGGATTTACCCCGGGATAGCTTACTGCTGGTGGACGGGAAATATCGGTTCGTATGGATGTTTACAGGCTGAAAAAGAAAACGGTGCCCGAAGGTTTCGGTATCGGTGTATTCCACCGTCTCAATCAACCGTCTGATATGCTGACTGCATTGTGGTGAGAGCTGAAATGTCAGGTTACTTGAAAGGCTTGTCTTGGTCCGCATGACGTCCAGAAGGTAACAGGACGTGTCATTTTGCCATTTCAGGTCGCGAGTTTTAATCCTTCGAATTTCCACGTTACGCAGCAGGGTTTCAAACCCAACCCATATCATTGCAAGGTCCCGTATGTCTCTCAGGTCGTCGCTTTTATGCAGCGACCGGCGAAGAATATTGAGATCGGATATAAGAAATGGAAGGGCCTGACCGGTGACGATTTTTTTCTCATTCTCCCGCGCCCGCCATACCTGAACCAGTGCTTTTATCAGAACGTTGCGGAAGTCTGGAAAACCCAGGCTGCTGTTAACGCTTGAAAGGCATGCAATAAAATGAGAGATGGTCGCCATTTTAACGGATCCATTCAGCCCATTAATATAGCGCTCGACATCAACCGCTGTGACGGGGAAGGGGGTCAGACCGTGCCTGGCGCACCATGCAGACCAGACACTCGTGACCCTTAACTGACTTCTGGCTGTATTGTACCGGCGAAACCGCAACAGCTTGAGTGCATCCAGAGCGCTCATGTCATCGGTTCGTGAGATAGCAACCAGTTTGGTTTTATCTGTCATGGGAAGATCTCATGTTTTTTTACTGATACTGTTTTTATAACCAGTATAGTAACATTGTTTTTTTTCAAATCCAGGCAGAACAGGAAATTAATCAAATTGCTTCTCTTGCCTGTGCGTGGAACTTCGTTTACTGTTTTCGAAAATAGCCAGTGTTTTTGAACATGCACCAGAGCGTCGTTGTTGAAAAGCCCAAATGCGAACAGTAGCCTGAGAGAAGCCTATCTCCTGAAGTTCAGAAAGTGCAGTACGACTGAAACCCTTGACAGAGTGTTTGAGCGTATCCTGGATAAATTAAATGATGAAGGTGGGGATATAAATAAGATAACCAGCCTGAACGGAGCTTATGATCACCGCAGGGCTGAGATCTACATGAAAAAAAACTATGACAAAATACCTGCTTCCGTGTGGCATCTCATCCCCGATGAGATATGAATAATGTAATTAGACGCTGTTATTCCAGGTTTGATAAAAACGGATGATGTAGAATTCCTTTACTCATTTTTAACGAGGAATATACATGCGACGTAATGCACAAAAATGGATCCCGTTTGGATTTGATACGGATTCAAATAAAATTGTTGATATCGCCAGCGTTGAAAATGGGCTTTCGTGTAACTGTATCTGCCTCATCTGTGGGACCTCCCTGATTGCCAGGCAGGGTCAAAATAAAAAATGGCATTTTAGCCACAGCACAGAAGTAAAAGAGGTTTGTAGTGAGCTCACACTACAACATATAAAAAAATACATAAAGGTGAAAATACAGGAAAAAAAATACCTTGCTCTCCCTCATCTTCTGCAGGGTAAGGAGAAAGGGATAGTGAACCTCAAAAATCTCGCTGGTGGTGGGATTGTTTGTGGCCTTAATGCTGACCTCACAGGGATATGTAACGATACGACAATCGGGATATTTATTAATGATACGTCGGAGGATATCCAGCCCAATCCAGACCTGTTAGCGCAAACAGACCAGCTGGCGCTGGTGGAGATCGATGCCGTTCGGATTGAAAGTATCATCGCTCCATATCGTGAGAATGGGGAAGGCATAAAGATGATGGATGCGATAGAAAAGTTACTTTTCGTTTCTGAGGAAGCGAAAAAATGGATCTACCATCCTATGATGAAGAAGGTTAAACACCATACTTTACACCAGTACCGGCGTGAGCTGTCTACCAGTGGAAATCAGATCCTTGCTTTAATTCCTCATGAACTTCCGATAAGCATGAACGCCCTCCCATCCTCCCCGGCACAGCAGTGGCATCACCTTCGAGCCACGATTAACCTTCTTTGTCGCCTGAGCCGTTCTGATATCCCTCAAGGCAGTATTGCCTTTGAAGAACTGGTTTATAGCTTTGTTGAATAAATCGAACTTTTGCTGAGTTGAAGGATCAGATCACGCATCT
>NZ_JBEAJL010000114.1:0-20999 GCF_040065275.1 Klebsiella sp. JB_Kp042
GGATGCGTGATCTGATCCTTCAACTCAGCAAAAGTTCGATTTATTCAACAAAGCCAGGCTTCCCTTGTAAATAGTTGTCGTGAGGCGTTTGATTTTTCTTATAGCAATAGCAACATTCTGATTGGGTTAATCAGATGTTTTTATGAGCGTTTGATGTTATTGACTATCTTTGCAGCCAGATTGATATGTATAAACTTGGAATTCGATATTGTGTTTCCTGTAATCAAGAGTTTCAAATTTTGGTCATGACAAAAACGACAACGGCCTCCAAGCTGGAGACCGGTCGAAGGAAAAAACTTAAGTTTAATTAACGGGGATAATGAGAAAACGATCGTCGATCATGCCCCATTTGTAGGATCTATAGTGCCAGCAGTGTTGAGGTTTTTCCAGGCAAATATTGAGGAGGGAAGTCGTTCCCTCCATTTGGCCTGAGGGGTCAGGGATGCGCGCGATTGGCGATATTATCCAGGATGCGTAGCGCATCCGCTGGCAGAACCAGCCCGGCGGCGGCAATATTTTCCGCCAGGTGCGTGCGGGATGAGGTGCCGGGGATCAGCAGAATATTGGGCGCGCGCTGGAGTAGCCAGGCGAGGGCGACCTGCATCGGCGTCGCCTCAAGCGAGGCCGCGACCTCGTTCAGCTCCTGCGCCTGCAGCGGGGTAAAACCGCCCAGCGGGAAGAAGGGGACCCAGGCGATGTGCTGGGCGGCCAGCGCATCCACCAGCGCGTCGTCGGCGCGATGGGCAATGTTATAGAGGTTTTGCACGCAGACGATAGGCGTCATTTTCTGCGCATCCGCCACCTGCTTTGCCGTCACGTTGCTAAGGCCAATATGGCGGATCAACCCTCGCGCCTTCAGCTCCAGCAGGGTGGCGAGCGGCGCCTCCAGCGACCCCTCCACCGGGCCGTGGGGGCTCAGCATACTGCGCAGGTTCACCACCTCCAGCACGTCGAGCCCCAGGTGACGCAAATTGTCCTCGACGGCCTGGGTCAGTTCAGCGGACGACATGGCCGGCAGCCAGTTGCCTTTCTCGTCACGGCGGGCGCTGACCTTGGTGACAATGCACAGATCGTCGAGGTAGGGGTGAAGCGCTTTGCGGATCAGCTGATTGGTCACATGGGGGCCATAGAAATCCGAAGTATCGATATGGTTTACCCCAGCTTCGACGGCGGCCTGCAGCACGCGCACCGCTTCTTCAGGATCTTTCGGCGGGCCGAAGACGCCGGGGCCGGCCAGCTGCATGGCCCCGTAACCCAACCGATAGACCTGGCGATCGCCGAGCGTGCCGCGACCGGATAAGGTGACACTGGACATAGGAACTCTCCTCACGGTGGCTAAGCCGTAAGTGTAATGCGCTCACAAGGAAGGGAAGGGCGAGAATGTTGTCAGAATGTGCGACAGCGGCTCAGGCAAGCCGCTGTCGCCGGAGGCGGTTTAGCCGAAGAACATCACGGAGACGCAGAGCAGGCCGACCACCAGAGTGATGGCGTTCCCCACCGAGCGATACGGCTTCAGCGCCGGGATAAGCCAGGTTGACAGCGTGGGCATGATAAACAGGATCATGGCGATAAGCGGTCCGCTGATGGCGTAGATCATCGAGATCGCATTCGGGTTGATAAAGCACACCGCAAAGGTGAAGGCGGAGACCAGCATGATCGACATCGCGCGGTTGAAGGCGCGGCTCTTGCGCACGCCCATCAGGCCCAGCGAGCTTTTGACGATTTCGCTGGCGCCTTCAATGACCCCGAAGTAGGTGCCGAGAAAGGATTTCGACATGGCGACCACGGCGACGATAATGCCGGTCACCGCCAGCCAGCCCGGCGCGCCCGGCACCATCGACAGGGCGGAGAGGATAGTCACCCCCTGATCGCGGGCGGTCTCAATATAGGTCGCCGGGATAGCCAGCAGGCAGCTGAAGACGAAAAACAGCACGCTGGCGCAGATGATGGTGTAGGCCACCTTCATGATTTTTTTGCATTTACCCATGGCCAGGTCGCCGTGTTTCTCCTGCTGGTCGATAGCAAAAGTCGAGATGATCGGCGTATGGCTAAAAGCGAAAACCATCACGGGTATGGAGATCCAGACCTGGTGGAGCGTCTGCGAGCTGAACTGCATCTGGCTGGTGAGATGTTCCGGATGCCAGTCGCGGATTAAATAGAGGGAGAGAAACAGAAAGCAGGCGATAAGCGGAAAGACCAGAAAGCCCATCACCTTGATGGTGATCTGCCGGCCCATGAGAAAGATCAGGTTAAGGACCAGCACCACGCCAAGACTCAGCAGCGCGCGTAGCGCAGGCGTCATCGGCGTGTGATGCGCCACCTGCTCGGCCAGCGAGTTGGTGATGGCCACGGCGTAGATCAGCACGACCACAAAGAAGGCGAGGAAATAGAGGCCGGTGATCAGGTTGCCAATTTTCTTACCATAGTAGTGATTGACTGCGCCGGTGATCCCGGTTCCCGGCGCGATATTGGCCGAGAGAATAAACTGGCTCAGCGCTTTGTGAGGCCAGTAGGTGAGCGGCCAGGCGACCAGCGCGGTGATGAAAAGGACGATGGCGCCAGCCGAACCCAGCTGGATCGGTAGAAATAGCGTCCCAGCGCCTACTGCAGTGCCATATAAGGCAAAACTCCATAGAGTTTCTTCTTTAGACCAAATTTTAGACATTATGCGACTTTATCAACCGTCAAACCAAAAAAAAGGAGTGCAATTTACCATATTTATGGTTCATCTGTTGCGATAGTTTTTGGTGATAAAGCCGCGGCGGATCGCGAAGGATCCGCCGCGGGGCTAGCCGCGTGCTGCCTGGCGCGGGCGGCGGTGACGGATCACGCGCTCGCGCAGGGTGTCCCAGACCCAGTTAAACGCCATGGTGTAGGGCAGGAAGAAGAGCATGAAGCCGATCTCCAGCATAAACGCCTGCAGTAGCGATACCCCCAGCACGATGGCCACCATGGTGACGCCGATGATAACAAAGCCGGTCTCGAAGCCGATCGCGTGCAGCGCCCGCACTTTCAGCCGACGGGGGACGCGGGAGACCGGCCACAGGCGATCGAAAGCCGCGTTATAAATGATGTTCCATACCATCGCCAGGGTGGCGAGCAGAATGCTCAGCCCGCCCATCTCCACCACCGAACGCTGCATTAGCCAGGCGGCGGTGGGGGCGAGGATCAGCGTCGCCAGTCCTTCGAAGGTGATGGCGTGGATAACGCGTTCGGTGAGCGTCTTGCGCTGATGTGGGGTCTGTTGCATGGCGAGCTACCTCCAGTTTTAGCCTGAACAGGAAATTACCCGGCAGTTTATGGAAAAATATGATAAACAAAAGATAGAAACCATCGATAAAGTAGATACATCATGCGTTATTCACCGGAAGCGTTAACCGCCTTTGTCGAGGCCGTTGACAGCGGGTCGTTCTCTGCCGCCGCCCGTCGCCTGCGGAAAAGCCAGTCGACGATCAGTACCGCTATCGCCAACCTGGAGGCTGACCTCGGGGTGACCCTCTTCGATCGGGCAACGCGGCAGCCGACGCTGACGCCGCAGGGGGAGCAGGTGCTGAGCTATGTCAAAGCGATCCTCGCCGCCAGCGAGCGGCTGGATGAGCTGGCGGTGTCGCTGTCCGGCGAGACGGAGCCGCGATTGACCTTTGTGCTCTCGGACACCCTGCACCCGGACGTGCTGGAAGATCTGCTGGTGCAGTTTGACCGCCGCTTCCCTCATACCGAGTTTGAGTGTTTGATTGGGGAAGATGAGGACGTGATCGATCTCCTGCAAAAATCCCGCGCCCAGGTGGGATTGATTGAGGCGAGAGAGCGCTACCCGACCGATATCGGCAGCACCCGCCTGCCGCTGCAGACGGCGATGGGCATTTACGTGGCGCCTGACCATCCGCTGGCGGCGCAGGGCAAGGTTGTCTGGTATGAGCTGCGCAGCTGGCGCGAGCTGCGTTTGAGCACCTTTCTGGCCAGCGCCACGGAGCCTGCCGCCGGGCAGGTCTGGTCGGCGCCAAACTACCTGCTGCTGCTCAGCATGGCGGTGCAGGGCTTCGGCTGGTGCATTCTGCCCTGCGCCCTGGTGGCGGAGTTTGCGCCGCAGGGCGGGCTGGTGGCGCTCGATATCCCCGGCTGGCCGCGGGCGATTTCGGTGGATCTGCTGTGGAATAAGAAAGCGCCGCCCGGGGCGGCGGGCAGCTGGCTGCGTCAGCATCTGCAGCGGCGTGAACGTTAACGAATGGCTAATTCTTTGTGATTGGCCTCACTTTTTTTAAACAATTACAAAGTTTTTTGATAACAATTATCTAGTATATCGCTGTTTCTTTGCGCAAAAGCACGGGCAGGGGTAGAGGATGAAGGATGTCGTGATCGTCGGGGCGCTGCGAACGCCGATTGGCTGCTTTCAGGGCGCGCTATCGCGCCATTCAGCCGTTGAGCTGGGTAGCGTGGTGGTGAAGGCGCTGGTGGAGAAGACGGGAATCGATCCGCAGAACGTGGATGAGGTGATCCTCGGCCAGGTGCTGACCGCGGGAACCGGGCAAAACCCGGCCCGTCAGTCCGCTATTCGCGGCGGGTTGCCCAACACTGTATCGGCTATCACCATTAACGACGTCTGCGGTTCCGGTCTGAAAGCCCTGCACCTCGCCACCCAGGCCATCCAGTGCGGGGAGGCGGACGTGGTGATCGCCGGCGGCCAGGAGAACATGAGCCGCGCTCCGCATGTCCTCACCGACAGCCGCACCGGCGCCCAACTGGGCAACAGCCAGCTGATTGACAGTCTGGTCCATGACGGCCTGTGGGACGCCTTCAACGATTATCATATGGGCGTCACGGCGGAAAACCTCGCCCGGGAATACGGCATCAGCCGCGAACTGCAGGACGCCTGGGCGCTCAGCTCGCAGCATAAGGCGCGCAAGGCGATTGATTCCGGACGCTTTCGCGATGAGATTGTCCCGGTCGTTACCGAGCATAACGGCGCGCCGCGCACCGTGGATACCGATGAACAACCGCGGGTGGATGCCAGCGCGGAAGGGTTGGCCAGCCTGCAGCCTGCCTTCGATCGTCTCGGATCGGTGACCGCCGGCAACGCATCCAGCATCAATGACGGCGCGGCGGCGGTGATGATGATGAGTGAGGCGAAAGCCGAGGAGCTGGGGCTGCCGATCCTCGCGCGGATCCGCGCCTTCGCCAGCGTCGGCGTCGATCCGGCGCTGATGGGCATCGCCCCGGTGCACGCCACCCGCCGCTGTCTGGAACGGGCCGGCTGGCGGCTGGACGACGTCGATCTGATCGAAGCCAATGAGGCCTTTGCCGCTCAGGCTATCTCTGTTGGCCGGGTACTGGAGTGGGATGAGCGACGGGTCAACGTCAACGGCGGCGCGATCGCCCTTGGCCACCCGATCGGCGCCTCCGGCTGCCGGATTCTGGTGTCGCTGGTGCATGAAATGATCAAGCGCGATGCGCGTAAAGGGCTGGCGACGCTGTGCATCGGCGGCGGTCAGGGCGTGGCGCTGGCGGTAGAGCGCGCGTAGCGCTGAATGTCGATTTCCATGGCCTCCTGCGGGAGGCCTTTTTTATGCGCCGCGCTTTGCTGACCCCCTCTTTTTTGCCGTATTTCCCTTCTCCCCATCGTCAATTTATTGAGCTCCGTCACGTCTTGTTGTGCCACCTTTTTTGAAACAAATAACTACGATCCTGGTCACTAAAACTGAGGTGCTTAAAAAATAAAATAACGTTTCATAAAAACGAAATGACATTTTATTTATTATAAGGGGTACCCTATGTTAAAACGATCTCTGGTTCTGGCCGCCCTCTGCGGTATGTCTTTTGCGGCAACTGCGGTCACGATAGATTTACGTCATGAATTTATTGATGGCGGCAAGAGCGATAAAAGCAATGCCGACCGCGTCTCGGTATCCCAGCGCTTCGCCAACGGGCTAGGCTTTACCGTGGAGGCCAAATGGCGTTCAGGCGGCGACAACGGTTCGCAACCCTATTCGGACGTGGTGGGCAACGGCCATGAAGACACCATCAGCTGGCGCTGGAAAGCGACGTCGAACCTTTTCCTCACCCCCGGGTTTACCATAGAGAGCAACGACAGCCGCTCCATTTACAAGCCGCATCTGCACGTACAGTACAGTTTCGACAATGGCTTCTATGTCGCCGCTCGCTATCGCTATGAGTACACCCGCTATCCGAACGATGCCGGTAAAGATGATGACAAGGTGAATCGCGGCGACGCGTGGGCCGGGTTTGCCCTCGGCGACTGGCGCACCGAGCTGAACTATGTCTATGCCCGCAGTTCGGAAGGGGTGAACCGCAACGACAACAAACCCTACTCACAGGAATATAACGTGAAGGTAGCCTATAAGCTGGATAACAACTGGTCGCCGTATGGTGAAATCGGCAACGTCGGCGTGAATGACCGCAGCGATCGCCAGACCCGTTTCCGCGTCGGGGTGGCCTACTCGTTCTGATTTCCGCCAGACCCTCATCGTCTCTTTTCCCCGGCGCCGTCAGCCGGGGTTTTTTATGCGCCAAAGCGAGGGAACAAAAAAAGCCCTCCGCGAAGGAGGGCAAGGCCAGTTACAGAAAAACGTTCGCCGGGCTCAGGCGCTCAGCATCGGCGGATGGTCAGGTAATTTCGCGATATAGATGGCCGGCTTGCCGTCTTTATCGGAGCTGAACAGAATGGCGCTGTCGTCCGGCGTAAACGAGGGGTGCGGGTGAGTCACCTGCCGGCTGTTGGCCACTGTCGCCCACGAGGTATCATGGCGCGCGACGCGGAAGTAGCGCTTCTCCGCCACGTTAAAGACGTAGAGATAAGGATCGTTATCAATCGAGTAGCCGCCGGTATCTTTGACATCGACCGGCGTGCCCGATCCATCGCCCACCAGCAGCGTGCCGTCGAAATTGCTCATCAGATGCGAGCAGGCGGGCATCGTCATCAGGGCCTCGTTGACGCCGCTTTCCGGATCAAAGCGATAGATCGTTCGCCCCTGCTGGCCTTTCAGATAGGAGACGTAGATCAGCGCTGAACCGTCCGGTACCCAGAATTCATGGGTGCAGCTTTCGCCCGGGGCATGCGCTTTGACTTTACGCACGTTGCTGCCATCTTCATTGACCAGCCACATGCGGGCGTCAACCAGATCGTGCGGCCCTTCATGGCAGAAGGCGACGGTATGGTCGTCGAAGGGACGATAGATCGGATGTCCCAGCCAGATTTTTTCCTCATGGATCACCTGGCTCTCTCCGCTGCGCAGGTCGACGCGCAGCAGGCGGCAGTGCGGTCCTTTGTGGAAAAAGTCATGAAAAATCTGCCAGTCGTTGAGCGGCGTCCAGTCGCTTTTCGCAATCTCAATGCCTACCAGTTTGCTGCAATCGCTGTTCGCCACCCAGGTGCCATAGCCGACCCACTCCTCGCTGACGCGGTAAACTTCACGCTCGGCGAGGGTGGTGAGGTTCACCTCCAGCAGGGTACGGTCATTTTTCACGTAATAGAGCGACTTATCGTCCGGGGAGAGGAAGCCGCCGAAGGTGTTATCCCCGGCGCCTTCCGTCAGCTGGACGGCTTCGGCGCTGGCGATATTCAGCAGATAGTAGTTCCAGTGGCCGTCAAACTCGCCGGCGAACAGTAAATGGCTGCCATCGTTAAAAAAGCACTTCTGATAGAAGTAGTTGCGATGACAGGTGACCTCCGGGGGGGTTAAGCGGGTGACTTCCGCCCCGGTATCCGGATCGCGGCTGACGTGATAGTTCAGTTTGACCCGCATGCCTTTAGCCATGTAGTGCTCCTTTCTTTCCTGCGATGCCGCTGGACCAGAGGCGTGTCGCTGAGTGATGTGTTTTAAAAGATGGGTGTTAATTTATCAAAACAACGTTTCATTATTTGTGATGTCTCACGCAGTTCAGCGCAATTCCCGCATCTTCCGCGGCATGCTGGCCCCACTTCGACCGTCTCTCCAGGCAACCGGTTGAATCCTCATCCCTTTAAAACCGCTTCCTGTTCGGCGCGCGTTGCCGCATCCGTTCGCTTTTTCTTTTTTTGTAATCGACGTCATAAAAAATGAAACGACGTTTTAAATATCATTGAAAATGACAGGGAGCGGGGCTAAGATGGCACCCATTAGTAAAACGGAACTCTGTTTTATTTTTATGATGGGCTATGCCCGTGAGTTCGCCCTACGCTCAGTCGCGCCGCCGGCGCGAGCCGGGCCGAGAGAACCTTGCCTGCATACTGCAGGCTCTGAACGACTAAGGAACACATTATGATTCTTGATGCATTCTCCCTGCAGGGAAAAGTGGCCGTCGTGAGCGGATGCGATACCGGTTTAGGTCAGGGGATGGCCCTCGGTCTGGCGGAAGCGGGCTGCGATATTGTCGGTATCAATATTGTCGAGCCGGTGGAAACCATCGAGCGGGTGACGGCGCTGGGACGCCGCTTTCTCAGCCTGACCGCCGACCTGCGCCAGATCGACGGTATCCCTCAGCTGCTGGAGCGGGCGGTGGCGGAGTTTGGCCATATTGATATTCTGGTCAACAATGCCGGCCTCATCCGCCGCGAGGACGCGCTGGCGTTCAGCGAAAAGGACTGGGACGACGTCATGAACCTCAACATCAAGAGCGTATTTTTCATGTCTCAGGCGGCGGCGAAGCACTTTATCGCCCAGGGCAGCGGCGGGAAGATCATTAACATCGCCTCGATGCTGTCGTTCCAGGGCGGGATCCGTGTGCCGTCGTATACCGCGTCCAAAAGCGCGGTGATGGGCGTCACCCGCCTGCTGGCCAACGAGTGGGCTAAACACCATATCAATGTCAACGCCATCGCCCCGGGGTATATGGCGACCAATAACACCCAGCAGCTCCGCGCCGACGAGCAGCGCAGTAGCGAAATCCTCGACCGCATTCCCGCCGGGCGCTGGGGCCTGCCGTCCGACCTGATGGGGCCGGTGGTCTTCCTCGCTTCCCCAGCCTCCGATTACATCAATGGCTACACGGTGGCGGTGGACGGCGGCTGGCTGGCGCGCTAACCGTCGGCGACGGCCGGCGCGACACTCATCGCCCCGGCCGTCTGAGCAATTATTGTCCATACCGTAAAATGAGGATCGTCCATATTCCAGAGTGCAGAATGAATGTTACCGCCCTGTATGAACAGGGTTATTAACTATGCGAAACGAATTTTTTGTTACTTTGAAAGTTTAATGTCCATCACAAAACCCATCTTGCCAGCAAAATAGTCCATATCTTTGGCGTATCCAGCCTGACAAACTCCTCCGCCAGTCACGTACTTTCGTCCTATGTCTTTCTCTGTGTGGCAGGAATAAAAATGACTTCAATCAGTAACGACTCTGCATTAACGCCGCGGGCGCAACGTGACACTCGGCGGATGAACTGGTTTGTTTCTATCGCCGCGGCGGTGGCGGGGTTGCTCTTTGGCCTGGATATCGGCGTGATATCCGGGGCGCTGCCCTTTATAACCGACCACTTCACCTTATCCAGCCAGCTTCAGGAGTGGGTGGTCAGCAGCATGATGCTGGGGGCGGCGATAGGCGCGCTGTTTAACGGCTGGCTGTCGTTCCGCCTTGGCCGCAAATACAGCCTGATGGCGGGGGCCGTGCTTTTTGTCGCCGGCTCTATCGGCTCCGCTTTTGCCGCCAGCGTGGAAGTGCTGCTGGTGGCCCGCGTGGTGTTAGGGGTGGCCGTTGGGATCGCCTCTTATACCGCGCCGCTGTACCTCTCCGAAATGGCCAGCGAGAACGTGCGCGGAAAAATGATCAGTATGTATCAGCTGATGGTGACCCTCGGCATTGTGCTGGCGTTTCTTTCCGATACCGCCTTTAGCTACAGCGGTAACTGGCGCGCCATGCTGGGCGTGCTGGCGCTGCCGGCGGTGATCCTGATCGTTCTGGTCGTCTTTCTGCCGAACAGCCCTCGCTGGCTGGCGGAGAAAGGGCGCCATATCGAAGCGGAAGAGGTGCTGCGGATGCTGCGCGATACCTCGGAGAAGGCGCGCGATGAGCTTAACGAGATCCGCGAAAGCCTGAAGCTGAAGCAGGGCGGTTGGGCGTTGTTCAAGGTCAATCGTAACGTGCGCCGGGCGGTGTTCCTTGGCATGCTGCTGCAGGCGATGCAGCAGTTCACCGGCATGAACATCATCATGTACTACGCCCCGCGTATTTTCAAAATGGCGGGCTTTACCACTACCGAACAGCAGATGATCGCCACCCTGGTGGTGGGCCTGACCTTTATGTTTGCCACCTTTATCGCGGTGTTCACGGTGGATAAAGCGGGCCGCAAGCCGGCGCTGAAAATCGGTTTCAGCGTGATGGCGCTGGGCACCCTGGTGCTCGGCTACTGCCTGATGCAGTTCGACAATGGCACCGCCTCCAGCGGCCTCTCCTGGCTTTCCGTCGGCATGACCATGATGTGTATTGCCGGGTATGCGATGAGCGCGGCGCCGGTGGTGTGGATCCTCTGCTCCGAGATCCAGCCGCTGAAATGCCGCGACTTCGGCATCACCTGCTCCACCACCACCAACTGGGTGTCGAACATGATCATCGGCGCCACCTTCCTGACGCTGCTTGACGCGATCGGCGCCGCCGGGACCTTCTGGCTCTACACGGTGCTCAACGTGGCCTTTATCGGCGTCACCTTCTGGCTGATCCCGGAGACCAAAAATGTCACCCTCGAGCACATTGAGCGCAACCTGATGGCGGGCGAGAAGCTGCGCAACATCGGTAACCGTTAATGTGAGGCGCGCGGCAGCCACGGGCTGGCGACCTTGCGCGTCTCCCGATGGTTGTCGCCGTGAATGATATGCAGGGCGCTCAGGCGCCCGATGTCGTAGTGCGGCAGCTGCACCGTGGAGAGCGGCGGCAGAAACAGATCGCCAATGCCCACCATATTGTCGTATCCCACCACCGCCACGTCCTGTGGAATGCGTAACCCCTGGCCCAGCAGCGTCTGATAGACCATAAAGGCGATGCGATCGTTGCCGCAAATCACCGAGTCAAAGCCGGGTTTACCCTCGCGGATATGCGCCATCACCACCCCCGGAATATCGTGGTAATGCTCATCGCCCTGGGCCATATACGAGTGGGTCAGGCTGTCCGGTTCGATGCCCGCCTCCCGGCAGGCGCGCTCCAGCCCCTGACGGCGGCGGATTGTCGCCAGCTGGCTGGCGGGTAAGTGCAGGCACAGCGGACGACGATAGCCAGCGGCAAGCAGGGCTTTTACCGCGTCGTACTGACCCTGTTCATCGTCCGGGATATAGCTGGCCACCGGCTGGCTGAGGCTTTCGCAGTTGGCCAGCACGCAGGGCAGGGTCAGCAGTTTGTCCGGCAGCGGCACCTGGCGCAGGCCCATGGTGGTAAAGATAATGCCGTCCGGACGGTGGGAGAGGAGCAGGTCGACCACCGCTTCCGGTCGATCGTCGGAAAACATGTTGACCACAAAGCTGTTCCAGCCGTGGGCGCGGGCGGTCTCTTCGATCGAGAGGGTGATCTCCACCGAAAAGGGGGTGGTGACGGTATCCAGCGCCAGCACGCCGATGGTGCTGGGGGTGGCCCGCGCCCCGCGGATCTTTTTCGCCGACAGGTCGGGGACATAGTTGGTTTCGGCGATGGCGGCCTGCACGCGGGCCAGCGTCTCCGGCTTGAGCCGCTCCGGGGTGTTCAGCGCCCGAGAGACGGTCATCAGAGATACATTCGCCAGTTTTGCTACATCTTTCAGGGACGCCATTTTTTCCTCCGCCATAGCTGCAGAGTACAGGCTATACAACTAAGTCGCTGATGTAAAAGCGTGAAACGATTTTATGCTAGCCTCGTCCTCCACGCTGCCGCGGTTAATATTTGATCGCGATCGCATCTTCATTATGTTAACGTTAACTTTTGTGATTAACATCATGTATCGCAGCGAATCCCCCTGCGCTTTGTTTTTTGTTAACGTTACCATAATTGCATTCCTCTAACACGAGAATGTCATGATGAAAGCGCATCACTCACACAGCTACCCGTTGCTCAGTGCCTTACTGTTTTTCTTTTTCGTGACCTGGTCGTCATCCGGCTCCTTGCTCTCCATCTGGCTGCACCAGGAGGTCGGGCTGAAGGCCGGCGATACCGGTATCATCTACGCCGTTCTGTCGGTTTCCGCGCTGTTTGCGCAAGTTTGCTATGGCTTTATCCAGGATAAGCTGGGGCTGCGTAAACATCTGCTCTGGTATATCACCGCGCTGCTGATCCTCTCCGGTCCGGCGTATCTGCTGTTCGGCCATCTGCTGAAAATTAACGTCCTGCTGGGCAGCATCTTCGGCGGGATCTACATCGGCTTGACCTTTAACGGCGGCATTGGCGTGCTGGAATCCTATACCGAGCGCGTGGCGCGCCAGAGCCAGTTTGAATTCGGCAGGGCGCGGATGTGGGGCTCGCTGGGCTGGGCGGTGGCCACCTTCTTCGCCGGTCTGCTGTTTAACATCAATCCGCAGCTTAACTTCCTCGTCGCCAGCTGTTCCGGACTGGTGTTTTTTATCCTGCTGGCGCGGCTGCGCGTCTCCTCGGCGCCGCATGCGATGCAGGAGGCGATTTCGGGCGGCAAGGTGACCCTGGAAGATGCGCTGCGCCTGCTGACGCTGCCGCGCTTCTGGGCGCTGGTCTTCTTCGTCATCGGCACCTGCATCTACGGCGTCTATGACCAGCAGTTCCCGGTCTATTTCTCATCGCAGTTCGCGACCCTGCAGGAAGGCAATGAGATGTATGGCTACCTCAACTCCTTCCAGGTGTTCCTCGAGGCGGCCGGCATGTTCTGCGCGCCGTGGCTGGTGAACCGCATCGGCGCCAAAAATGGTCTGATTTTCGCCGGCATGGTGATGGCGATGCGCATGGTGGCCTCCGGCCTGGTGGAGGGGCCGCTGCTGATCTCCATCACTAAACTGCTGCACGCGGTGGAGCTGCCGATACTGCTGGTGGCTATCTTTAAGTACAACAGCATCAACTTCGATAAACGCCTCTCCTCCACCCTCTATCTGGTGGGCTTCGCCTGCACCAGCTCGATTATCGCCAGCGTTTTGTCGCCGCTGGCGGGCTACAGCTATGAAAAATATGGCTTCGCTCAGTCCTATCTGATCATGGGCCTGCTGGTGTTCTGCACCACCTTTATTTCCATCTTCTTGTTGCGCTCCGGCAAATCCTCCGCCGATCCGCTGGTGTCGCAACCTACCGCTGTCTGAATCAAAAAGAGTGAAAATGATGACTTACACAATCTCCAGGGCTGAACAGGTACTCCAGACACAACGCCAGGCGCTCAATCTGCGCTGGTATCCGCACTATCACCTGGCGGCCCGCGCCGGGTGGATCAACGACCCAAACGGTCTGGTGTGGTTCGACGGCTGGTACCATGCCTTTTATCAACATCACCCGTACTCCACTCAGTGGGGGCCGATGCACTGGGGGCACGCGCGGAGTAAGGATCTGGTGCACTGGGAGCATCTGCCGGTGGCCCTGGCGCCGGAGGGGCCGGAGGATAAAGACGGCTGCTTCTCCGGCTCGGCGGTGGTCGATGGCGATACCCTGGCGCTGATTTACACCGGGCATAAATTCCACGGCGATCCGGGCGACGAAGCCAATCTGTATCAGGTTCAGTGTCTGGCCACCAGCCGGGACGGGATCCACTTCGAGCGCCAGGGGATGGTGGTCGACACCCCGCCGGGCATGCACCACTTCCGCGACCCGAAGGTCTGGCGGGAAGGAGACAGCTGGTACATGATCGTCGGCGCGCGCGAAGGCGATACCGGCCAGGTGCGGCTGTACCGCTCAGCCGATCTGCGCCAGTGGCAGGATGTGGGGGTGCTGGATGAAGCGGAAAGCGCCATGGGCTATATGTGGGAGTGCCCGGACTTCTTCACCCTCAACGGCAAACGCGTTCTGATGTTTTCCCCGCAGGGGATGCAGGCCGAGGGGTTCCGCAACCGCAACCTGTTCCAGAGCGGCTATCTGATCGGCGAGTGGCAGCCGGGGCAGCGATTCGTCCGCCACGGCGAGTTCAGAGAGATGGATCACGGCCACGATTTCTATGCGCCGCAAAGCTTCGCCACCCCCGATGGCCGGCGGATCGTGATTGGCTGGCTGGATATGTGGGAATCACCGCTGCCGGAGCAGCAGGACGGCTGGGCGGGCATGCTCTCCCTGCCGCGCGAGCTGAGCCTGAGCGCGGATAACCGCCTGCAGATGCGCCCGGCGAAAGAAGTGGAGAGTCTGCGCGGCGCCTGGTTCCCGTGGCCGGTAAGCACCCTGAACAATCAGCAGACCACGATGGTCGACAACTGCGAGGCGATGGAGGTGAACCTGCGCTGGAACTGCGCCCGCAGCAGCGCCGAGCAGTATGGTCTGCGCTTTGGCGATGGCCTGCGCCTCTACGTGGATGCCCAGCAGCAGCGTCTGGTGCTGGAGCGGCATTATCCGCAGCATGGCCTGTGCGGGACGCGCAGCGTGCCGTTGACCGCCGGGGCGGATCTCAATCTGCGGATATTTTTCGATAGCTCTTCGGTGGAGGTGTTTGTCAATGACGGCGAAGCCTGCCTGAGCAGCCGTATCTATCCGCAGGCTCCCCGCCGTGAATTAGCGTTATTTGCCTGGAGCGGCTCAGCGGCATTAACTGAAGCCGGAGCCTGGCAGCTCGAATAATAATAAGGCTGTTGTCGTTAATAACCCGTCTTTGACGATGGGCGGGTTATTATTGCCTGCATCGTCGTGCATTACCCATTAATAACAAATTGAGTTCATTTCATAATAAAAGGGTTTACCGATGAATAAAATCTGGGTCGGGTGTTTTCTCACGTCTCTCTCTCTGCCACAGGCGATGGCGCAGGCGCCGTTATCGCTGGAGGATCGGCTGGCGCAAATGGAGCAGCGGCTGAAGGCGACGGAGGCGCGCGCCGCCAGCGCAGAGGCGGAGATTAAGACGCTGAAAGGCCAGCAGCAGGCCACGACGGTCGCCCGCGCGGCGCCGGCTACGCCGCGCCTGCAGCTAAACGACAATGGCGAATTAAAATTTTATGGCGACGTCGAATTTAATCTTGATGGCGCCAGCCGCACCGGCAGCCTGACGTCGGTCAAAACCAGCGCGAATAAAAGCTGGGCGCCCGGTGATAAAGAGCGTTGGGATATTAATGGCCGTATTCTGCTGGGTTTCGATGGCAGACGTAATGGCGCCGACGGGAAATATGCCGGATTCAGCGTGCAGCCCCTGGCGGATATGGATGGCAAAATGAATCTCGATGATGCGGTATTTTTCTTTGGTCAGCAGGATGACTGGAAAATAAAAATAGGCCGCTTTGAAGCCTGGGATATGTTCCCCCTGAATCAGGATACCTTTATTGAATATTCAGGAAATACCGCCAACGACCTCTATTCCGACGGCTATGGCTATATTTACATGATGAAAGAGGGACGCGGGCGCAGCAGCAGCGGCGGCAACCTCCTGTTCAGCAAAACGGTGGATAACTGGTATTTCGAGGTTAACACCCTGGTGGAGGATGGCAGTTCGCTGTTTGTCGATCAGAACTATCACGGTAATGCGCTGGAAAACCGCAAAAACGTGGTGTACGTGCGGCCGGTGGCGGTGTGGCAGTCCGGCGCGTGGTCGGCGGCGGCGGCGATAGAGAGCAACCTCGTCAACAACGCCTACGGCTATCAGAACCAGGGCGGGCGCTGGGTCGACCAGTCAAACCGTACCGGCTACGGGATGACCATGAGCTGGAACACCCTGAAAAGCGATCCGCAGGACGGGGCGGTGGTCAATCTGAGTACCGCCCTGCTGGACGCGGCGGACGAAACCGACTTCAGCGCCGGGATCAACGCCCTGTGGCATCGCGTGGAGCTGGGCTATATCTACGCGCATAACAAAATCGACCAGTTCAACATGGCCGGGGTGAGCAGCGAGTGCGATGACGACTGCGCAATCCTCGCGCCGGGGCGCTATGACATCCACACCGTGCATACTTCCTGGCAGTTGCCGAATATTATGGCGATGCCGAACTTCAATATTTACCTTGGCGCCTACGCCTCGTGGCTCGATTCCACGGCAGCGAAGAGTGGGAATCCCGATGAACGCTACGGCGCCCGGGTGCGCTTTAAATATTTCTTCTGACAGGATACTCAGGCAGGCTCTCCCGCGGCGGACGCCGCGGGAGGTTTCCGACGGGCAGGTTAGCGCATCGCGCGGCGCAGAATGCGGTCGGTCTGGCGCTGGAAGTCCTCGGCCGCTTCTTCCACCGACTTTTTACCGTAGTCGATGTACTGCAGGGTAGTGCCGAACTGGGCGACGATCTGCGGGTCGTCGAAGTACGGCGAGACCGGCAGAGTGGTGGGCAGGGATTGCGCCAGCTTCAGACCGGACACCGCCGGATCGTCGGCTTTGATGATCCCGTCTTCGGTCAGGTAGGTGACCGCCGCTTTACTCAGCGGCACGCCGCGCTCCAGTCCGAGAATATCCACCCCTTCTTTACTGTTCAGCAGGAAGTTAATCACTTTCGCCGCCGCCTGCGGGTTTTTCGTCGATTTGCCAATCGACAGCATTTGCGCAGGCTTGAAGAACAGTCCGGCATCGGTGGCCCCGGGGAGCATCGGGTATTCCCCCAGCACCAGCTTCGCCGGCGGCTTCAGGTTGTCGGAATACTTGTTGATGGTGGAGTTCCACATGTAGGTCCCGCCCCATTCACCCTGGATCCACGGCTTCATCTCGTACATGTTGCTCTTGCCGAAGGAGGCATAGTAGCGGGTGTCCGGCATGACATGGCTGTCGATAAGCTTCTTATACATGCCGAAGAAGTCCGCCCACTGCGCTTTGCTGTAGGAGAATTTGCGTCCTTTCTCATCGATGGCCGGCTGGTTGTATTTTTGCACCATGTATGAGTTGAGCAGGGCCAGCACGTCCTGGTGCTCAAGCACCACCGGGTAGTACTGTTTCCCGAGTTTGCTTTCGAAAGTTTTCCCCGCCGCCAGCAGTTCGTCCCAGGTTTTCGGGAAGGGGATGCCCGCCTTTTTCCACGCTTCGTCGTTAAAGTAGAAGACCCGGGCGGTGACCGACACCGGGATGCCGTTGAGCTTGCCATTGACCGTGGTGGACTGCAGCTCTTTGGCGTCGAACTGGCTGAGATCGATCTCGTCTTTCAGAGTGTTGAGATCGTAAAAACCCTCGCCATTTTTCGAAAAAATCGGCAGCCAGTTCCAGTTGGTCTGCATCACGTCTGGCTCGGTGCCGCCGGCTATCTGGGTGGTCAGGCGCGAAAGATGGCCGTCCCAGCCGGTATATTCCGCTTTGACATTGATATCGGGATATTGCTGGTGAAAAGCCTCCAGCGCCTTGAGAGTCACCTGATGGCGGCCATTGCCCCCCCACCAGGACATACGCAGGTCGACATCCTGCGCCAGCGAGGAGAAGGCGCTAAGGCCCAGGGTGGCGGAGAGGGTGGCGCTTATCAGCACGTTTTTCATTGTTATGCTCCAGGGTTCACAGAGAGAGGTTCTGTTCGGTTTTGGCGTCAAAGATGTGACACTTGTTAAGATCAAAGGTGAAATAGACTTTTAGATTCAGTCCCTTAGCTATCATCGGCTTCGCATCGTCCGACGGCACGCGAGCGGTCAGCTCGTAACCCGCGACCTGCAGATAGACAAAGAACTCATGGCCCATGTTTTCCACCCGCACCATCTCGCCCATGCAGCCGCCTTCGGCGAACGGCGCGTCGGAGAGCGACACGAATTCCGGGCGGACCCCGTAGAACACCTCCTGATGCTGATACGCGCCGACTTTCTCCGCCAGACGGTCGTTCAACGGCAGGCGCTGGTCGCCAAGGGTCAGGCACAGGCGGCCGTCGTATTCAACCAGCTGGCTGGGGCGAATATTCATCTCCGGCGCGCCGATGAAGCCGGCGACAAACATATTTTTCGGCTGGTGGTAGAGGTTGTCAGGGGTATCGACCTGCATAATGTGGCCGAGCTTCATCACGCAGATGCGGTCGCCCATGGTCATCGCTTCCGTCTGATCGTGGGTAACGTAGACGGTGGTCGCCGGTTTACCGGATTTTTTCAACTGCTTATGCAGATCGGAAATGCGGATGCGCATCGAGGCGCGCAGCTTGGCGTCAAGGTTGGAGAGCGGTTCGTCGAACAGGAAGACGTCCGGTTTTTTGACGATCGCCCGGCCCACCGCCACGCGCTGCGCCTGGCCGCCGGAGAGCTGGCGCGGCAGACGTTCCAGCAGCTCCTCCAGTTCAAGAATTTTCGCCGCTTCCTCCACCTGCCGATCAATCTGCGCCTTGGGCAGCTTGCTCAGCTTCAGGCCGAAGGCGAGGTTTTCCCTTACCGTCATATGCGGATAGAGGGCGTAGTTCTGGAACACCATCGCGATACCACGGGATTTAGGCGCCAGGTTGTTGACGATCTTATCGCCGATCCGCACCTCGCCGCCGCTGATGGTCTCCAGACCCGCCAGCATGCGAAGGGTGGTCGATTTGGCGCAGCCGGAAGGGCCGACGATCACCATAAATTCGCCATCGGCAATCTTCAGGTCGATACCATGCACCGCTTTAAAACCGTTTGAGTAAACTTTTTCCAGTTTGTTGAAAATCACTTCAGCCATGATATTTCCCTCTTAACCTTTGATTCCGCTGCTGGTCACGCCCTGCACGAAGTAGCGTTGAGCCAGGAAGAAGACGATGATGGACGGCAGAATGGAGATGCTCGCCATTGCCAGAATTTCGTTCCACGGCGCGCCTTCCGTGACGTCGATAGACATTTTTAGCGCCAGAGCGATGGGATACTTATCGACGCTGTAGACGTAGATCAGCGGACCGATAAAGTCGTTCATCGACCACATGAACTGGAACAGCGCCACCGAGATAATGGCCGGCTTGAGGATCGGCACTACCACATACCACAGCACCTGGATGGAGTTGCAGCCGTCGATCTGCGCCGCCTCTTCCATATCTCGCGGGACGCCGCGCAGAAACTGGATCAGCATGAAGACAAAGAATCCCTGGGTGGCGAAGGCTAGCGGCAGATACAGCGGCAGATAGCTGTTCAGCATCCCCATTTCACGGAACATCAGGTACTGCGGGATCAGCAGGACGGTGCTCGGCAGCAGCATGGTGGTGATGAGCGTCGCGAACCAGAACTTCTTCCACGGGATCTCAAAGCGTGCGAAGCCGTACGCCACAATGGTGGAGGAGATGATCGTTAACACGACCTTCGGGATCACATACTTAAAGGTGTTCAGCATATAGTGGCCGAAATGGTATTCGGTGCCGGTCTTCCAGCCGTTGATGAACCCGTCCCAGGTGGCGTGAGTCGGCCACAGCCCGAGGGTGGTGAAGATCTCATGGTTCGGCTTGAACGAGGCGGAGAACATCCACGCCAGCGGGTAGAGCATCAGCAGGCCGACGAACACCAGCACGACGTAGCGCACCACCCGGCTCACCTTTTCCCGGCGCAGCGTACGGGCGACCTCACGATCGGCGTCGCTCATCACCGGCGCCATCTGTTGAATATCAGCCATTTTTGCCTCCCTTATCGGCGGAATAGAAGACCCAGTATTTCGATGACTTAAAGGCTATCGACGCAAAGACCGCCACGACGAGGAACAGCACCCACGCCAGCGCGGCGCCATAGCCCATGTCGAAGTACTTAAAGGCGGTATCGTAGATGTAGAGCGAGAACAGGTAGGTGTAATAGGTCGGGCCGCCGCCGGTTATCACGTACGGGCCGGTAAACTCCTGGAACGCCTGGGTGGTCTGCATAATAAAGTTGAAGAAAATCACCGGGGTGATCAGCGGCACGGTGACCTTCATAAACATCTGCCACTTCGAGGCGCCGTCGATCATCGCCGCCTCATACTGCGACTGCGGGACGTTCTGCAGCGCGGCGAGGAAGATGACCATCGCGGAACCAAACTGCCAGACGCGCAGCAGGGTGACCGACATCAGCGCCAGCGAGGGTTCCCCCAGCCAGTTGATGGCATCGATGCCAAAGACGGCGAGAAAACTGTTCAGCAGGCCGTCAATGGCGAACAGGGCGCGCCACAGCACGGCAATCGCCACCGAGCTGCCAAGGATCGACGGGATATAGTAGGCGGTGCGGAAAAAGCCGATACCGCGCAGTTTGAAATTGAGCACAAAGGCAATGCCGAGGGCGAAAGCCAGTTTTAAGGGGATGGTTAAAAAGACGTAGGCAAAGGTCACCCCCATCGATTTCCAGAACAGGCTATCCTCGGTCAACATATAGCGATAGTTTTCAATGCCGTTAAATACCGGCGGACTCATCAAGTCGTACTCAGTAAAACTGAGAAAGAAAGATGAAACAAAAGGAAAAGCGGTAAAGACAATCAGCCCGATGATATAGGGCGATATCCATGCCAATCCCAGCAGCTTGTTTTCATTCATACATACCTACCTGGCTTACGAGTTGTAATACGGATCCGGTGACGCGGCGCTGTCGGCCTTTGGCCGCGAACCACGCAAAAAAGTCTGAACGCTTCCTCTGGTTAACATATCCTTGTTAATGAATGGGTTAGGTTTTAAGTGGCCCAGCATGGAGGGGCCGTCAGGCTCTTTTTATATGCTGATCTGTTTTTTATAAAACACCGTTTTAATTTCATTCTATTGCGATTTATTTCCGCGTCATGCAGATCTGGATGGAAATGTGATCAAAGTCGAAACGATGTTTCAAAAAGGTGAGGTGGTAAGCATTTTAGGCGTTTGTGAGGGGCTGAAAAGTATGAAATATCAGCGTAAGCGAGGCGGGGAATATTATTATCAGGATAATGATTTTGCTGGTATATTTTATTCGAAGGTACAGATAGATAACCGGGGGCGGCAAGCGCCCCCCGACATGGATTAACCCTGGAGGAAATCTTCGCGGATGGGGGTAAAGGTATCGAGCAGCGTGCCGGGCTGCAGACAGACGCAGCCGGGCTTTGTTGAATAAATCAGATTTCGGGTAAGTCTCCCCCGTAGCGGGTTGTGT